>JBAQHZ010000225.1:0-3758 GCA_049288585.1 Chania sp.
GTGTTAAGATATATCTAATGTTTAGCTTGGATGCTAAATCACAGTCTTTAAGTAAAACCAGGGAAAGAATATGAGTGAACAATTGTCGGTGTCTTCAGAGTTACCGGAGATTCCTGAGGCTCCGGCGATTCAGTCGCGAGAGTTTGACTATATAGAAGACCATGGCAAAGATTCATTGCTGTGGGCCGTTGAATGGTTGTGTCAACACTACAACAAGCTGGCCAGTAAAGAAGTGCTGTATGCCGGATTACCCCGTGGCGATAAGTTAGAGCCTGAACTGGCGCTGCGCATGCTGGACCAGATCGGTATCGCTGCCGGTTGGATCAAACGCGATCTGGCCAATATCTCCTCTTATCTCTTCCCATTAGTGGTTGCTCGCGCCGACGGGTCTTACTGCATTGTCGCCGCGCGAACCGGTAAACGCGGCAACTACGGGTATCAGGTGGTGGTACCTGAAAGTGGCGGCATCATCAGCATTCCGCAGGCGGAGTTGTCAACCACGGGCTATGCCATGGTGGCAAGCCCCAAGCCTAAACTGGATGCGCGGCTGGATGATGACATTCTGCCGCAGGCTAATCGTGAAGGTCACTGGCTGTTCTCTACGCTGTGGCGCTATCGGCACTATTTCTACAGTGCCGCCACGGCGGCACTGCTGGCCAACATCCTGACGCTGGCCAGCACCTTTTTCACCATGAACGTCTACGATCGCGTCATCCCGACCCAGGCTTACGTCACCTTGTGGTCATTGGCGATTGGGGTGCTGATTGCCATTGTGTTCGAATTCACTTCCCGACAGGTTCGTACCTATCTGATTGATGTGGCGGGTAAAAAGGCTGACCTGATTGTCGGGGCAAAACTGTTCCGTCAGGTGATGGCGATGCGTATGGAGAGCAAACCGCAATCGACGGGGACCTTCGCCAACCAGCTGCGTGATTTCGAGGCCGTGCGTGATTTTGCCACCTCGGCCACGCTGTCGACGCTGTCAGATCTGCCGTTCTGTATCTTGTTCATGTTCGTTATCTACATGATCGGTGGGCAACTGGCGATAGTGCCGCTGGCGGCGGTGCCGATTATCTTGCTGGTCAGCGTCATCATCCAATGGCCGCTCAGCCGTTATATGGGTGAAAACATCCGTGAAATCTCGCAGAAACAGGGGATGTTGATCGAGTCCATTGAAGGGATGGAGGCGCTGAAGGCGGCTCAGGGGGAAGGCGTGATGCAAAAACGCTGGGACGATATCAGCGCGCTGGCGGCTGCTTCCTCGATGAAAACCCGTTACCTTTCGGCGCTGACCTCGAACTTTGTCACCTTTATGCAACAGGTGTGCACCGTGGTGATCGTGGTGTTTGGTGTCTATCTGATCCATGCGGGTGAGCTCACCATGGGGTCGATGATCGGGGTGGTTATCCTGTCCGGCCGTTCACTAGCACCGCTGGCGGCGGTGGTTGGGCTGGCATTGCGCTATCAACATGCCAAAACGGCGTTGAAGTCACTGAATCAGTTGATGGATCTGCCGACAGAACGCGATCCGGCGATCAACTACCTGCCGACCCCGAAATTTGACGGCAACCTGCGCTTGAAGAAGGTGGCGTTTGCTTACGCGGTGCCCGGCATGATGGTGCCGCCGTCGATCCTGGATAATATCAATATCACCATCAAGGCCGGTGAGCGTGTAGCGATTATCGGCAGCATCGGCAGCGGCAAGTCAACGCTGTTGCGGGTGATGGCGCGGATTTATCAGCAACGCAGCGGCCAGATCTCGATTGACGGTGTGGATGCAACCCAGGTCGATCCGGCGGACTGGCGCGCGGCGGTCGGGTATGTCGGGCAGGATTGCCGGTTGTTCAGCGGCACCTTGCGCTTCAACGTGACGATCGGCAAGCCGAGCGCCAGCACGGAAGAGTTCCTGCGCGTCGCCCAGATGACCGGGTTGGATCGTATCGCGGCCAAACATCCGCTGGGCTATGACATGCCGGTTGGGGAAATGGGTAACGCGCTGTCCGGTGGGCAGAAACAGCTGGTTGCCCTGGCACGTTGTCTGCTGTTGCGGCCGAAAGTGCTGTTGATGGACGAACCGACCAGCTCCATGGATGCGATGACGGAAACCCTGTTTATTCGCCAGCTGCAAAAAGCCATTGAAGGGCAAACGCTGGTGATTGTGACGCACCGGATGTCCGTGCTGAATATTTTTGACCGTCTGATTGTCCTGGATGACGGGCACGTTATGGCCGACGGCCCGAAAGATCAGGTCATTGCCATGCTGAGTGCCAACGGCCAGAAGAATGGCGCGAAAGTGACCCAACTGAATCAGCCACATTAATCGCAAGCAGGCGGCAACAATCAGCAATACCCCCCTCTGTTTCAGGATGCAGGTAGCTCCGGCTCTTGCATCCTGGAAAGTGCTGGGTATCTGCCAACAAGGAACAATCGATGAGCAAGGATGACGTGATATTAGCCACCTCTGATGATGCTGACAGCAGCAGTAAAAAGAGTTTGAGAATAGAAGAGACCGAGGCAAAGACAATTACAGTGAATGCGGCAGACAGAATTGAACCCCAGAAAAAAAATAAGCATAAAAAAGATAATCAGCCCAGCGGAAAAATAGAATCTGAAGACCTGCGGTTTATGAACGATCTGCAGGCTGCGTTAATTTCACAAAAGACGCCGTTCAGCATGATCATGCTCTACACCATCGCACTGGTGGTGGTAGTGGCTCTGGTGTGGGCGCATATTGCCCGAGTGGAGGAGATTACCCGTGGCGACGGGAAGATTATTCCCGCCAGCCGTGAACAGGTTATCCAGAGCCTGGAGGGCGGTATTCTCGAAGAACTGAATGTACGCGAGGGGGATATTGTTGAGAAAGGGCAGGTGCTGTTGAAGATGGATCCGACCCGTGCCGGCTCCAGCTACGGCGAATCCTTGTCGAAAGTCCTGGGGCTCAAGGCGTCTATCGCACGCCTGCGGGCACAATCTTACAATACGCCGCTGGTGTTTCCGCCCGAGGTGCTGGCGGTGCCCAGTATCGTGAATGACGAAACCCAGGCTTACAGCGCCCAACTGAGAACCCTGAATGAGAGTGTGGATGCGCTGAAGAAAAGCCTGTCGCTGGCGGAAAACGAAGTACAGCTTTCTGCGCCCCTGGCCAAAAAAGGGCTGGTGTCGGAGGTGGAAATCCTGCGCCTGCGCAGGCAGGCGAATGAGTTCCAGTTGCAGATTGCTGAACGCACCAACCGTTTCCGCTCTGATGCCAACAGTGAACTGAACAAGCTGGAGTCAGAGCTCGCTCAGGCGGAGGAAATCCTGCGCGGCCGCGAAGACGTGATGCAGCGCACCACGATTGTTGCCCCGGTGCGCGGCACGGTCAACAACATCCGCACCACCACCCGGGGCGGGGTGATCCAGCAGGGGGCGGAAATCATGACGATTATTCCGCTGGAAGATAACCTGCTGGTCGAAGCCCAGGTTAAACCGGCCGACGTGGCCTTTATTCACCCGGGTTTACCCGCCACGGTCAAAATCACCGCGTACGACTATGCCATTTACGGTGGGTTGAGCGGCGTGGTGGAGCATATCAGTTCCGACACCCTGGTGGATGAAGAGAAAGCCCGTTCTGGCCGCGGGGATTCAACCTATTACCGCGTGTATGTGCGGACTAACCAGGCCGCCTTGCATGTTAAAAACAAAACGTTCCCGATCATTCCCGGCATGATCGCCAACGTTGAAATTCGTACCGGCGAGAAAACGATCCTATCCTATAT
>JBAQHZ010000226.1:0-5073 GCA_049288585.1 Chania sp.
CAAGGCGATTCTGTACGGCGACAGAATTACCGATTCCATGGCCAAGGCGATAGGTGAAACCGAACGCCGCCGCGCCAAGCAGCAGGCGCATAACGAAGCCAACGGCATTGTCCCTAAAGGCCTGAACAAGAAAGTGGCCGATATTATGCAACTGGGGAACCCGAGTTCGCGTAGCAAGCACAAAGGCAGAGGCAAGGCGGCAGAAAGCGCCGCGCAGTACAAACACCTCACGCCAAAAGCGTTGGATCAGAAAATCCGCGAGTTGGAAGGCCAAATGTATTCCCATGCCCAAAACCTGGAGTTCGAGCAGGCCGCCGCCATACGCGACGAAATTCATCAACTGCGCGAGCAGTTTATTGCGATTTCATAACTGTGCTAACGAGGAAGGCGAAGGGTATAAACTCCTTGCCGCGTGGGCGTTTGCTGATTAAGGTATGCGCCCCAATTATTGATATGAGTTGCCGAGCATGACTGCACATCCATCAAAAGATCCGCTACACGGTATTACGCTGGAACAATTACTGAACAAGTTGGTGGAACAGTATGGCTGGAGCGGGCTGGCTGAACGCATCCGTATCAACTGTTTCAGCAGCGATCCGAGCATCAAGTCCAGCCTGAAGTTTTTGCGCCGCACGCCGTGGGCGCGCAAGCAGGTGGAAGATCTCTATATCGACACCGTCAGCGATAGCCCGTGGCACCGTGGCAAGGACTGATCTAAGTACGGGTAGCCAGTTGCACCAGTGCCTGATCGAGCGCCAGACGCAGTAACTGGCGATCGTGGCGGTAAGGGATATCGGCGGCTTCCAGCGGTTGTTTTACCACGATGCGATCGTGCATTTCGTCCGTGTTGATATGCGGGCCAACCACCACCGCATCAATCATTTTCCGGCCGATTCTCTCTTCCATCAGTTCCAGTTTTTGTTTGAGCGTCAGTGCTGCGGCAGCAACGCTCAGCTCACGCCCCAGGTTACCGATATAGATCATGCTGGCACTGCTGCGGCGCAGGGCTTGAGTCAGATCGTCAAGCAGTAGCAGCGGCATCAGGCTGGTGAGGAAACTGCCTGGCCCAATCAGGATCAGTTCAGCTTGCGCAATGGCATCCACTGCTTCACGCGTGGTACGCACATTCGGGTAAAGCATCAGCTCTTGCGGCATAGTTGCCAGTTGGTCGATATTCACTTCGCCGTAAATCTGATTGCCTTCATGATCGTGCGCTTCCAGGTCCACCGGCTGTTCCGACATCGGGATCAGCGCCGCCTCGACTTTCAACAGGTTGCGTACCAGATTGATCGCCTCCAACGGGCGCACGCTGAGATGATCCAGCGCTTTCAGCATCAGATTGCCCAGATTATGCCCGGCCAGTTCACCATTACCGCTAAAACGGTATTCAAACATCGCAGAAGCCACGCTGGGTTCGGTAATCAGCTGATTCAGGCAATTACGCGTATCACCCCAGGCGATACCTCCTTCGGAACGGCGGATACGGCCGGTAGAGCCCCCATTATCGGTTGTGGTGATAATACCGGTTAAACGGGATCCTAAAGACGACAGAGACGACATCACGCGGCCAAGACCATGACCACCACCTAATGCCACCACCCGATCGAGATCGGCGAGGGTTCGATTACGCATAAAATTCCTTAATACACTGGGCGTTGACTGCCTGCATAAAGTAGCGGATTTAACGAGAAAACGCGAAAAAGAGTGTGGTTTGCGTGATTCTGGTCAATTCGCCTGCGTAATAGGTGTTTACTATGGTTAACCAGATTTGGATCCGTAAAAACGCTGTATATAAAATTATATAGCGTAATTGCGCGTTGGCTATCGCATTTGTTTCGCGCTAGAATTCTGCTGAAAACCACGGTTTCATTCGGGTTACCTCAGGTAATCGGGATTGAAATCCAAACTCCTAGCCTTTGTGCCTACGTTATTCCACAGGAACGATAAGGTACCTGGGCCGTGGCGAAGTCAGCCACCAGGGTGCAGAGTGGAAACGCTCGCATCTCCCGTATTTGGAAGGTGTTATGGTACCGCAACTCATTGATGCTTTTGAGCGCAAGTTCTATTACTTGCGCCTGTCGATCACCGACGTGTGTAACTTTCGTTGCACCTATTGTCTGCCGGATGGCTATAAACCGAGCGGCAGCCCCAAAACCTTTCTCTCGCTGGACGAAATCCGCCGCGTCAGCCGCGCGTTTGCTGAACTGGGTACTGAAAAAGTACGCCTGACCGGCGGCGAGCCCTCGTTGCGCCGCGACTTTACCGAGATCGTCGCCGCCGTGCGCGAAAACCCGGCAATCCGCACGCTGGCGGTGACCACCAATGGTTACCGCCTGGCGCGTGACGTGGCCCGCTGGCGCGATGCTGGCCTCACGGCGATTAACGTCAGCGTCGACAGCCTCGATCCACGCCAGTTTCATGCCATCACCGGGCAGGACAAATTTAGCCAAGTGATGGCAGGCATCGACGCTGCTTTTGCTGCCGGTTACCGCAAGGTCAAAGTCAACGTGGTGCTGATGCGTGACGTTAACCACCAGCAACTGGCCAGTTTTCTTCATTGGATCAAGGATCGCCCGATCCAACTGCGTTTTATTGAACTGATGGAAACCGGCGAAGGCAGTGAACTGTTCCGCAAGCACCATGTTTCTGGCAACGTGATCCGCCAGCAACTGGAACAGCAGGGTTGGCAACGTTTGGCGCGTGGCTACAGCGATGGCCCGGCGCAAGTGTTCAGCCACCCGGACTATCAGGGTGAGATTGGGCTGATCATGCCTTACGAGAAAGATTTCTGTGCCAGCTGCAACCGGCTGCGGGTTTCCGCCATTGGCAATCTGCACCTGTGCCTGTTTGGTGAACAGGGTATTACCCTGCGCGATCTGCTGGCGGATGACGCTCAGCTCGAAGATCTGAAAATGCGCATTCAGGGCGGATTGCGCAGCAAAAAGCAGACGCATTTCTTGCATCAGGGCAATAGCGGGATCACGCAGAACTTGTCGTTTATCGGTGGCTGATTAACGAATTTGCCGCCTAGCTGTAACTTGAAATCTACAGGGTATCCACACTAGGGGAGCATATTTAGCTATGAGCCAGACCAGCAGCGAATTTATTCCGGCAAAGATTGCCATTTTGACCGTCTCGGACAGCCGCGGCGAAGCGGAAGATACCTCCGGCCAATATTTGCAGGAAGCGGCACAAGAAGCCGGGCATCAGGTGGTGGCACGCGCCATCGTTAAAGACAATATTTACCAGATCCGTGCGCAGGTTTCCGCATGGATTGCCAGCGATAGCGTGCAGGCGGTGTTAATCAACGGTGGCACCGGCTTTACCGCCGGAGATAACACGCCCGAAGCCTTATTGCCGCTGTTTGACCGCGAAGTGGAAGGGTTTGGCGAACTGTTCCGCATGGTGTCGTTTGAAGAGATTGGCACCGCGACCATTCAGTCGCGTGCTCTTGCCGGTATTGCCAATCGGACGGTGATCTTCGCCATGCCGGGTTCCACCCGCGCTTGCCGTACCGCTTGGGAACGCATTATTGAAGAGCAATTGGATGCGCGTCATCGCCCGTGCAACTTCCTGCCCCATGTGAAGAAATAATTTATGACACAGTTAACCCATATCAATGCCGCAGGCGAAGCCCATATGGTGGATGTTTCGGCTAAAGCTGAAACGGTACGTGAAGCACGTGCCGAGGCCTTTGTTGAAATGCATGCCACGACGCTGGCGATGATTATCGACGGCAGCCATCACAAAGGGGACGTGTTTGCTACCGCGCGCATTGCCGGTATTCAGGCGGCGAAACGCACTTGGGAACTGATCCCGCTGTGCCACCCGTTGATGCTGAGCAAAGTGGAAGTGCAGCTTGAGGCGCAACCGCAACATAACCGCGTGCGTATCGAAACCTGCTGCCGCCTGACCGGCAAAACCGGGGTGGAAATGGAAGCGCTGACCGCCGCTTCGGTGGCGGCGCTCACCATTTACGATATGTGCAAAGCGGTGCAGAAGGACATGGTGATCGGCCCGGTGCGGCTGTTGGCGAAAAGCGGTGGCAAGTCCGGTGATTTCAAGGTGGAATTATGATCAATATTCTGTTCTTTGCGCAGGTGCGTGAACTGGTGGGTACCAGTTCGCTGAGCGTGCCAGCGCAATACCTTACGGTAGAAGAACTGCGTAAAGCGCTGTGTGAGCGCGGTGACCGTTGGGCGCTGGCGCTGGAGCCGGGTAAGCTGCTGACGGCGGTCAACCAATCGCTGGTGGCGAGCGAGCATCCGCTGCGCGCCGGTGATGAAGTGGCATTCTTCCCGCCGGTCACCGGGGGTTAAGCGTGGAAAATACCCGTATCCGCGTCGGCGCTGCCCCGTTCAGCGTTGGCGAAGAGTACCAATGGTTGGCGCAGTGTGACGATGATGGCGCAGTAGTCACCTTCACCGGCAAGGTGCGGAACCATAATCTGGGGGATGGCGTCAGCGCCTTGTCGCTGGAGCATTATCCCGGTATGACTGAAAAAGCGCTGGCAGAGATTGTGGCCGAAGCGCGTGCCCGTTGGCCGTTGCAGCGGGTCACGGTGATCCACCGCGTCGGCGATCTGTTCCCTGGCGATGAGATTGTGTTTGTCGGCGTGACCAGCGGGCACCGCAGCCAAGCGTTCGACGCCGCGCAGTTCATTATGGATTACCTGAAAACCCGCGCACCTTTCTGGAAGCGTGAAGCTACCGAACAAGGGGAACGCTGGGTCGAAGCCCGCGATACCGATCGGCAGGCGGCAAAGCGCTGGTAAATCGCGCATCAACAGCGGAAGTATACTCTAAATAATTCAAGTTGCAGGAAGGCGGCAAGGGAGTGAAGCCCCAGGAGCATAGATCACTATGTGACTGGGGTGAACGAGCGCAGCTAACGCACATGCAACTTGAAGTATGACGAGTATAAATCAATACCTTTACCGGTTCCGCGTCACGTTTTCTGTGATACGCTTATTACTGGCAGGGGTGTTCCCCGAAATTCAGTTCACATGCAAAAGGTAATCTTCATGGACCGATATCCACGTAATGGTTCGATCGTCGAACGTGCCAACAGCGG
>JBAQHZ010000227.1:0-22996 GCA_049288585.1 Chania sp.
GCCAATGTGTACACAATATGTTTAGCGACCTAAATAAACACTCATTCCCCTACCTCAAGATGTGAACAAGAGACAGCCCGAAGGAGAGGGGGAACACTATTTCCTCCGCAACACCGACTCAGTTCCCTCTCCCTGAGGGAGAGGGTTAGGGTGAGGGGGAAATGCGAACCCGCAATTACTGCGGCTGAGCAATGGTGTATTTGCCCTGCTTGGTCGCCTGGCGCCGCCAGAGGATCAGCACCAGCGTGGAAATCACCGTACCAATCAGCGCCGCACCCAGCCAGATCGCCGCCGAAAGCAGCCCACCCAAGCCATTGTCATGCAGCAGGAACAGCGAGAAGATCCCCGCGCCCGGTGTAGACAGGCCGATACCCATGCCACCGACGATAGCGCCAGTCACCATCGATCCCACCAGGAAGGAGCCGATCACCCGCAGCGGATCTTCAATCGCCATCGGGATCGCCCCTTCGGTAATGCCCGCCAGGCCCAGCAGCCAGGTGGATTTACCGGTCTCAATTTCAAACTGCTGGAACAGACGCGGTGCCAGCATCGTCGAGGCGGTAACCGTGAAAGCCGACACCATTTTGACCGCACCGAAAATCGCATAAGGGCCGAACACCCCGTTGGCCATCGCCCCCAGGCAGAAGGCGTAAGCCGCTTTGTTCACCGGGCCGCCGAGATCGAACGAGCACATAAAGCCGAGGATCGCCCCCAGCACCAGCGCGTTGGTGCCCGACAGACCGTTGAGCCAGTTGGTCAGGCCGTTGTTCAACCAGGCTACCGGTTGACCAATGACAAACAGCATCAGGCTGCCCGCCACCAGGGTGCCAATCACCGGGTACAGGTAAAACGTCAGGAAACCGTTGAAGTTCGGGCTGAGGCGCACATGGCTTTTGACCCAACGCATCAGATAACCGGCGATCAACCCGCCGACCACGCCACCGAGAAAGCCGGAGCCGATCATGTTTGCCGCCAGTCCGGCAGCAAAGCCAGGGCCCAGCGCCGGTTTATCGGCCAGAGAATAGGCTGTGTAAGCGGCCAGCACCGGTACCATCAGGGTGCCAAGCATGCCGCCGCCCAATTTGCGATACATCCACAGCCAGGAGTTCTCTTGATCGAACAGATGTTGCAGGCCGAGGATCTGTGCCAACAGCACCGCCACCGCCAGCACCGTGCCACCCGCAACGATCAACGGCACGGCAAAAGAGATACCGCTCAGCAGCGCCTGCTTGAGTTCGGTTTTCACGCTCGGTTTCTGCGCAGGCAAGTCCTGTTGCCTGACGCGTTCAGCACCGTTGCCGGATTTGCCTGCCTCCAGCGCACGATTGAGAATACGTTCGGCATGTTTGATCGGCTCCGCCACCGGCGTTTCAATGCGCGGAATGCCGTTGAAGCGCTCCACCTCTTTGATCGCCACCTCGGCGGCAAACACGCAGGCGGTGGCCTGATTCAACTGCTCGGCCGTCAGGCGGCCTTCGATACCGTTGGCACCCTGTTTTTCCACATAGACGTTAATGCCGAGCTTGCGCCCCGCCTTTTCCAGATATTCCGCCGCCATATAGGTATGGGCGATCCCTGCCGGGCAGGCGGTCACGCACACGATCGTTGGCTGGGCGGCATTCTGCTGCGGTTGTTCAGGCTCTGCCGCATCTTGGGACAACAGGGCCAGCAACTGTTCCGCCGTGGTGGCCTGCAATACCGCCGCACGAATATCGTCATCCACCAGCGCGGTGGTCAGCGTGGTGAGCAATTGCATATGGGTGGAACCGGCCTGAGCCTCAGGGATCGCCAGCAGGAAGATCAGGTTGACGCTTTCCGGGCCATCAATACCTTCCCACTCAATCGGGGTTTTCAGCGTAGCGACGGCAAATGCCGCCTCTTTGACCGTGTCGCTTTTACCGTGCGGCACCGCCAACCCTTCCCCCAACGCGGTGGGGCCCTGCGCTTCGCGGGCGAATACCGCCTGCAGGAAAGCCTCTTTGTCGTGCAATTTGCCTTGCTCGGCCAGTTGATCGGCCAGCAGATGAATGGCCTGATCGCGCCCCGCAAACTCCGTTTGCAGGTTTATCAGGCTGGGGTGGGTCAGGCTGCTCAGGTTCATCGCTATCCTCGGTTTAACTGCTTTCGCTGTGAAGCCAACACGGCTCCATCACCAGACAGGTGGCGATAATAACAAGTAGTACCATACCATTTTGTGATCAATTTCAAATCATCATTATTTTTGTATTAAATTTGTATTATAAATATAGGCCAATAATTCAACGAAAGACGGGTTATTGGTTTTATTATCCTAGTGTGAAGGCTAGAATGCAGGCAGAAAGCCATACACCATCGGGGATGCCAACATCTTGAGCAAGAAGCCTATTTATCGCCAGATTGCGGATACTCTGCGCCAACAGGTTGCCAGCAGCGAACTGAAACCAGGCGATGCGCTCCCGACAGAAGCCCTGTTGTGTGAACAGTACGGCGTCAGCCGGGTAACGGTGCGCCAGGCGCTGAAGTTGCTGACCGAAGAGCGGGTAATCGAAAGCCTTCAAGGTAGCGGCTGGTATGTGAAAGAAGAGCGGGTTAATTACGATATTTATCAGTTGACCAGCTTTTATGAAAAACTGGCCGATCGCAATGTGGAAACCCATAGCGATGTGCTGATCTTTCAGGTCGCCAAAGCCAGCCCGGAGATCGCCGAAGCGCTGCGTCTGACCACCGACGACAAGGTGTATTACGTTAAGCGGGTGCGTTACATCAAACAGAAACCGGTCACGCTGGAAGAAACCTGGATGCCGCTGGCGCTGTTCCCTGACCTCAGCTACGAAGTGATGCAAAAATCCAAGTATCACTATATCGAGCAGGTGAAAAAGCTGGTGATCGACCGCAGCGAGCAGGAAATCATACCGGTGATGCCTTCCGAAGATGCAGTAAACGCGCTGGGGATTGATGCACAGAAGCCGATTCTGGAGAAAGTCTCCACCGGTTTTCTGAGCGATGGCAGGGTGTTTGAATTCAGCCGTAATTTCTTTAAAAGCGAAGACTACAAATTTACGCTGGTGGCAAAGCGTGGGCGCTAAGCACTTCCCCCGCATTACCCCATAAAAAAAGCGCCCGCAGGCGCTTTTAGCCTTTCAGAACCCTCAGCCCACGCGGACTGGTATACCCAAACGCGCTTTAACCGCAGCGTCGACTTCATTCTGGTCAACGCTTGGATCCATCAGCGTTTTGCCAACCGCTTCAGAGAACAGAATTGGTACTGGCTCTTTTGACTTCAGTTCCTCTTCGCTGGAAGACAGCGGATTATGCACTTCCAGGTAACGGGAACCGTCCGGCTCAACGGTGGCTTTCACCGGCTCGTTGATGAACTGCACGCGGGTGCCGACCGGCACGCTGTCGAACAGGTATTTGATGTCATCAGCACGCAAGCGCACGCAACCATGGCTCACACGCAGGCCAATACCAAAGTTGGCATTGGTGCCGTGAATGGCATACAGGCGGCCCACGTACAGCGCGTACAGCCCCATTGGGTTATCCGGGCCAGCGGGGTAGACCGCTGGCAGGATTTCCCCCTCAGCAGCATACTCTTCACGCATTTTGGCGGTCGGCGTCCAGGTTGGGCCGTCTTTCTTACGCTGTACGCTGGTCACCCAGTCCATTGGGGTGTCTTTACCCAACTGGCCGATACCAATCGGTAGCACTACCACGATATTGGTGCCTTTCGGGTAATAGTACAAACGCATTTCAGCGCTGTTGATGATGATGCCTTCACGCGGTGCACTCGGCAGAATCAACTGCTGCGGAATGGTCAGCGTGCTGCCCGGTAACGGCAGGAACGGATCCACGCCCGGGTTGGCTTCCAACATGTTGCTCAAACCCATCTGGTACTGAGCCGCAAAGCTTTCCAACGGCAGTTTGCTGTCTGCTGGTACGGTAATCTGGATATTTTCCCCGACTAAGCGACTATCTTTAGCGGGTAAAGGGTATACAACGGCGAGGGCAGCCTGGCTAAACGCAGCCAGTGCCGTAAACAGGGTTAATAACGCGCGAATGCTCATTTTCATCTTCGTATTAGAGTGGTGGCCGCACTGGCTATGATTAATAAGTATTTATACCCAAGCTACTTCAAGTTGCAGGTAGGCAGCAACTGAGCGAAGCCCCAGGAGCTTGGTAAACCAAGTGACTGGGGTGAACGAAGGCAGCCAACACCCCTGCGGCTTGAAGGGCACCGGGTATAGCCGGCCAAGTGTGACCGGATGCGCATTATATGTGCACTTCCCCCCAAGAGTGAAACATTACTGGAGCAAATATCACACTTTTTTGTCGCCAAATGTGCTGCACGGTAAACTTTGTATAGATATCGGCCCAGAAGCGGCAAATCTGAGCCAGATATTCGCCACCGGGCTAATCACTGTGCCAACCAACCACCGTCCATATTCCACGCCGCACCGCGCACCTGTATAGCCGCATCGCTACATAGGAACAGGGCTAATTCACCAAGTTGCTCCGGGGTGACAAATTCCTGCGAAGGCTGTTTCTCGGCCAGCAGATCATCGCGCGCCTGTTGTGGATCGATCCCTGCGGCAATGCGTTGATCAATCTGCTGCTGCACCAAGGGTGTCAGCACCCAGCCGGGGCAGATGGCATTACAGGTGATTGCGGTGCGCGCCGTTTCCAGCGCCATGGTCTTGGTCAAGCCAATCACACCGTGTTTGGCCGCCACATAGGCCGCCTTCTCTTTGGATGCCACCAGGCCATGTACCGACGCCACATTAATAATGCGCCCCCAGCCACGCTCCAGCATGCCGGGTAATGCCAGGCGGCTGGTATGGAACACCGAGGAAAGATTAATCGCGAGGATCGCATCCCATTTCTCTGGGGGGAACGCCTCCACTTTGGCAACGTGCTGGATCCCGGCATTGTTAACCAGAATATCCACCCCGCCAAACTCACGGTTAACATAGTCCATCATGTCGCTAATCTGCTGAGGATCGCTGAGATCCGCCGCATGATAGCCAGGCGTTTTACCAATGCTGGCAATATGATCCTTCGCCCGCTCGATATCGCCAAAACCGTTAAGGATCACGCGCGCCCCTGCCGCCGCCAGCGCAGAGGCCAAGCCAAGACCAATACCGCTGGTTGAACCGGTGACCAGTGCCGTTTTGCCCTGTAATTTCATGTTAATTCTCCTTTATACGATGCCGGTCAGGTAGAACACCCCAATGACAAACAGCACCGCAGCGCTCTTGATCAGGGTGATGGCGAAGATCCCGCCATAGGCCTGCCGGTGACTCAAACCGGTAATCGCCAACAGGGTGATTACCGCACCATTGTGCGGCAGAGTATCCATGCCGCCGCTGGCCATTGACGCCACGCGATGCAGCACTTCTAACGGAATGTCCGCCGCATGGGCGGCAGCAATAAATGAATCCGACATCGCCGCCAGCGCAATACTCATGCCTCCGGACGCCGAACCGGTGATACCGGCTAATATCGTGACGCTGATGGCTTCGTTCAGCAGCGGGTTGGGGATGGTTGCCAGCACCTTGGAGAGCACCAAAAATCCCGGCAACGCCGCAATCACCGCACCAAAACCGTATTCCGACGCGGTATTCATCGCCGCCAGCATCGCGCCCCCCACGGCATTTTTACTGCCTTCGGCCAAGCGACCACGGATATTGCGAAAGCCAAACAGCAGTACCACCACAATGCCACTCAACAGCGCCGCCTGCACCGCCCAGATGGCCGTGAGTTTGCTCACTTCGACGGTGATCGGCTTAGCCAGACCGGCCAGCAGCAGTTCATGACTGGGGCCGTACCATTGCGGGATCCAACGCGTGAAAGCGAGATTCAGCAGCCCCACCAGGATCAGCGGCATAATGGCAATCCACGGATTGGGCAGATTGATATCTTCTGGCGTTTCCGGTTCATTTAGCAACGCAGTGCCATAACCTTCACCGCGCAGCTGCGCCTTATGACGCTGCCGCTCAAGGTAGGCTAGGCCGACCACGATAATAAACAGTGAGCCTATCAGCCCAAGCCAGGGCGCTGCCCAGGCGGTGGTGCCAAAAAAGCTGGTGGGGATGATGTTCTGGATCTGCGGAGTGCCCGGTAACGCGTCCATGGTGAAAGAGAAAGCCCCCAACGCCACCGTTGCAGGGATCAGACGTTTCGGGATGCCGCTCTGGCGAAACAGTTCGGCCGCGAACGGATATACCGCAAACGCCACCACGAACAGAGAAACCCCGCCATAGGTCAGCAGTGCACACACCAGGACGATCACTGGAATGGCATGGCGACGGCCCAGAATGCCGATCGCCGCCGCCACAATGGAACGGGAGAAGCCGGAGAGTTCAATCAGCTTGCCAAACACCGCCCCCAGCAGGAATACCGGAAAGTAGAGTTTGATGAAGCCGACCATTTTCTCCATAAACAGCCCGGTAAAGGTCGGGGCTACCGCGCTAGGGTCGGTCAATAATACTGCCCCCAGTGCGGCGATCGGCGCAAACAGGATCACGCTGTAGCCGCGATAGGCCGCCAGCATCAAAACGGCCAGTGCGGCCAGGGCTATTAAAACGCTCATCAATGACTCCTCGTCTAATTATTATTTTCGAGTACAGGCTCCACAGATTGCTTAAGCACGCTCAACGGCCAATGCCACCCCCTGCCCGCCGCCGATACACAGCATCGCCAGCCCTTTTTTGGCTGCGCGGCGCTGCATCTCATGCAGTAGCGTCACCAGAATGCGGCAGCCAGAAGCGCCGATCGGGTGGCCGAGCGCGATCGCCCCACCGTTGACGTTCACCCGTTCACTGTTCCAAGCCAATGCTTTACCTACGGCCAGCGCCTGTGCGGCAAAAGCCTCGTTGGCTTCGATCAGATCGACCTCATCCAGTGCCCAACCGGCTTTAGCCAATGTGCGGCGTGCCGCATCGACCGGGCCGATCCCCATAAGCGCGGGATCAACCCCCGCCGACGCATAAGCGGTAATACGCGCCAGCACCGGTAGCCGCAACTCCGCCGCCTTTTGCGCACTCATCAGCAACACCGCCGCCGCACCATCATTGAGCGATGACGCATTACCGGCGGTGACCGAGCCTTGCGGAGCAAACGCCGGGCGCAAGCGAGCCAACAGATCTTCGGTGGTGCCCGCCCGTGGTTGCTCGTCTTGCTCTACCCGTAAAGGCTCCTGCTTGCCGCGCGGCACCAGAACCGGGGTGATTTCGGGTATAAAACGCCCAGCCTGCTGTGCAGCATGGGCTTTTTGCTGTGACTGCGCGGCAAAACGATCCTGTTCCGCGCGGCTGATGTCATAGCGCTGTGCCAGATTTTCGGCGGTGACGCCCATGTGGTAATCGTTGAACGCATCCCACAGGCCATCGTGGATCACGCTGTCGATCATCTGGGCATGGCCCAACCGCAGCCCGGCGCGCGCACCGGCCATCAGATAAGGTGCCTGGCTCATGCTTTCCTGCCCGCCTGCAATTACGATCTGCGCGTCACCGCAGCGGATCGCCTGCGCCGCCAGATGCACCGCCTTCAGCCCTGAACCACATACTTTATTGAGAGTGAAAGCCGGTACACCGAAAGGCAGACCGGCGTTGAGCGCCGTTTGCCGTGCCGGGTTCTGGCCGCAGCCCGCCGTCAGCACCTGCCCGAGGATCACTTCATCCACGCTTTCCGCTGCCACACCGCTGCTGGCCAGCAAAGCCTTCACCACCGCCGTGCCAAGATCCACCGCCGAGAGCGGCGCGAGTGCTCCTTGAAAACGGCCTACCGGCGTGCGGGTTGCCGCCACAATCACCACGTCTTGCATGTTAACCTCCTGTATCAGAAGCGCATTTCTGGAACCTGATCCGGTACGATCAGCTCACCGGCCGTCTTGGCGACGATCTCTGCCACGCTGACGCCCGGTGCCCGTTCACGCAGCACAAACGCCCCGTTTTCAATTTCCAGATAGGCCAGATCGGTCAGCACTCGGCGAATGCAATTGGCCCCGGTCAGCGGCAAAGTGCAGCGCGGCAGCAGCTTGGATTTGCCGTCCTTTGAGGCATGGGTCATTACCACGATGATGTTTTCCGCCCCGGCCACTAAATCCATCGCGCCGCCCATGCCTTTCACCAGCTTGCCGGGGATCATCCATGAGGCGATATTGCCCGCCACGTCCACTTCAAACGCACCCAGCACGGTGAGATCCACATGGCCGCCACGGATCATGGCGAAAGACTGCGCCGAGTCGAAAATCGCCGCCCCAGCGCGCGCCGTCACGGTCTGTTTGCCGGCGTTGATCATGTCAGCATCCAGCTCGGCCTCGGTGGGGAACTCCCCCATGCCCAGCAGCCCGTTTTCGGACTGCAACATCACATCCATCCCCTGCGGGACATAGTTGGCCACCAGCGTCGGGATGCCGATCCCCAGGTTGACGTAGTCACCATCACGCAGCTCTTGCGCTACGCGTTGCGCCATTTGTTCACGGGTAAGCATCGGGTTCTCCTCAGGAACGAAGGGTGCGCTGTTCTATGCGCTTTTCGAAAGTGCCCTGGATCAGGCGATCGACATAAATACCGGGGGTGTGGATCGCGGCCGGATCCAGCTCACCGGGGGCCACGATCTCTTCCACTTCCACCACCGTGATGCGCGCGGCGGTGGCCATCAGCGGGTTGAAGTTCTGTGCCGTATGGCGATAGATGACGTTGCCGTAGTGATCGGCCTTCCAGCCTTTGATGATGGCGAAATCGCCGGTAATCGCTTGCTCAAGAATGTAGGGGCGCTGATTGAATTCGCGCACCTCTTTGCCCTCGGCGATCGGCGTGCCGTAGCCGGTGGCGGTGAAAAATGCCGGGATCCCTGCGCCGCCTGCACGCACCTTCTCCGCCAGCGTGCCTTGTGGGGTCAGTTCCACCTCCAACTCACCGTTGAGAGCCAACTGCTCGAACAACGCGTTTTCACCCACGTAGGAAGCAATGATTTTGCGGATCTGCCGGTTTTCCAGCAGCAGGCCGAGACCAAAGCCATCAACACCGCAATTATTCGAAACCACCGTCAGTTCCCGCACGCCACGGCGGCGGATTTCGTCGATCAGGTTTTCTGCAATACCGCACAGGCCAAAGCCCCCTGCCAGCACAGTCATGTTATCCGTCAGGCCATCCAGCGCTTCCTGATAGCTACTGACGCGTTTATCCAGCCCTGCCATACGCTTGCCTCTGAGAATGGTGTGGCGAAAGCGATATGCTTTCCCCGTGCGCAGGCATCATCAGCGCACAACAATGATTTGTTAATTTTGTTTTTATGCTCCATTGATTTAGAATTTTTATTAATATAATGTTAATCAATGTTTAACAATGAGTTAATGAGCGTGATAATGAAAATGAGCGTCAAGCAGTTACGTGCGTTTTTAGCGGTAGCTCACACTCTTAACTTTGCCCAAGCGAGCGAACGGCTGAATCTCTCGCAACCAGCGCTGAGTCTGGCGATTCGCGCACTAGAAGAGACGCTTGGCGGGCCGCTGCTGTTACGTACCACGCGGCGCGTGACGCTAACCCCGGAAGGTGCGACGCTGTTCCCCATCGCTCGGCAGCTGCTGGCCGACTGGGAAAACGCCGAAGAAACGCTGCGGCAGCGTTTTACCCTGCAACGAGGTAAAGTCTCGATTGCCGCTATGCCCTCTTTCGCCGCCAACCAACTCCCGCCACTGCTCAAGGTGTTCCGCGATCGCTATGCCGGTATCAACGTGGCCGTTCACGACGTGATTAACGAGCAGGTTTTCGAGATGATCCGCGAAGGTCGCGTAGAGATGGGCATCGCCTTTGAGCCCGAACCCAGTGACACCCTGCATTTCACCCCACTGTGTACCGATCGTTTTGTTGCCATCGTGCCCAAGGATTCGCCATTGGCCAGCAAAGACCACGTCACCTGGCGGGAATTGCTGACCATGGACTTTATTGCCCTGCAACGCCCTTCGGCGGTGCGGTTGCTGCTGGAGCAGGAGTTACTGCGCAGTGGCAAAAAGTTGGAGGTGGCATTTGAAAGCCACCAGTTGGTCACCGTAGGCCGCATGGTGGCCAGCGGCCTGGGTGTCAGCGCAGTTCCCGCCCTGTGCGTGAAACAGATGGGGGAATTGGGGGCGCAGTGCGTGCCTTTAATCGCCCCGCAGATCGAAAAACGAGTGGGGCTGATCCGGCTGGCGCAGCACCAGCTTTCTGCGGCTGCGCAGGCGCTGGTGGAGACCATCGAACAAGGCGAATATTAGGCTGTATCCCTCTACAAGATTAAAAACGCTCCCTTTCTTTATCAATAATGATTATCATTACCAAATAAGAAGATCGGCATGCAACGCCGTGACCGATCGAGATTTATCTTTGATTCAATGCTGAGCCTGAATTTGGCCGCTGAGCTTCTGCCCTGCGGCGATCTGTACTTTGATGAAATGGAGCTTGTATGAATGCTGTAATGACAATGGGCCGCCGGTTTAGCGGACGCGCGGTTTATCCTCTGTTACTCCTCACCACCCTGATGTTTGCCACCACGCTGCGAGCGCAGGCAGAGCCGGAGTTACTGCGTAAGCCGATCGGCAAAGGGGCTTATGAGATGGTGTACAGCCAAAGCGAAAATGCGCTGTATCTGGCTACCTCGCAAAGCCGCAAGCTGGATAAAGGCGGGATCGTTTATCGCCTTGATCCGCAAACGCTGGATATCACGCAAGTTATTCATAACGACCTGAAACCCTTTGGTGCCGCCATCAATCACCAAACCGGCACGCTGTACTTTGGCAATACCGTCAATAATTCGGTCACCGCCATCGACAGCAAAACCGGCGAAGTGAAAGGCCGCCTGGTGCTGGACGCCCGCAAACGCTCAGATACGGTCAAACCGCTGGCCCCGCGTGAACTGGTGGCCGATGCCACTACCGATACCCTGTATATCACCGGCCTGGGGGAGTCCAGCGTGGTGTGGGTAGTCGATGGTAAGGATCTGGCCCTGCGCACCACCATTACCGATACCGGCAAGTTCGGCACCGGCCTGGCGTTGGATGCAGCGGCAAATCGTCTGTATGTAACCAATGCCGAAGGCGAGTTGGTGACTGTCGACACCAAAACCGACAAGATTCTGTCACGCAAAAAACTGGATGAGTCGAAAGAGCACTTCTTCCTGAATATCAGCCTGGATCCCGCTACGCACCGCGCGTTTATCACCGACTCCAAACAGCCGCAGGTGTTGGTGGTGGATACCCGCAGCGGCAATATCTTGCAGAAAATCGACCTGCCAGAATCGCTGGCGGTGCTGTTCAATCCGGCGCGCAATGAAGTGTATGTCACTCATCGCAAAGCAGGCACGGTAAGCGTGATCGACGCCAAAAGCTACAAGCTGCTAAGCACCCTCAAAACCCCGGAGCACCCAAACAGCCTGGCGCTGTCACCGGATGGCCAGACCCTGTATGTGAGCGTGAAGCAGGCATCCAGCCGCGATAAAGAAGCCACAGAACCAGACGACGTGATCCGCATTGCGTTGAAGTAACCCGTTGGGGCGCAGCAGCGCCCCTTGAGGTTGATGACAAAGTGGTTTTTTAGCCCGAGATACTCGGGCCTAGCGCACCGAGGGGCGCTCCGGCGGCTTACGCCGCTACGACCCCTTCGGCACGCTCTCCCTAATATCTGGCTTTGTCAGCAGTCTGAGGTGGGTCATTTACCCACCTCTTTTTTCGTCGGTCGGTTAACTGATATTCTAACCGCCATACCATTGAGCGTCCCCCCTCAGGCTGTGGTCCCCCCTAATTCAACTTGACTGCTAGAATAGTGCTTTCACCTACAAAAAGAGGCAGTGCCCGTCCACGGGGTTCTGTCGTCAGTATTATGGCGATGGGTGTTTAGAGTAGTTTTAATAATGCCTCTGCGGTGGCGTTTGAAGAGGTCAGTTTTCGGCACGGCTGTAGTGGCCACTGTTACCTTTGAGCATCTCTTCCAGCAGGAAAGGTACGACTATGGATTGGATTTGCCACGATCTTGAATACATCAATCTACTGGCTTAACTAAAAGCATTTCCGCGCTGAGGTCGCGAGGCCACTAACGCAGCCGAAAATGGCTTATCGTGATGTTATCAGGGGAAATATGACGGAACTCAGGCTCATTTTAGGGGATCAACTCAACCCCAATCACTCCTGGTTCAGGCAGCAGTCAGACCATGTTGTCTACGTGATGCTTGAGCTGCAGCAGGAAACGCAGTATGTCCTCCATCATGCACAGAAGATTATTGCACTTTTTGCCGCCATGCGTGAATTTGCTCGCCAACTGCGCCTGCAAGGCCATCGGGTACGCTATGTCCAACTCGATGACCCGTCGAATCGCGGATCGCTGACGGATAACCTTGATGCGCTTATTGCTTACTATCAGGCAGTAACATTCTGTTGGCAACTCCCCGATGAGTGGCGTCTGGACGAACAGTTAAAACGCTGGTCTGCAATCTGCACGGTCGAGACCGTTAGCGTGGACAGCGAGCACTTTTTTTGTGAACGCCATCAGGTATCAGACTTTTTTGGCCAGCGTAAAACCTGGCGTATGGAGCATTTCTATCACGCGATGCGCCGCCGCGAACAGGTACTGATGTGCCCGGACGGTACGCCAGAAGGAGGAGCATGGAATTACGACGCAGAGAACCGCAAGCCTTGGAAGGGCGAGCCTGCGCCTCCAAACGATCGTCGGCCTGTACACGATCATACCGCACTCTGGAATACCCTCATCGGGCTTGATGTGCCCAGCTTTGGCGAGCCGCATGCGGGGGATTTTCGCTGGCCATTGGATCGAAAAGAAGCGTTGGTGTTACTGGAACATTTTGTCCGTGATGACCTCCGCCACTTTGGCCAGTGGCAAGATGCGATGCACACAGACTCCTGGCACCTGTTCCATTCACTTATCTCCTTTGCCCTCAATACCAAAATGCTGTCTCCTCGTGAAGTTGTCGCCAAGGTGCAGGTGGCCTGGCAAAACGGCGAGGTTCCTCTTGCCTGTGCTGAGGGGTTTATCCGGCAGGTCTTGGGCTGGCGTGAGTATGTGAGAGGCGTCTATTGGGCGAAAATGCCCGGCTATCGCGATAACAATTTCTTCAATCACCAGAGACCGCTTCCTGCCTGGTTCTGGAGCGCCAACAGCAGAATGAACTGCGTGGCGCAGGCTATCGGGCAGTCGCTGGAGCACGCTTATGCGCATCATATCCAGCGGCTGATGATTGTCGGCAACTTTGCCTTACTCGCCGGGCTTGCGCCTGCCGAGGTTCACCAATGGTATCTGGGGATTTATATTGATGCCTTTGAATGGGTTGAGTTACCCAATACGCTTGGGATGAGCCAGTTTACGGATGGCGGGCTGCTGGCCAGCAAACCCTATGTCTCCAGTGCGGCCTATATCAACAAAATGAGCAATTACTGTTCACAGTGTGAATATAACCCGCGCACGCGTACGGGGGAAAATGCCTGTCCTTTCAATGCGCTTTACTGGCATTTTTTTATTCAGCATCAGTCGCGCCTGATGCATAATCCGCGCCTGTCTATGGTGTATCACCAGATAAAAAAATTCTCACCACAAGAGCATGAAGATATTGTTCAATACGCACAAAACTTGCTGATAGATATAGAGATATTATAATCCGTCTGCAGTTGGAACGGGCAGGGTCCTCTGCTCGAGTTGCTTGGCAAAACGTGTCGGGCTGGAACAGACAGTGGCTCCCTGGTATGGCAATGGCATAACGCCAGGATCGAGTTGGACGACAGGGCTAGCGAACGCCGGTGGCTCAGAGGATGGAGAACCGGGGGCCGATGATATCGACGACGGTTCAATCAAATGGAATCTGTATGCTCCCGTCACCAACGGCGGTTTGATGCCGAATGTGAGCGGGGCAGTGAGCAACAGTTATGGCACAGCTAATCTGTTTGCTGTTAATGGCAATATCACGCCATTCAGTATCAACTCGGATAATACGCTGCGCTATGACAACACCGGGTCGTCCTACGCCTGTGCAATACCGGCTCCTGTGATAATGCCAATAAAGGGCTGAACGCCAGCGCAGACAGCGTCACCAGCGATGGTTATCCGAAAGGGTTTACCTGGTTGGCCTGTGTGAAAGCCAATGAGCCTAGCACCAAGAACGCGCTTGAGATCGAAGTGGCAACCGGCGATTTTCTGTTAGGACCGGATTACAGCAGCCGGGTGAAAACGGTGATCCAGAAAACGAGTTCTGCCACCGGCGTGCAGCTTAACAATATAGACGGCAGCAGCAGTTCTGTGGTGCAAACCGATACCAGCCAATACCATCTGTATCAGGTCAGTATCGCGATGGAGAATTACAATACGGGAACGGTGAACCTGTTTATTGACGGCAAAGCGGCGAAGGTGAAATCAGGGCCGGCGTTGCCTTATCGTGGCGTATTAAATGCCGTGTCACTCTCGGGGCCGGGTAATTATTTCTCCATCGGTTCTGGCGCGGCAACCTCAACCGCAACCCATGGTTCATTGGCATGGATAATCTGGACTAAAGCGGCGTTATCTCCGGCCGAGATTACAGGCTCTCTGCCAGAGGATGCTCTTACTGGTTCACCCTGTGACCTCTCTGCCTATTAGACCGATATTTGATTTTATCCCCACTTTCCATGGCGGAAAGTGGGGCAACAGATTATTTCCCCCAAAACGGCCCATTCCCCACCGAATCCCTGACCAGCAGCTCCGAGGTAAACATGTTGTCTTTGGACAAATACCCGCCATCGAGCATAGAAATTAACCGGTCGATCACTTCATTCATCATCGTGCTAACCGGGTCCTTAACGCTGGAAAGTGCTGGGATCAGGTACGGTGCGGTAGGGATATTATCGAAACCGATCACAGAGACTTGATGGGGCACGGCAATACCCGATTGGTTTAATTGCTTGATAACACCCACGGCCATGTCGTCATTACTGGCGAGCACCGCACTAAAGGTCATTTTATCGTTCAGCAGAGATTCTACCGCTGCGGCACCGCTGTTCGGCGTCCACTTGCCTTTGATGATCAGGTTATCCTGCAAAGCAATAGCGTGTTGATTTAACGCTTCTTTATAACCAGAAAGCCGCTCAATGGCGGTCGGTGAATCCAGTGAGCCGGTGATAAAGGCGATATCGCGGTGGCCCCGTTCAATCAGGTATCGAGTCGCGTTAAAGCTGGCACCTTTGTGGTCGCAGCAAATACAGTGGCTTTGGTGTTTCCTCAGCCTTCTGTTCACCACCATAATCGGCTGTTTATGCTGCTCGATGATGTCGTCCATCACATCGATGGTTAAGAAGCGCGGGTAGATGATGATGGCATCGCAGCGCAAATCGAGCAGGAATTGAATCGCTGCCTGCTCTTCTTCGGCGCTGTGTTTGCCGTCCACCAGAATCAGCTGGCGACCATGGCTTTCGAGTTTTTGCGCCGCTTGGGAGAGTAATTCACTGAAATAACTGCCGTTGTAGAGCGTATTGGTCACTACCAGGCCAATACATTGCGATTTATTGGTGGCCAGATTTCTCGCCAGCAGATTGGGGCGATAGCCCGCCTCTTCGATGGCTTTGTATACCTGATCTTTAGTTGCTTCGCTGACGTATCCTTTGCCGGAAAGAACACGTGAAACAGTGGCTTTAGAGACGCCTGCTTTCTTGGCCACTTCCTGCATGGTAGACATAGGTATTTCCTGGCTTTTTGACAATGACGTACATTCTATACTTTAAATAATTCAAGTTGCATGTAGGCGGCCAGTCCGAGAGTCGCCAGGAGCATAGATAACTATGTGACTGGTGCGAACGGACGCAGCCAACACCCATGCGACTTGAAGTATGACGAGTATATACCCAAAAAAAATCAGGTACAGCCAAAGGCGATACCTGCTTGATTACCCACCGGATGACTTCGGTGCTCTATAACGCTAAATCGACCACGATATGCCCTTCGATTTTACCGGCGTGCATGCGGGCGAAAATATCGTTGATGTTGCTCAGGGGCTCAACGCTAATATTCGCTGCCACTTTATTCTGCCCGGCAAAATTGAGGGCTTCCTGTAGATCCTTACGGGTGCCGACAATTGAGCCACGCACGGTAATGCCGTCCAGCACCATATTGAAAATCGACAGGTCAAAAGTGCCCGGAGGCAGCCCGTTCAACACCATGGTGCCGCCGCGACGCAACAATCTTCACTAACAGCTGGCCCGGCCCGGCTTTAGGGATCGGCACCTGTTCAATCACCAAGGGTTCCCCAAACGCTTTAACCACCGCGGCTTTCATCGTATTCATCTTTCAATCCTTAAAAGTTGAATGGGCTTAGAACAGGCCTAAAGGTGCGGTGCTATAGCTGACCAGCAGGTTTTTAGTTTGCTGGTACTGGTTTAACGCCATCTTGTGCGTTTCACGCCCAACGCCCGATTGCTTATAGCCGCCAAACGCCGCATGAGCAGGGTAGACGTGATAACAGTTGGTCCAAACGCGGCCCGCTTTGATGCTACGCCCCATGCGGTAAGCCAGGTTGGTATCACGGGTCCAGACGCCTGCGCCCAAGCCGAATTGGGTTTCGTTGGCGATAGCCAGCGCTTCTGCTTCGTCTTTGAAGGTGGTGATGCCGATAACCGGGCCAAAAATCTCTTCCTGGAAACAACGCATCTGGTTGCTCCCTTTGATCAGCGTGGGTTGGATATAGAAACCATTATCCAGCGCAGGCGTGATGCTGGCTTTCCCACCGCCGGTCAGGATTTGCCCCCCTTCATTACGGGCGATATCGATATAGGAGAGGATTTTGTCAAACTGCTGCTGAGAAGCCTGCGCGCCGATCATGGTGTCGGTATCCAGCGGATCGCCACGGCGGATGTTTTTAACTTTCGCCATCACGCGCTCCATAAAGGGGGCGTAAATGGACTCATGGATCAGGGCGCGCGACGGGCAGGTACAGACTTCACCCTGATTAAAGAAGCCGAGCACCAGGCCTTCAACCGCTTTCTCGATAAACTCCGGTTCGGCGTCCATCACATCGGCAAAATAGATGTTCGGTGATTTACCGCCCAGCTCGACGGTACAAGGAATAATATTCTCCGCCGCACAGGCCATAATGTGGCGGCCAACCGGCGTTGAACCGGTGAAGGCGATTTTGGCGATACGTTTGCTGGTCGCCAGCGCTTCACCCGCCTCGCGGCCGTAGCCCTGCACCACGTTGAGAACGCCTGCGGGGAACAGATCGCCGATCAGCTCCATCAGCAGCGTAATGGCCAGCGGCGTCTGCTCCGCTGGTTTCAGCACCACGCAGTTGCCCGCCGCCAACGCTGGAGCCAGCTTCCACGCTGCCATTAACAGAGGGAAGTTCCAAGGGATAATCTGGCCGACAACGCCCAACGGCTCATGAAAGTGATAGGCAACGGTGTGCTCATCGATCTCTGCCGCGCTGCCTTCTTGTGCTCGCAGGCAACCGGCAAAATAACGGAAGTGATCGATCGCCAGCGGCAGGTCGGCGTTCAGGGTTTCACGAATCGGTTTCCCGTTATCCCAGCTTTCTGCAACCGCGAGGTATTCCAGATTGGCTTCGATACAATCGGCCACCCGCAGCAGCAGCGTGGAACGATGCTGAACGCTGGTTTTCCCCCAGGCATCTGCGGCCAGGTGTGCGGCATCCAGCGCAGCATTAATATCCTGGGCATCGGAGCGCGGGAACTGCGCAATATCACTGCCATTCACAGGCGAAGTATTCATAAAATATTGGCCGCCGAGCGGTTCTACGAATTTGCCACCAATGTAGTTGCCGTAAGCCGCTTTGAAAGAAACCAATGAATCCGGCGTGCCGGGATGTGCGTAACGCATCGCAAACTCCTTATGTAGGGTATCGCTATCAGAGGGTGGCAACCGCTACGGGATATTGCGGTTGCGCTATGACTATTGCAGCCGCCGTGCCATTCTTTTCATGATGGCCGTTTAAAGTGAAATTTTATTTAAAATCAGTTAATTAAAATTAACTGGCTTGCTGGGCCTGCGTAGCAAAAGGGAAGAATCTGCCATTTGTGTTGCAAATCGCAACACTGATAGAACGCAATGGCTACAATATTGCAACACTTCTAGGCAGAGATGAGGTCACCAATGCGGGGAAATTCGTCAGCCATCAGCACAGCCATCGCCGTCGATACGCCGTTGCTTAATGATTCCTGGTTGCGCAGCGAACTCTATGGCTTAAGCCGTATCGCCGATGATTTCCCGCGTCTTCGTCAGGCAGAACTGGCTGACGTGCTGGCGAGTAACGCCGCGTTGCAGCAATTTGCTCATCCCACGGTTAAAGCCCTGGCAGAAAAAATCGCCGATAAGCAATCCGTCGTGGTCCTTTCCGACGCCAGCGGCCTGATACTGAACACCTTCGGTGATATGCGGGCACTGCAAAAAGCCCAACGTTTTGCGCTGGCACCCGGCAACCTGTGGAGCGAATGTGGCCGTGGAACCAATGCCATCGGCACGGCGCTGGCGATTGATGATGGCTGTGAAATTTTCGCCCATCAGCACTACCTCACCAGCAATCAGGGGTTGTATTGCGCCGCCATGACGCTGCAAGCGCCCAACGGGCAGATTGCTGGCGTGCTGGATATTTCCGGGCCAGCGCATTATCCCCACCCCTATACGCTGGCCTGGATCAAAGAGGCAGCGCAGCAGATTGAGTCTTTGTGGGTGAAGCAGAGCCTGCAACCGGACCAGTGGCTGATGAGCCTGCATCCACAGGTGCAGGGGATTGATAGCGCTACGGAGATGCTGCTGGTTTTCTCCGGCAACGTGCTGATGGCGGCGAACCGCCTGGCCATGCGTGAGCTGCAACTGAGTGCCGATCGTTTTGGTTCACTCACCTTCCAGCAGCTTTTTCCCCATGGCGAGCAGCAAGCCAACAGCATTCCGCAGCCGATCCTCACTCATCACCAGCAGCGCTATTTTTGCCGCCTGCGCGCACCGGCCCGCACCCAGGTTGCGGCAGCCTCGGTTGCCGCGCCCGATGTTTCACTTTCCCTGCCTGATAACACTCATAAGCTGGTGCGGCTGTTGAACGCGGGGGTGTCTCTGTGTATTCACGGCGAAACGGGCAGCGGCAAAGAGTACGTCAGCCGGGCGCTGCATCAGCAAAGCCAGTGGCGAGAGGGTAAATTTGTGGCCATTAACTGTGCGGCTATTCCGGAGCCGTTGATTGAGTCGGAGCTGTTTGGCTATCAGCCGGGGGCGTTTACCGGTGCCAACAAGAACGGCTATATCGGCAAAATCCGCGAGGCGGACGGCGGCGTGCTGTTTCTGGATGAAATTGGCGATATGCCATTAGCGCTGCAAACCCGCCTGCTGCGGGTGTTGCAGGAAAAAGAGGTGGCACCGTTGGGTTCCAGCCGCAGTTGGCCGGTCAACTTTACGGTTATCTCTGCCACGCACCGGGATCTCAATCAACGGGTGGCCGAAGGCGAGTTTCGCGAAGATCTGCTCTACCGGCTACAGGAGTTTTCCCTGACGTTGCCCCCGCTGCGTGAATGGCCCTCTTTACCGGTTTTTATCACGCAACTGTGGCAGGAACTGGGCGGTGTGGAGCGCGGTATCCAACTCGCCCCTGCACTGCTGCAAACGTTGGCAAATTACGATTGGCCGGGCAACGTGCGCGAACTAAGAAGCGTGCTCAAAGTACTGTTCGCTCTGGCGGATGACCATGAGGTGCTGAACTGCGAAGCTCTGCCAGAAAAATACCGGCCTAAACAGGTTCCGCCCCAGGTTGCCCTGCATCAGCATGATGATCGGGTGATTGCGGCAACCCTTGAACGCTATAACGGTAACGTCAGTAAAGCGGCTCAGGCGTTAGGCATCGCCCGCAGCACGCTGTATCGACGCGCCGCCCGAGAAAAATGCTAATTATAGAGGCTAGAATTTGAAATCTACTGGCTCGCATTTCATCATCGCAAGCTCGTAAGAACTGCAAATGAAAAAATGGATATTTGTAAACCCAGGGTTAGCATCAGATCACGCAGTTCTGCAGTCTGCGTCTGAGTGAGTTGTTTAACAAGACTCTGATTTGCTAGTTTGCCATCAAATTGTTCCAGCATATCTTTCAATCAATAGCCATGACGCGTTAGCGTGGGCTTTTAGTCATCAACAAATCACTCAGGAGAAATCCCAGTTAAAGACAACCAGACCACAGTGCCGACAGATGAATTTGTAAACACCTTGATCGCCACCAGGACGGTAATCTTTCATAAAATGAGACCAGCTATCTGCGTCTTGCTCATAATAACGCATCCACTGCTGGCGCGTTTGCACACTGGCTTCGGCAACATCCTCAGACGTTGCGTCACCATGGTAGACACACGCATCATTGCAATGCGTTGCCCAGCTTTGATCTTGCCATGAATTGTAACCTGGCGTCTGCTCGCAAACCGTGGTGATAACGGACTCAGCTAATTCTTCACCGTATATCTCATTGAAACTAGACTGGTATTTTTTGGCTGCGCTACCGTCATGGATACACCACGGGCAGAGGACGATATCGTTATCTCCGGCCATGTAAATAGGGCCGGAATAAAGATAGTGACTTTCCCTCTTACAGCAGTCACATGTCGAGGTCGTTTTTACGAACAAGGTTTTAACGTATTCATCACTGACATAAGTAAACGGTGGTAGCGCTCTTTCCATTGCTGTTCTCCCGAATGCTGTGAGGGTTTTTGGTTTGAATGTCACCGGCTAAACGCATTATTTCTACATCACCTAATCTACAGTTCTTGGCAAGAGAGACCTGCGGCACCTGACTATATTTGGAATGTGTCTGGCATTTTTAATGATGATGCCCAATAAATGCAGCGTTATTGGGCATCAGTTACTAAGCATAAATCAGGCAGATTTAAAACCTGGCTTACCATTCTTAGCTCGCCATTCTTTTATTTGCTTTACAAGCCCCTCAGGGGAGTCTTCCTGATCGGGGGGAGGATAGAAAATTATATCCGTACCATCAGGGTGCTCGGCTAAACGGATAAACTCGCATACAGCGCTATCTGCTTCTTTTTCCGTAGGATAATCAGCACTACACACTTTTCTAGCAAATTCTAGAAATTCTTTTTCAGTATATTCTGAAATTGTTTTTTTGTTGGTCATTTTACTTGCCTCCATTTTTTGAATGAATTTCTACATGCCGTTTTGGGGTCAACACACGAAGGTTATCAATATTATAGACTTCCCCTCCCTCGCTGATCGGTTTAACGTGATGGATTTCGTACTTATCTCGCCCTCCCCATTTTTCCTTATTAGGAACGAAAGCAGAATATCCTTTTTTAAAGAAAGCCCGATTTCGGGAGTTAAATTGTTTCGCTAGGGCCGGATCCTTTCCGACTTCAGCCCAGATGGCTTCGCGGAATTTATCAAAACTCTTAAACTCCTTACCGCGCAGTTTATCGGCAATCTGGCTCGGGATGGGAGCGCCCAGTTCTTTACCTGCGTTATTCAACCAACCGTCACCGACTGGTTGGCCTTTTCCTTCGACCTTGCCCGGCAAATCCCGTCCGCTCTGCAGCAGCACGTACATAGGCTTCATGCCCGTGTCGGCAGGGAAGATCAGGATTAAATCACGGTAATCCAGATCATCTGCCATTGGGAATGATTCGATAACCGGCTTTATAACCACGGGCGACTGGTTCCCCGTATTGTCCGGTGCAATTTTCACTTGCTGAGGGGTGACAAGAGGCGGTAGCCCTTTATAACCCGTTGTTTTATCAGGTGATACCAGAATGGTTCGCGACGGTATCTCATTTTCTGCCGGAATGGTGTAACCATATAACCCGGTGACTTCATCGCGAACCGCCTGTACAACCCGCACTGGTGTTGGGGTTGTGGTACGCACCAGATAGGTTTTAAAGGTATTTTCACTGAAATACACGCGGCCACGTACGGCTAAATCCACTGTCCCCTTGGCGGCAGCGGCCGCACTCAGGGTTTTATCATCGGGCAGTTTAATGGCATCAGCAGGCATCGCTGACAAGAACATATTGGCTTCGTCACGTCCCGGTACCTTGTCACTTCCCTCACCAGCACTCGGTATGTAGGCGACGGAAGCAATCACCGCGCCCCAACCGCTGCCTGCGATAACGGCACCAATCAGGTCGGCAAGGGCTGACCTGACTGCTGCCCAGGCTGCAGTGGCTGCAGCACCGTCTAATGCCAAAGAACCCAGACCGGTTTCAGCAAAGCTGATAGGCGCAGCGGAAGCGGCCATCGCGGCAGGAAAACCAGACATTCCAAACACGTTGGGCTGTTCAAGCTTCGACATGGCCGCTTCTTTTGCTGCCGCCTTGGTCGCTGCTTCTGCGTCTGCTTTGGCTTTTGCTTCTGCTGCTGCTTTGGCTGCATTGGCTTCTTTTTGACGACGCGCTTCAGCATCCAACAGAGCCTGTTTCTCTTGTCTGAGCGTATTCAACCGATTTTGTGAGTCGGCTTTATCCTTATTAGCCTGGTTAAGACGCGCATTGGCGTCGTTCAAGGCATTCCGCAGGGCATTAACTTCATTGCTTAAAGGGGCAACCTGTGGTTCTTTTTTGGCAAGCTCGCTCGTTGCAATGTTATAATCGCCAATAGCATTCATTCCGGCTTGATAAGCATTCCAGTCTCTGATGTTAAAGATGGGGCCGTGTACTCTTGCTATTGCCTCCATTTGAGCATAGGCAGATGCCGCCTGATTTTTTAAACTCGCAATTTCATTCTGCAATGCATTAAGCTGCGCGGTTTTGGTATTCAGCCCCTGTTCCGCTTTGGTCTTGTCGGATTGAGCCTGATTGATGCGTTGCTGAGCTTCATTGATTTTCCGTTCAGCGGCTTCAATAGGGTGTGCGGCATCCCATTCGTCCTGCTTGCGTTTGGCTTCTTCATCCGCTTTGCGTTTAGCGTCCGCTGCCGCTTTTTCCTCTGCCAGCTTTTTGGCATTGAGTGCATCAAGTTGAGCCTGAACCAGGGCTCGAGCTTGATTGATACGCGCAGTTTCAGTTTGTGCCCAGTTC
>JBAQHZ010000228.1:0-19335 GCA_049288585.1 Chania sp.
AACAAATTATTCCCCTAGTGTCAGCCAATTCCAGATTCTACTTGAGAAATTATGTTTGTATATACGTATTTATTACGTATAGGCATCCAATCATTCCAGCTTGAAAGTTTAAAAAAGCTAATATATGATGCCAAAGAAGTCACAAGGAGGGATGGCCTGTGTTCTATCATATTAAAAAAAGCCTGGAAGAGCTAATACCCTATCTAGAGATGTCGAGCATCCCGTGGGGGATTAAAGACGTAGACTCTGTCAACGTTTACATGAATGACGCCGCGATCAAGTATGCAAACATCCCCAAAGGGTATGACATCACAGGCAGGCTCGACGAAGAGGTTCCCGTTGATTGGAGCGAGTTGGCCGATGCGTACACAACGCAGGACATCATGGTCATTCAAAAGAAAATGCATGTGCCTGTCATAGAAACCAGTTACTGGTATGGTCATTCTTATCTTTCCCCCTATATCGGTGACAAATATCCCATCTTTCTTGGGGACAAAGTGGTAGGGACGCTCTGGTCTTCGCGGCCATTCAAATTACTGACCCCGATGAATTATTTCAAAAATGAAAAATCCCGGTTTGTAAGTTCATTAGCGCCTACGGACTCCTTTTCCCCCACTGAACTTAAAGTTATCTTCTTTTTGATTCAACGATACTCAGCCAAAGAAATATCCAGAACGTTAAATATTAATGTGAGAACGGTTGAGCGGCATATTTATACTGTATATCGCAAAGCAAAAGTATCAAGTCTGCATCAATTCATTGAGTACGCCTTGGTCATTGGGCTGGATTGCTATATACCCGAAGATTTTATTGTGAAAGGCATTAAGTTCATTTAAGGATAAAATTGTGTCTGAAGGTAGAGACGAATTCGCTTTAAAACGTGTTCCACACAATAAGCGGTTGCCTTTCATTGGTGTCGCTCTGGTCCATGCGGGCATGTTGACCGCGCTGGATCAGTTCATGCTCGGTGCGGCATTAGGGCATGGCATGTCAATTCTGGATGCTTATACCGCGATTCTGATCGCCAGTATAGTATGCGGCGTTTTGACCTATGGAATGGGCGTGGCCGGTATGCAAGAGGGTATGTCATGCAGCTTGCTGGCGAGATGGTGCGGTTTTGGCCGTATTGGCTCCGCGCTGATCGGTATCGTCATTGCCGTCAGTTTAATGGGTTGGTTTGGCATTCAAACGGCAATATTTGGCAAATCACTGGATTTTGCTCTGGGAGGGCATTTGGGGTTTAAGGCTTCCGCCGCCATCGCAGGCATTATATTGACTATTCTGGTGGCCATCGGGTTCAAAGCCCTGCGGTTTATCGCCAAGTTTGCCATCCCTCTCTTTATCGCAGCCATTTGTTATATTTCATTTCTCACTATTTCAGGCCATGATTTTTCGGCGTTAATACTAACCAAGCCAAGCGGTGAGGTTATCAGCATCAGTACAGCCATCACGATTATTATTGGCTCCTATACTCTGGCGGCTTTGACAACACCGGATATCACGCGCTATCTCAGTAATAAAAAGCAAGTGTTGGGCGTGTCGCTCATCACCATCATTGCTGGTGAGTTTATCGTTAACGGATTAGCGATTGCGCTTGCCAGGGCCATCGGTTCTTCTGATGTGGTCACCATCATGTCTACCGCAGCAGGCGGGGTCGGCTTATTGATTGTGATTTTCTCAACGCTGCGTGTTAACGATCTCAACCTTTATTCTTCCTCCCTTGGCTTGGCAAATGCGGTTGAATGCCTTTTTGGCATTAGGCTCAACTATATTGTCACCACATTGGCTATTGGTGTTATTGGCACCACATTGTCAATTCTGGGGATTCTAGACCAATTCATCGGCTTCCTGGAGTTGATGGGGATCTTGTTCCCACCGATTGTGGGTATTATGCTCGTTGAATTCTATTTCATACGTACGCACAAAAAAGCGTTGGACGATTCTCGTGCCACGGGAGAATTACCTAGCCTTGAAAACACACCTAATATCGTCTGGCCAGGTATTATCGGGTGCGTATTCGGGGGCTTTATCGGGTTTGTTATCGAAGCGGGCGTTCCGGCTATCAACTCCTTAGTGGCTGCCAGTCTTTTTTATTATGTGGTCACCGTGCTTTCATACCGGTATCGGCCAATGGTGAGGCAATCCGACTGATAGGCTGGCAACGCAAATAGTCAGCGATTACAAAAGATTACAGGCCAGTTTTTAACTGGCCTGTAATTAGGGGATTTCCAAACGAAGTGTGGTTGAACCAGAGATGTTATTGCCTGGAGTGCTGTAGTTATTCAGTATTGATAACGTGCTGCGGAGCTCAAATGTTGTCGAACCGGCGGCCACGTTGATTTGGGCTGAACCTAAAGTATTGTTGATCGTCAGCATAGTACGCAGTGTGCCCCCCGCATCGGTAGCAAGAGTCATCCAGCCACTATTGAGCAGCGTCAATTTCACCGTACCACTTCCGCTCCCCGTGCAGGTGATGTTGCCGTCGATCGCTTTTACTGCATTACCGGTGATATTCTTGGCGTCGGCAATAGGCACATCGCCGTGGCGAATAATAAAGTCAGAGGCCGAGCCGAAGCTACAGCTCAATGGTTGAACGAGCGGGGGGAGGGTACAGGTCAACGGATATTCATCGGAGATCCCGTAATCCCGATAGATCACCGTAGGGCAGACCCCTTCCCTGATCAACCCAAGCGGCACTTGCAGCGTAACCACGTCAGCCAACCATTGGCTGCTATATTGATAGCCATTCCAGGTACATTGCGCATATGCGGCAGGCCCAGGGTAACCATAGCCTGGATAGCCAATATCCCAGGATCCGCCGGGATTCGTTGGGGAACCCACGCCAGTGCACATTACTGGCAGCATGGTACTGACTGAGTAGGTAAAAGTCATAAAACCATTAGCAGCCTTCGCACTAACAAACTTCAATGCCCATGGCGTGGCTTGTGAGCCAGAAGAAAATATCAGCGCAAAGGTGATGAGTAAGCGCAGCATTATTGTATTTCTTGCGGATAAAAATCTGTTCATCGTGACATCCGTCAATCATAAAAATTGTTAATGGCCAGAAAATAGAATGTGTTAGACATCCTCCAAATTATTGGCGCTAAAAGATGATGGTCATTTTCTGTAATAGCCTGTTAGAAATATTCCAGGGTAAACGTCGCTATGGCGCTGAAGGCACTGCGTACAATGGTCTTATTGATGAGGGCATTCGGTTCACCCTGTATGTAGGCCTTCAGCTTGAGCGTGTTATCACCCGTCAGCAACGGATAATCCTCCGTGTTGCCCAGCGGTACTGCCTGGCCGGAGGGGGTCTCCAGCCCGATGGCGATGCCGCGGTTAGCTCCGCCGTTGACCGCCAACAATGTCGGTAATGCCGTATTGTGTAACCCTTCAAACGTGACTTTCACCCTATTAGTATGAGTAAGATCGCAATTCTTCAGGCGCAGCTCAAACAACGTGCCGGGCGTCCGTTGGTTGGCATAAATGTATTGTTCAAATACGGTGCCCATATCGACCAGGATCTTATCGTTCTCCAGTGTGCAGGCGGGCTCAATTAACTCACCCATAAAGGTCATATCGGCCGCAATTACCGAATGGTTGCAGATGAGAATACCTGCAAGCAGCAAGGCTGGTTGGCTAATAGAGTATCTCATCATCGCCTCTCTCTTTTATGGATAATCAACAGTCATGGTTGCCGACGCGGAGAAAGGCTGAGCCGTCAATGCACTTCCTGTACGTTTTACCGGTACTGCATACAGGTCAGGTTTCAGTGCCGGGTTAAACGTCCAGGCGGTATTTAAGGTAATGGGAGCACTCCCTACCAGCAATTGAATACCTAAATCAGTGACTGAGGTCTGGATGGTTCCTGCCGACGTAAACGATGATGCGGCCCCCGAGATTTTCATCGAGAGCGGGACCGTCGCTGTACAGGTCAGGGTATAATCCACCAGTTTCTTTTTATACACGCCATCAATCTGAGTGATGACGACTTTGTCAAAAGGGACGGTAATCGCCGCACCGCTGTTTATCGTACAAGGGGGACTCACCAATTCCCCGCTAAACGACATGGCAGCGTCAACCGCCTGTGCGGAATGGCTGAACACGCCTGAAAAAAATAACGCTAGCACCGCTTGATATTGCTTCATAAAAATAACGCTCCTGTATCGATAATTGTTCTAGGGATATTCCACTCTCATGGTGGCCGAAGCTGAATAAAAACTGGCTGCATTTAACACCGCTCCCGCGCGTTTTACCGGTACGGCAAATAACGCAGGAGGGCTGACGGAGTTAAAGGCGATGGCCTCATTAAAAACCACCGGCGTACCGTTTTCTTTCAACAGTTGAATACCTAAATCTTGTGAATTTATCCCGCCCGTCACCAAGGTTCCCGCTCCATACCAGGTCGCAGCAGCGTTGGTGAGAATAGTCATCTTCAAATTGGTCGCGGTGCTGCATGTCAACGTATAAGGGATCAGCGTCTTGCGATAATTACCGTTAACCTGAGTCGTGACGATCTGGCCCAGATTCAGCGGATTAACCCGGCTTACATCAATCGTACAGGGCACCCCTGCCAGGATGTTGAGCGTGACCGTCACCGTACGGTTGTCCACTGCCTGTAGCGGGAGCGCGAGCAGGCAGCTTAATAAACCCAGCGTTCGGCCTGCGATGAGCATTATGTTGCCCGATCCTGGCCGCCAAACGGATTTCCGTTGCATAGTCTCTCCTTGCTGATGGGCTCATCAGCGCTGTTACTGACCACGCGTCTCCGGCACGACCAGGCAGGAGCTGGAAATACAATTGAACGCCAGCGCCGGACGGCCGCCATAATCATTGACGTAGGTCAGTACCGGGCTATTGCCCAGAGTATTGGCATTGATATTCAGGTTTCCGCTGCTTTTTGGCGCAACCATCAGCGGTTCAAAACCTTTAATGCTCTCCGCGCCTTTTCTGCTGCCCGCGTCTACGATCGTCACGTAGTAAGGGGTCGGGTTATTCACCTGATATTTGTCCCCCATTCTGGTCAGCGTCACTTTCTCTTGCCACGGATTGGCAAGCTCCGTGGCCGTCTGCACGATGCTTTTAGGGCGATAAAACAGTTTGATACGCGTTTGCAGCGCGATCTGTAGCGTATTGCCCCCATCGCTGCGGGGGGGTATTTCACGCAGATTGAAGTAAAAGACCGACTCCCGATCCTGCGGCAGTTGAGCAATTGCCGGCAGTGCCTGGATCTTGATCTGGCTTTTCGCTCCCGGCTCTATACGTTGTACCGGTGGCAAAACCGCCAGTGGGCTGCTGATCTTGTTGCCTTGGGCATCCTCAATCCAACCCTGTGCCAGATAAGGCAACTGCTTATTGTCATTGCCGACGCTCAGGCTGATGGATTTGTCTGTGCCGTTAAAAATCACCCGCGTTCGATCGAGCGCTATTGCCGCCTGTGCTGGCTGAATACCGAGCGCGCCAAGCAGCAGGCCAACGGTAAATGGGGTACTCTCATTCATTTTCATCACGTTTCTCATTGTTAAGCTTATTAAATAACCCGATCAGCCCGCTTTGCTGGTGGTTAACCGCTGGCAGGGTAATAGCAGCTCTGCCATTCTGTTGGCTGGCAACTTCTTCGGTAGTGAAAGCACGCACTGTTCGCTGCCGCTCCAATGGGCGGTCATTGTTTCCCCTTCGGTGATCCCACTCAGATAAACGTTGCCCTCATCACCGATCATGCCAACGGTTTTCTCTCTCTGATTCACCACCGTGGCCCCAAAGGGCGGCGTTGACCCATCGGCCAAACGAATCACGGCCATCACTTTTTCACCGGACACCACGTCAAAGCGGCGATAGCCAATCGCGCCTTCGGTCAGCGTGGCCTGCACCACTGAACTGACGGCTTCGGCGTTATCCGGCAGTTGGTTCAGGTCAATACTGGCGCTGTCTCGGTAGTAACTGTTGATGTCCGCCACCACCGCTTTACCAAAGCGATTACTCCAGGTGGCCGTGGTGTTATTACCCTGGATGGGGATCCCGGCAACGCCATCGGTATCCAGCAGCAGGCGCGATCCGCCCAGCGAGCTGACGCGGTGCAGCGCGGCGCCTTCCTGGGTTAGGGTGGCCCCTCCTCTCAGCGACATCCCCAGCGCGGTGTAACTGTTGCGTGCATAACTGGCGCTGAGGTTGACCAATGCGCTATCCCCGTTGTGGTTATAGAATCCGGCCAACTTCAGCCCGTCACGATCCGCGCCGGTTGTGATCTGATAATTGTCATCACCGTTAATCCGGTCGGCATAGCTCACGCGCTGGTCGTTATTTTGCCGGGTAAACATGCTGCTATAACCGAGGGAGCCTCGATCTCCCCATGGGATAGAAAGCGACAGATACGCGCCGTCATCATTGATCTTGTTGTATTGATGGCGATAAGCATTAAGCGACAGGCTCAGGTTCTTGAAACGACCAAGGTCGAAATAGCGCGCCAGAGACAGGCTATAGCGATCGTTATCCGCGCGATCCCAATAAGTGCGGTGCTCATAATTCAGATAGGCGCTTACCCCTGATTCGCGAAACTGTTTGGTCAGGGAGACGGTGTACATCTCTTTACTGTTCTGAGAACGCACACCGCCGTTATTACGCATGTCCAGAAACTCAGCCATGCTCATGAAGTTTTTCTCGGAAAAGCGGTAGCCAGCAAATGCCACTTCGCTGTCGTAATCATCGAAGCGTTTCGAGTAGCTGAGGCGGTATGAGCCACCGGACAGCGTTTTTTCCGGGTCTTCCACGCGTACGCGCGACTGGGTCACATCAAACGCCAGTGCGCCGAGTATCATCAGGTCACGCCCCAGGCCAAGAGCCAGGGTGTTGTACTGTTCCCCCATAATTGCGCCGCCGTAGAGCGACCAACCGTTACTGACGCCCCAGGAGAACTCGCCAGCGGTAAAAGTCGGATCGCTGGTGTGGCGGTTGATATCAGACGGGCGCCCGGCAACCAGCTTATAACGCACCGTTCCTGCCCGGGTCAGATAGGGGATATTGGCGGTGCTGATGCTGAAAGACTGCACGCTGCCGTCTTGTTCTTCCACACGCACATCCAACTGACCGGAGACTGCGCTATTGATATCCTGAATACGGAATGGGCCAGCGGCCACCAAGGTTTCATACAGCACCCGCCCTTGCTGGCTGATAACCACCTTGGCATTGGTGCGGGCAATACCTCTGACTTCCGGGGCATAGCCGCGTAAGTTTGGTGGCAGCATCCGGTCGTCGGTCGCCAGGCTGATCCCGGTAAAGCGGAAGCTGTCAAAAAGGCTGGAATCCAGAAACTGTTCGCCCAGCATCAAGCGCGCTTTCAAACGCAGGATCGCCCGGTAGGCGTATAAACGCTCCCAGTCCCAGCTTCTTTGCGTTGGTTGCTCGCGACCGGTCTGGTGCTGGAGTTGGCTTTGCCAACCGGCTCGCAGCCGCCACGACCCTTGGTTGACGCCCAGAATACCGTTGCCGCTGAGATCCTGATTCTGGTTACCCGGCTGCTGGCGTTGCTGCTGAACCTGTGCGTTAAGGTTGTAATCCAGCAAGATGCCGGGGATGCCGTTATCCCAGCGTGAAGAGGGCTCCCAATTTGCTGCAACATATTCCAGGTAGGCCTGAGGAATGCTGATAGACAGAGTGGAAGTGGCCAAATCACCGTGGGCTTCCATCCCTTCAAGGCTGTTAACCTGTAGGCACTGCCCCTGATGCCACCAGCCAAGGTGCGTTTGTGCCTGGGGCTTGAGCCCCAGTTGCTCAACCAGCGCCGGGGAAATACAGGCTTCACTGCCTTTCGGGTCATTCTCCGGTGGATAAAACAGAATGGTTTGTTCCGGTAAAGCCTGGTTGTTAATTTTTACCGCCATGCTGTATTCGCCCGGCATGATGTAGCCACCACGGGAAAACTGTTGCAGATCGATATTGGTGCTGTCTTTTAAATCCAGTACGTCAGTATTGAATTGAATCTCTTCGGCATTCAGCCGATGGCTTTCTCCCCATAATACGAGGACGATTAATCCCCCCAGCAGTCGAGGGCGAAATAGGCGTAAAAACAGATATGGGGAGATCATCATCCGTTGACCTTGAGTTATATTAATCAATCATCCCGGCGGCCATATATACCCTTCATACTTCAAGTTGCTTGGGTGTTGGCTGCCTTCGTTCACCCTAGTCACATAGTTTATCTATGCTCCTAGGGCCTCTCTCAGTTGCCGCCTACAAGCAACTCGAATTATTTTGGGTATAATCGAAAACGCTGCGGTTATTCAGCAAATTAGATATAAGTCGGCTCTACGACAGAGAGTAAATAAAATGCCAATATCAGTAGTAATCAATCTTGAAGCGTAAAATGGAGGAGTACTCCCCTGCTTGCAGTTGCTGAGAATTGCTCACCAAGCGTGCTGAATACTGAAGAAACATATTCCCCGAACTCAATTGACCGGCAGGTAGAGGGATGCCGGGAACGGCAATATTCCCCTGATTGTCGGAAATTTGCAGCGCAACGCCTGCGGCATTGCCATCAACACCAAACTTGCCATTATCGTTACGGCCATCAAAGGTTATCTGAAAGTAACGCCACTCCGGCAGTTGCCCGTTGATCTGGAATAATTCGCAGTTCACGAGTTTTATCGTAAAGTTGTGTGAGATTCCCTGCCCGTTACGAATAAGCTGCCAGGCTGGTAAAAACCCCATATCCAGCGTTTGATTGCGGCTGGCGGTATCAATGGAACAAGGGACATCAATAATCGAGCCAGAAAGAGTAATATCCTCTGCCTGGCAAGGTGTGAGTATTATGCTTACGTTCAACATGCACAGTGAAAACATAATGGCAAGAGTACGTACTTTCCATTGCATACCACAGCTCCATGGCTGGCGTACTGCATACGGTTGCTCCGCATGCAGTACAACTGATGATTACTCGTAGTTCATAATAAAGTTAGCCGTAGAGGTAAATGCGCCTTCTACGATCTGCGCCGGTGTTACCCCTGGGTTCGGTACCAAATAGGCCGTGAACTCCAACGTATTGCCGTTACCGTTACTGAGGGCCTGAGGGCTGGTTTTCTGGCCCAGAGTGATCGGAGCGTTAGAATAGTCCACCAGTTTGATGCTGGCCCCTTTTGCCGCTCCGGTAATACCCAGCAGATCGTTAGATAACGACCCACCTGGTATTCCGCCTTGCGGGCCGCTAAAGGTTACGCTGACTTTATTTGGCGCAGTAGCACCAGTACCGACGATGCAGTTCAACAATTTGATGGAGAATTTAACTTCAGGCCCATTAAGATTTGCCGCTAACCCCGGTTTTGATACGGCACCCAAATCTACCGTTTGTTTTTTACTGCCGGGATCGATAGAGCAAGGGGCATCAGTAATAGAACCCGTGAAATTAACTTCTCCGCCTGCCGCTGCGTTAGCCAGAGATATAGAGCCACATGCCAGCATTGCAGCTAGCGCCATTTTGTTCAGCTTCATTTTTTATCCTTAAAAAGAGTCATTAACCGTAGATTTAAGACTTTATAATGTTGCAAGCAAGTACATATATATCCTTTCTCAATAACGGTAGAGAAAGTTCCGCTATTTTTCACAGGCGAATCGTGTTTGTCAAAGATGATAAATTGGCCAGTAAAAACCACAGCCTATTGATTTGCAATGTTTTTTATTACGGTGAAATCAGATGCTCGCAATATGCATTTTTTTCACTCTTTACTGTGGGGTAGGAGTTGAAATTAGTTTTAAACTCTGCGGTTAAGTTTTTTTTTTAAGTTTTTAGAATTATTTATTTTTTTTATTATATAAATCCACTCCATTTAAGCTTCAGGTGTTTTTAAATATAAAAAATAAGATATCCGGAGATGTTTTTTTTATAAATTATCCTTCTTTAAATGAATCATTTTCTGTTGTTTGTCAGGCTCCGGGCCCCAAACCTTGCAGATAGCTTCAGAGAACCACCGCTCAAAGCCGTTACGCCGGAGCAAAACAGTGGCGGAGTTATTGTTTTCTGAGGCAATATAAGGCTGTAACGTAAAATAAATCAGGGATGAAGTATGACGCTCTATAAGATTAAGCCTGCTTTTCAGGCGCTGTTACGGCCCACAATGCGTTGGTTGAATAGGCGTCGGGTGACGGCCAACCATATCACTCTGGCGGCTATGCTGCTGTCGTTTCTGACGGGCGGATTGCTGGTGTTATTCCCGCAACCAAGCCTGTTTTATCTCCTGCCAATCGTCTTATTTATCCGCATGGCGCTCAATGCGCTTGATGGCATGCTGGCGCGGGAGTGCAACCAGAAAAGCCGCCTCGGCGCCATGCTTAATGAGATCGGCGATGTGCTCTCCGATGTCGCCTTGTATATCCCCTTTATCTTTCTGCCGGGCAGCTATGCGCCGCTGGTGCTGGCCATGCTGTTCTGCGCGGTGTTGAGCGAGTTTTGCGGCATTCTGGTGCAAACCATCAACGGCGTGCGCAACTATGCCGGGCCGCTGGGCAAAAGCGACCGGGCGCTGCTGTTTGGCACCTGGGGGCTGGTGCTGGCGGTCTGGCCACAAGCGTTGGAATGGAACAACTTGCTGTGGGGCGCTGCGACGCTGCTGCTGATCTGGACGGTAGTGAACCGTTGCCGTAGCGCCTTGGTAGAGGAGCGCCAATAATGTTGCTGGAAAAATCACTGGCGGTAATTTTTGCCCTGTTGCTGTTCGCCACGCTGGTGAACGGCCTGCTGGTCTGGTTGCGACCGGGTAAAGACTGGCACGAACTGACGCTGCGCATTCGCACCTGGTGGGTGATTATCGTGCTGTTTTCACTGGCGATGATCAGCCCGCACTGGCTGGCGTTGACCTTTTTCGCGCTGGTCAGTTTTATGGCGCTGAAGGAGTTCCTGACGCTGGTTCCCTCCCGGCATTCCGACCGGATGCCGCTGCTGTGGATGTTTATCGCCATCCCCATTAACTACTGGCTGATTGGCATTGGCTGGTACGGCATGTTTATCGTGTTTATTCCGGTGTATGTCTTTTTATTCTTACCCGCGCGCATGGTGATAGCTGGCGATACTCAGGGTTTTTTGAGCACGGTTTCGCAACTGCACTGGGGCTTGATGACCACCGTTTTTGCTTTCAGCCACGTGGCCTTTTTGCTGGTGCTGCCCGCCGATGGTCTGCAAACCGGGGCGCTGCTGGTGCTGTTTCTGGTCGGCCTGACCGAATTTAACGACATCGCCCAGTATCTGTGGGGCAAATCGCTGGGGCGGATTAAGGTCACGCCGAAGGTCAGCCCGAATAAAACCCTGGCAGGGCTGGTGGGCGGCATCGGCAGCACTGCGTTGGCGGCCCTGCTGCTTGGCCCACTGCTGACACCGTTAAGCTGGCATATGGCGTTGTTGGCGGGGCTGATCATCGGCGTGACCGGGTTCTGCGGCGATATTGTGATGTCGGCGATCAAGCGCGACATCGGCGTCAAAGACAGCGGGACGCTGCTGCCGGGCCACGGTGGCATTCTCGATCGCCTGGACTCGCTGATTTTCACCGCCCCGGTTTTCTTCCACTTTATCCGTTACTTCTGTTACTGAAGCCATGATGAAAAAATTCCTCAGAACGCTGTTTTCCCTGTGTATCGTCTGGCCGGTGATCTGGCTGTGGCTTGGGCTGCGGGTAAAGCACCGGGAGCGCCTGCCAAAGCATGGCCCGGCGATCGTGGTGGCGAACCATAACAGCCATATGGATGTGTTTGTGCTGCTGTCGCTGTTCTCTATCGGTCAGCAGCATATTGTGCACCCGGCCGCAGCCGCAGACTATTTTCTGCGCAACAAGTGGATGGCGTGGTTTTCGCTCAATATTCTCAACATCATTCCGGTCTCGCGTCAGGGCGGAGAGGCTAATCCGCTGGCGCTGTGCGAACAGGCGCTGCGAGACAACAAAATCCTGATCCTGTTTCCAGAAGGCACACGCGGTGAACCGGGGAAACTGGCACCGCTGAAATCGGGGCTGTGGTATCTCAGCCAGAGCATGCCGGAGGTGCCGATTATTCCGGTCTGGCTGAAAGGCACCGAACGGGTGATGGCGAAGGGCAACCGTATTCCGCTGCCGCTGTTTATTGACGCCAACGTGGGTGAGGCTTTGCATTTTCATCCGGATAAAAACCAGTTTAAGGACGCGCTGTTGCAGCGTTTACTACAACTCCGCCAGGAGACAAAAGGAAATGAATCCCATGGGCAATAGCCGCACGCCAGACGAAAAAAGCTTTCTCACCAGCGATCATACCGAACTGTTTTACCGCCATTGGCCAGCGCAGGAGAGCGGCGCGCAACCTAAAGTCATCGTGCTGTTTCATCGTGGTCATGAACACTCTGGGCGCTTGCAGCATATCGTTGATGAGTTGGCGATGCCGGATACCGCGTTTTACGCCTGGGATGCGCGCGGTCACGGGCGCTCGCCGGGCCAACGTGGCCATAGCCCATCGTTGACCCGTTCAGTGCAGGATGTGGATGAGTTTGTCCGCTTTGCCGCTGCCGACAGCCGGGCGGCGTTGGAGGAGGTGATCGTGGTAGCGCAGAGCGTTGGCGCGGTGCTGGCAGCAACCTGGGCGCACGACTATGCGCCTGCGATCCGCGGCCTGGTGCTGGCATCACCGGCCTTTAAGGTCAAACTGTACGTACCGTTTGCCCGCCCAGGGCTGGCGCTGCTGCACCGCTTGCGCGGGCTGTTTTTCGTCAATTCCTACGTCAAAGGCAAATACCTGACGCACGATCCTGAGCGGGTAGAGAGTTTCAATCAGGATCCGCTGATTACCCGGCCGATTGCCGTCAATATTCTGCTCGATCTTTACCGCACCGCAGAACGGATCGTCAGCGACGCAGCGGCGATTACGCTGCCGACGCAGTTGCTGATCTCCGGTGAGGACTATGTGGTTCACCGCAAGCCGCAGTTGGATTTCTACCAGCGCCTGCGCAGCCCGATCAAAGAATTGCACGTGTTGCCGGGTTTCTATCACGACACCCTCGGCGAGCGCGATCGTCAAATCGCGTTCGACAAAATGCGCGCGTTTATCGGCACGCTGTACGCTATGCCGCCGCAGCGTTTCGATTACCAAAATGAAGATCGCTGGAGCCCCGGTGCGGATAGCTGGCGCATGCTGAGCGGCGGCCCGGCCCCTTATTCCCTTGATGATGTGGCCTATCGCGCCATGCGCTACGGCATGAAAATGCTCGGCACCCAATCAACCGGCGTGAAACTGGGATTCGATACCGGTTTTGACTCTGGCAGTACGCTGGATTATGTCTATCGCAATCAACCTCAGGGTAGCAGTTGGCTGGGGCGGCAGATCGATAAAAACTACCTGAGTAGCGTGGGTTGGCGGGGGATTCGCCAGCGCAAGGTTCACCTACAGCAGCTTATCCAGCAGGCGGTGGCGCAACTGGTGGATCAGGGCAAGCTGGTGCGAGTGGTGGACGTTGCCGCTGGGCACGGCCGTTATGTGCTGGATGCGCTGGCGGGCGAAGCGGCGGTCAGCGAGGTTTTACTGCGTGATTACAGCGAACTGAACGTGGCGAAAGGGCAGGAGATGATCGCTGAGCGCGGGATGGCGGATAAAGCGCGCTTTGAGCGTGGCGACGCCTTTAATCGCGCTGAACTGGCGGCATTGGCACCGCGCCCGACGCTGGGCATCGTTTCCGGCCTCTACGAGCTGTTCCCGGAAAATGCGTTGGTGCGTAGTTCGCTGGCCGGGCTGGCGGACGCCATCGAACCGGGTGGGATTTTGATCTATACCGGGCAACCTTGGCATCCACAGTTGAAAACCATCGCCTGGTCACTCACCAGCCATAAAGATGGCAAAGCCTGGGTGATGCGTGTGCGTACCCAGGGCGAGATGGATGCGCTGGTGCGGGAAGCCGGTTTTGATAAATGTACCCAGCTCATTGATGAGTGGGGGATTTTTACCGTCTCGCTGGCGGTACGACGCCACCCATGATCGGTTCAGTAACGCGCCGTAGCCTGGTCATACAAGGCGTTGGCTGGCTGCTTGTGCTGGCGCCATTTTTCTTCCTCACCTATGGCCAGGTGAATCAGTTCACTGCGGGCAGGGAGGGCGTAGGCAGCGTAGTGTTTGCCTGGGAGCGGCAGATTCCGTTTATTCCGCTGACCATTCTTCCCTACTGGAGCCTGGATCTGCTGTATGGCCTGTCGCTGTTTGTCTGTTTCTCGCTCAGCGAACAGCGCCGTCTGGTTTGTCGGCTGGTACTGGCTTCTGTGGTGGCCTGTGTCGGGTTCTTGCTGTTTCCGCTGCGCTTTAGCTTTGTTCGGCCGCCGGTTTCTGGCTTTTCTGGTTGGTTGTTCGGGCAACTGGAGCAGTTTGATCTCCCCTATAACCAATCGCCCTCGCTGCATATTATTCTCTGTTGGCTGCTGTGGCGTCATTTCAGCCGCCACTTGACCGGCCACTGGCGGCGGCTGTGCGCCGCGTGGTTTCTGCTGATCGCGGTTTCGGTACTGACCACCTGGCAGCACCATTTCATTGATGTGATTGCCGGGCTGGCGATTGGGATGGTGATTGACTGGCTGGTGCCAGAGCAAGAGCGCTGGCGCTGGCAGCGTCCGAGCGCCCGCGCTAAAACGCTGGCAGGGCGTTATCTGTGCGGCGCGCTGGTCTGCTTGGTGGCAGGATGGTTTTTCCCGTGGCTGTGGTGGCCAGCGATCGCGCTGAGCATTGTCACGCTGGGATATGCCGGGCTTGGTGTTGCCGCGTTGCAGAAAGATCAACAAGGGAAACTGACGCCCGCAGCCCGTTGGCTGCTGCTGCCCTGGCGGTGGGGGATGTTTATTTCCCTGTTATGCTACACGCGTCGTTTGCCTGCGGTCAGCCCGCTGACGGCCGAGGTCTATCTTGGGTTTTACCCCCGTGGCCAGCCAGCGCAGCACGCGGTGCTGGATGTAACCAGTGAATTTCCCCGGTCGCGCCACCTAACGGGAGTTGCTTACCACTGTGTGCCGATGTTGGATCTGCTGTGCCCGGATGACACGCAACTCCGGCAGGCGGTAATGGCGCTGGAACAGCTGCGGCAATCTCAGGGTACCGTGCTAATCCATTGTGCGCTGGGGCTGTCGCGCAGTGCGATGGTTGCCGCAGCCTGGTTGTTAGAGCAACAGCCAGCGCTGACGGTGGCTCAGGCGGTGGCACATATTCGCGAGAAACGGCCGCAGGTCGTTTTCACCTCTCAACATCTGGAGCGGCTGGAACAATGGCGAACGAACATGATGAAGTAACCAAAGAGAGTGCGCTACAGGCGGCGCTGCTTGAACGAACGTTGGAAAGCTGGCGTTTTCTGCTGCTGATGGCTGCGCCAGCGCTGCTGTGGACGATTTTCGCTGCCTCACCTGGCGCACTGCGTACGGTGATTGCGCTGCTGATTGGCGCGAGTGGCTACGGCTGCTGGCGGCTGTGGTTGGACGTGGGATATTTCGCCCGGTTCAACGAAGCGCAGAATCAGCGGGCAGGGGAAGCGCTGGCGTTTATCTGGCAGCGGGAAAGGCTCACGCGGCTGTCATTTACCGAGCGGCAGCAGGGAGCAGTACGCCAACTCAGGCATACGATCATAATAACCGCGCTGCTGTGGGCATTTTGGCTGCTCGCCCTGACGCTGTACTAGGAGTAACTATAGGCTCCTAAGCATCTGCTAAAAGCTTTTATCCACATCTATCTTTCCACTGTATTCCTGACGAAAGCGTACTCGCCCTGTCATCCATTGAACCAACGAATAGGTGATTGCTGCCAAGGGTAGAACGCCCAAGAAGGCGGCGATGGTCTTATCATCACGTGAAACATAGGCTGATGTGTGCGTTTGACATGCAGTTAATTACCTGCATATAATCCTTTACGCACAAACACAACGAATGGACGTTGACAACGGATGGACGCTGACAAGATTTTCAAGGCGCTGGGCGACCCGACTCGCAGAAAACTGCTCGACCTGCTGTGCGAGAGCAATGGGCAGACGTTGGGCCAGCTCTGCGAGCAGTTGGACATGGCGCGGCAGTCGACTACCCAGCACATCAAGATTCTGGAAGAGGCCAATCTGGTGAGCACGGTCTGGCGGGGGCGGGAGAAGCTGCATTTCATCAATCCGGTGCCGCTGCACGATGTCTATGAGCGGTGGGTGCGCAAATTCGAACGTCAGCGGCTGAGCCTGCTGCACGACCTGAAGAAAGAACTTGAAGGAGAATGACGATGAGCAAAGAGCAAACGAGTTTCGTGTATGTGACCTACATCCGCTCGACGCCGGAGAAAGTGTTCGAGGCCATCACCAGACCGGAGATCGCGCGGCGCTACTGGGGCCACGAGAACGTTTCCGACTGGCAGCCTGGATCGGTCTGGGAGCATGTGCGCACCGACGAGCAGCGCACGGTCAATATTGTGGGCAAGGTGGTCGAGGCGGTGCCGCCGATACGGCTGGTCATCACTTGGGCAAGCCCATCTCAGGCCAGCGATCCGGCCAGTATCAGCCGCGTGAGCTTTGATATCGAGGCTTACGATGACATGGTGCGCCTGACCGTGACCCACGATGAACTGGAGGCAGGCAGCGGTATGGCCACGGGCATCCAGCGGGGCTGGCCGATGGTTCTTTCCAGCCTGAAGTCGCTGCTGGAAACCGGGCAGGGCATCGACGTTTTCGCCAAGCCGAAGGCGGCCTCAAACGGGGGGCGTTCATGACCCAACCCTACACTGGCGGATGCGCGTGCGGTGCGATCCGCTACGCGACCAGGCACGCACCCATCTTCCAGAACCACTGCCAGTGCCGCGGCTGCCAGCGGCGAAGCGGCACCGGGCACGGTTCCTGGCTAACCTTTCCCGCGCAGGCGGAAATGACGATCACTGGCGAGGCGGCACACTGGGAGGTTGCGGGAGACAGCGGCAACGTGAAGATCCACGCCTTCTGCCCGGTCTGCGGAACGCCGGTCTACCTGCGCTTTGCCACGATGCCGGAGCTGATCGCGGTTCCTGCGGGTAGCCTGGATGAGCCGGAACGATTCTTGCCGCAGGCGCTCACCTACAGTATCCGTGGGCTGGCGTGGGATTCCATTGATCCCTCGTTGCAGGCATTCGAGCGGATGCCGCCTTAGCCTGAAACAGGCCATTTATTCTGTGAGCTGAATTATACTTTTGCTAAAAACAGCCTCTTCATTGAGTCAGTCAGGGATGAAAGTTTGAACTCTGTCGCGAAAAAAAGATAAGAATATAATTTAATGAAACAATGTTTTGTTATTTTTGGTATATTATTTTTGTTGTTGATTTTATCAAGGGTTTATTATAATTAAATCCGATGGAAGTGATATTATTTTCTGATTGTTACAAGTAACGGCATACCTTTATTACTTAATGCTGGGTGTGTAAAACGGCTTTTTTTTGAGAATGCGATAATATTTCGTAGGGGGTTTTATTGTATTTTAAAAAGCACCCTGATGTGGTTGCGCTGTTAATTCTATTTTTAGCCTTTTCCTGAAAGATTGGGAACATGTCTGGCCCTAAATAATTCGAGTTACAGATAGGAGCTTACGAAGCGCGGATTGAAAGGTAACGGATATAAAGGAGAAGGCTCTTAGTACGTGATATTAATCATACAGGAGGTTGCATGTTTTATTCTTTACCCAAAATTCGTCTGACTCTCGGTGCCATTGTGGTTCTAAGCGGCCTGATGGTGGGGTGTGATAACGGTTCGAGCAGTGATAACGCTTCGAACAACAGTAACACTTCGGACAACAGTAACGCTTCGAACAACAATAACGCTTCGAACAACAATAACAATTCGGAGAACAATAACAATTCGGGCGGTAACAACGTTGTTGTCGATCGTTCCGCTGCGCCGCAAAAGGTTCAGGTACCTACGCTGGCGTATGATGAAGGCAGCGTGGTTCTGGTATGGGAAAAGCCCGAACAGTACAGCGATATCAAAGATTACAACGTCTATATGAACGGCCAACTGATTGGCAGTGCTAATGCTAATCACGATCTCCACTCACCGGCCAAACCTTATATCGATAATTTCTATCAGAATATCGACAGCGAAAGCTGGCACACCAAGATTGGCTTGCATAACTTTACGGTGACCGGGTTAACGCCAGCCACTGAGTACAGCTTCACCGTCCGCGCGGTTTATGCCGATGGTAAAGAGTCGGTAGACAGCGAAACCGTGAAGCAGGGAACTACGGCTAAACCCTATCTGATTGATGTGAAAGACTTTGGGGCAAAAGGGGATGGCGCGACGTTGGATACGGCCGCGATCCAGAGCGCTATCGATAACTGTACGCTGGAACGCTACGCACAAGGCTGTAAGGTGCAACTTACCGAGGGAACATACAAGTCCGGTGCGCTGTTCCTGCACAGCAACATGACCTTTGAGGTGGCCGAGAATGCCGTGCTGTTGGGCTCCGCAGATGCGGCCGACTACCCGTTGGAAAAGGGGTATATCCTGTATCCTTATACCGTACCGGCACCGCTGCCAAAACGCCCGCCATCGCTGTTGAACGTGTTGGAAGAGAACGATCAGGGCAGCACGCATGCGGGGACTTTTGAAAATATCCGCATTGTGGGTAAAGGCACTATTGATGGCAATGGCTGGACGCGCGGCATCAGTTCGGGCGGTGTGGATGAGATTACCGATGAAGCCGGCAATAAATTGCCGCAGTATCGCGCCAGTAAAGAAGACAAAGTTCACAACGACGGTATTCTGGCGAAGTCCCAGGTTGCGGTCGCCGTGGGTGAGGGCATGTCGCTGACGGAGGCTTACAAGAACCGCCGTTCCAGCCTGATGACCCTGCGCGGGGTGCGTAATCTGTACGTTGATGGCCTGACGATCCTCAACCCGGCGTTCCACGGCGTGATGGTGCTGGAGTCTGAGAACGTGGTGATGAATGCGTTATCGCATACTACGTTTGATGCCAATAACGCCGACGGCATTGAGTTTGGCAACAGCCAGAATGTGATGGTATTCAATAACTTCTTTGATACCGGCGATGACTGCGTCAACTTTGCCGCAGGCTTTGGTGCTGGCGTGCAGGAGTTTGGTCAGAAAGCGCAGAGCGGAGCCTGGATCTTCAATAACTATTTCCGTAATGGTCATGGTGCGGTGGTGGCAGGGAGCCATACCGGTGCATGGATTGAGAAGATCCGTGCAGAAGATAACGTGATGTATCTCACCTTTGTCGGCCTGCGCATGAAGAGCCGCCCTTACTATGGTGGCGGCGCGCGTGACGTGCTGTTCCGTGATAACGCGATGGTGGCAATTAACGAACAGCCGTTTGTTTTCACCATTAAATACGCTTCTGATGTTAATGATACGGTGCC
>JBAQHZ010000229.1:0-3644 GCA_049288585.1 Chania sp.
CAGTCGGTAGAACGGCGGACTGTTAATCCGTATGTCACTGGTTCGAGTCCAGTCAGAGGAGCCAAATTTAAAAAGCCCGCTTAAGGAAACTTGAGCGGGCTTTTTGCATACCGAATACCCGCAACTAGGTCGGATGGTTTATGCGCCCCTGTAATATTTTTCATAAGCTACGAGATCACAGCGCCTGGTGAGCCAATAGAAAGCACCCTGCTCAACGAAGTTAGGATTGGTGATGACTTTTATATTATTGGAACTGAAAAACAGTGTGTTCCCAATACTTTCTGGGCGGTTTTCCCGAACATTGCCACCCCATTTTTTTGAGTTCTCTGGCAATAAACCAGTTTAATGTGCCGTGCCCTACAAACAACACGGTACCATGAGTGGAAGCCATTCTGATCAGATGCTCGGCACAATGGTGCGCTCTCTCTTTTGCCGCTTTGAATGACTCTATATTTGCTGAATACCCCAATCCCCAGGCAAGCCGAAAAAATGCCGACCACAATGGTATCGAGAGTTTCGGCAAGCGCCATGCCGCATGGGGCATCTCCATCTCTCGGAACATCGCGTCACAAACATCTATACGCTCAACACCTAGAATTTTCGCAGACTCTAACGAGCGAACAAGATTGCTGCACACGATAAATGCGCATTGATTGATCTGCTCAACGGCTATCGGTGGTGGTGGGTACATCTTATTGATACCCGCAATAGTGTATTTCTCAACCCAAACGCCGAACTCTGCAGCATTCAATGTACTTTGCCTGTCGATTTGAGGTTTTCCATGTCTCATCAGAACGATTTTCAATCAAGTTCTCCCGCTACGTTAATGACTGATAACTATTTTCCCAACATGCTGACGTGAATCAAAACGCTGCCAGGCCAGTTTGGCTTCGGCAAACGGAAAGACGCTATCAATAACGGGCATGATTTTGTGCTGCGTAAACGCCCGGTTCATCTGTTCAAAATCGTCACGCGAGCCCACGCTGATCACCCGAAATCGAGCGGTGCTTTTAAACAGGCTGAAGAAATCTTTAGCAACCGCATCCTGAGCGACAAATCCGATCAGCGCCAGTTCGCCACCAATGCAGATAGAGAGGATGGACTGATACAACGTGCCCGGCCCCCCGACTTCGATCACCCGATTAACCCCTTTTCCAGCGGTTAAACGCAAAACCTCCTGACTCCATTCAGGGTGCTGAACATAACTGATAACCTCATCGGCACCCAGCGCTTTCAACTGTGCGGCTTTGGCTTCACTAGAAGTGGTAGCAATAACTTTTGCTCCCATTACTTTTGCTAGCTGGATGGCAAACAGCGAAACGCCACCAGAGCCTAAAGTTAATACCGTATCACCGGCTTTAATCGGTCGATCGCCGTTCAGTGCCGCCCAAGCGGTAACTGCGGCACAGGGAAGGGTTGCGCCCTGTTCGAAGCTGAGATAGTCGGGTAACGATAGCAGTGACTCCTCGCTGACGACTTTATATTCGGTCAGCCAACCGTCGCGGTCACTACCGTAAAGTTCATCACGGGCTGAAGCCCGAAAATCTCCGCCAAACCAGCGTGGCGTAAAGCTATTCACTACCCGATCGCCAGCCTTAAAACGTTCGACCCGTTCGCCCACTTGTATCACTTCACCGGCGGCATCGGATAGCGGGATATTTCCAGGGCTGGACGGTAACGTGTATTGACCTTTGATAATTGCCAGGTCGCGATAGTTAAGCAATGTGGCACGCACCCGAACGAGCACTTCCCGCGCCTGAGGTACCGGCATCTCTTCCTGATGAAGCGCTAAGTGGTCAAGATTGCCAAACTGTTCGAAACGGTAACTTTGCATGATGTTATTCCCTATTGCGACAAACGTTTTACCCACACTCAAGCGGGCTAATACTTTCATTACAGCGATAGATAAAGTCTAGACAAGGTTAATTAATGCAATTAGATTAAAAAATTGAATCTTAAATTCCGAATATGAAATCATGCTGGATGAATTAGCGCTATTTGTGAGCATTGTAGAGACAGGGAGTCTGCGAGCAGCGGCGGAAAAAGCGTCGATTCCCGCACCTACGCTGACGCGTCGCTTGCAGAAGTTAGAACAGCATCTGGGTTGCCGCCTGCTGCACCGTAGCGCCCGCCGAATGACGCCGACCCGTGAAGGCTGGCAATATTACGAACAGTGTCGCCCGTTGGTACATTCTCTGCAGCAGGCAACGGCAAAGCTCGATGTGACGCTGCATAAGGTCAGCGGCCTGATCCGGGTACTGGCTCCAGCAGATTTAGCCAATGACAACCTGGCTCCGGCCAGGATGTCGTTTTTGAGGCGGTATCCAGAAATCCGGCTTGAACTGGAGCTGAACAATTACACGCAGGATCTGATCGGCAGCGGCGCAGATGTGGCGATCCGCGTGGGGGCTCAGCCTGATTCGTTACTCAATATGCGAAAACTGGGGCAGAGCCAGGAAGTGATGCTGGTAGCCTCTCCTGATTATCTGGCGAAAAACGGCATGCCTGAATCGATGCAAGAGCTGAAGCTGCGGGATTTGGTGGTCAGCGCGCCGTTATCTACTTGGGATATACGACACAGCCAGAGTGGGGAAACCGTCCGCTGGCAACCACAGGGGAAATTTTGTGTTAACGGCGTTTATCTGGCACTGCAAGCAACGCTGGCAGGATTAGGGATTCTGTTTTGCCCAGCCAGTTTGTGCCATAGCCCATTACAGCGTGGTGAACTCGTCCAGGTACTACCGGAATGGCAAGGCGCCCAACGGGAAATTTATGCGGTATGGGCACAGCAGCGGTATGTTCCAGCCAGAGTCAGGGCGCTGATTGAGCATCTGGCAGATTTTTGTCGACAGGATCCCCAGTTGACGATGTAAATATTTTGCATCGGCTCCACTCCCACTATGCGCCTCAAACGCCCTATGGCAGCTTCAATGACGCGGGTGTCGTCAGATCACACTTCCAATATTTAACATGAAAAGTACAATTTTTTACCTGAATGTTACATTCCATTAAAATATCTTTATCGCATACTCGTCGAACGACCACCACATGGGGCTTAACACCTGATCCCGCTTCCTAAGCTGCTTTAAAGGGCGGTTGATGAAGGATTAGTTGCCGTATATCTACCATTCCTGAGGGAGTTCGATGATGAAAACGCCTAACCCAATGCTGGAAAAATTACTGCCCATTCTGCCACTGATCGCTGCCAATGCCGCAGAGGCAGAAAGAGAGCGAAAAGTGCCTGAAGAAAATATCCGGCTATTAAAAGGAATAGGCATGCACCGTGTTTTCCAGCCGAAACAATACGGTGGTCTGGAAATCTCCTTGCCGGAATTTACCGATTGCGTCGCCGCACTGGCCGGTGCCTGTGGCGGCACCGCCTGGGCTTTCAGCTTGTTGTGCACCCACAGCCATCAGTTGGCGATGTTTTCCGCCAAGCTACAGCAAGAGATCTGGGGAGAAAACCCGGACGCCACCGCCAGCAGCAGCATTGCCCCTTTTGGCCGGATTGAGGAAGGCGAAGGCGGCGTTTATCTGAGCGGTGAAATGGGTTGGAGCAGCGGCTGCGATCATGCTGAATGGGCGATTGTCGGTTTTCGCCGCAAAAACGCCGCCGGTGAACCCATCTATAGCTTTGGCGTGAT
>JBAQHZ010000230.1:0-22649 GCA_049288585.1 Chania sp.
TATCTGCAACAGTTAGATTCGGCAGAGAAGGACAAAGCGTTTGAATTGGCAATTCAACCGGTGCAAATGCTCTCCCGTGTGCCTTATAGCGAACGCAGTGAGCGCCGTGAAGTGCTGAAAACGCTTACGCTGAAAGATGTTCTGGCCTATCGCGACAGCTTGATGACCGAAGCCACGCCAGAACTGCTGGTGGTAGGCAACATGAGTAAACAGCAGGTGGATACGCTGGCTTTATCGTTGAAACAACATTTGGGTTGCACCGGATTGACCTGGTGGCATGGTGAAAAAGTGGTGGTGGCCAAGAGTCAGTTCGCAAACCTACAGCGCCCAGGCAGCAGTACCGACTCGGCATTGGCGGCGGTGTATGTGCCGACGGGTTACGATGAGGTGACCGGCATGGCCTACAGCTCTTTGCTGGGGCAGATTATCCAGCCCTGGTTCTACAGCCAGTTGCGTACCCAAGAGCAGCTCGGTTATGCCGTATTCGCCTTTGCCACGTCGGTCGGCCGCCAGTGGGGCGTCGGTTTCCTGTTGCAAAGCAACAGTAAACAACCGGCTTATCTTTATCAGCGCTATCAGGATTTCTATCCTAAGACTGAGAAACGTTTGCGTGAGATGAGTGAGGCCGACTTCGCCCAGTATAAGCAGGCGATGATCAATGAACTGAAGCAGCGCCCACAAACCTTGGGTGAGGAGGCTGGCCGCTTCAGTAATGATTTTGATCGCGGTAACTTCGCTTTCGATACCCGCCAGAAACTGATTACCCAGCTTACGGCGATAACACCAGCCAAACTGGCGGATTATTTCCAGCAGGCGGTCATTCAGCCACAGGGGCTGGCCGTGTTGTCACAGGTGAGTGGCAGCAACCAGGGTAAAGCCGATTTTGCCGCACCGGGTGAAGGCTGGGTGACTTATCCCAATACTTCTGCGTTGCAGCAAACGTTGCCACGCCAGGTGGCGACGCCATGACCCCCGTTGTTCCTCAGAGGCTTGATGTACTGACGTTACCGCTGTTTGGCGAGCGGTTGATTGAAGCTTCGGCGGGAACCGGCAAAACCTTTACTATTGGCGCGCTCTATCTGCGTTTGCTGCTTGGCTTAGGCCAGGCAGCCGCATTTCATCGTCCTCTGACGGTTGAGGAAATTCTGGTAGTCACCTTTACCGAGGCGGCTACCGAGGAATTACGCGGCCGTATTCGTAGCAATATTCACGCATTGCGGATTGCCTGCGTGCGCGGGCGAAGTGAAGATCCACTGTTTTCTTCACTGATGGCAGAAATTGGCGATCTGCCTGATGCGGCGGCGCAACTGTTGGCGGCAGAGCGGCAGATGGACGAAGCGGCGATCTACACCATCCACGGTTTTTGTCAGCGAATGCTCACTCACAATGCGTTCGAATCCGGCATCCTGTTTGAACAAACGCTGATACAGGATGAGTTGCCGCTGCGGCGTCAGGCCTGCGCAGACTTCTGGCGGCGTCATTGCTACCCTTTGTCGTTGAACGTGGCAAGGGCGGTAAGCCAGGAGTGGAGCGGCCCAGAGTCGCTGTTGAGCGATCTTGCCGGTTATTTGCAGGGTGAAGCGCCAGCATTGCGCCAGCCACCGAAAGATGACGAAACGGTACTGATGCGCCATGAGCAGATCGTTGCGCGTATTGATGCCATTAAAACGCAGTGGCGGGCCAATGCCGGAGAACTGGAGGCATTAATCAGCCAGTCAGGCGTCGATAAGCGCAGCTACAGCAGCAAACATTTGCCTAACTGGTTGAATAAGGTCGGCGAATGGGCTGGGCAGGAAACACAGGATTATCAACTACCGAAAGAGTTGGATAAATTCCGCCAGTCGATATTGCTGGAGAAAACCAAAAAAGGAGAAGCACCGCGCCATGAGCTATTTGTGGCGATTGATGCGCTGTTCGCTGAACCCTTAACGCTGCGCGATCTGATCATGGCCCGCGCATTGAGCGAAATCCGTACTTCCATCGCGCAAGAGAAGCGCCAGCGTGCCGAGCTGGGGTTTGATGACCTGCTCAGCAAGCTGGATGCGGCTTTGCAAAGTGCCGGTAGCGAACAGCTGGCTCAGGCGATTCGCCAGCGTTATCCGGTGGCGATGATCGATGAGTTTCAGGATACCGACCCTCAGCAATACCGTATCTTCCAAAAACTTTATATTGGCCAGCCAGACTGCGGTTTGCTGCTGATTGGCGATCCCAAACAGGCCATTTACGCTTTCCGCGGTGCGGATATTTTTACCTATATGCGCGCTCGTTCAGATGTGAGCGCCCACTATACGCTCGAGACTAACTGGCGTTCATCGCCAGCGATGGTGGGCAGCGTGAATCGGTTGTTTGCCCAGGTAGAAAACCCATTTCTGTTCAGCCAGATCCCGTTCATTGATGTTGCTGCGGCGCAGAAGAATCAGGGGCTGGTGTTTGAGTGGCAAAACAAGCCGCAACCGGCGATGCAGTTTTGGTTGCAGCAGGGGGATGGCGTTGGAGTAAGTGATTACCAACAATTGATGGCCCGCTGGTGTGCTGCGCAAATCCGGGATTGGCTCAGCGCTGGGCAGGCAGGTGAAGCCTGGCTGGTGAATGGTGATAAACGCCGTAGCGTGCAGGCGTCGGATATTACCATTCTGGTGCGCAGCCGTGCCGAGGCGGCGCTGGTGCGTGATGCACTCAGTGCGCTGGCGATCCCCTCGGTCTACCTTTCCAATCGCGACAGCGTATTTGATACGCCGGAAGCTAAAGACCTGCTGTGGTTATTGCAGGCGGTGCTGGCACCGGAACAGGAGCGTACTTTACGTAGCGCAATGGCGACCGGGTTGCTCGGGCTGGATGCGGCTGCGCTGGATAGCCTGAATCAGAATGAACAGGCCTGGGATGCGTTGGTTAACGAGTTTGATGCCTATCGCACCCACTGGCAGCGGCGTGGCGTCTTACCAATGCTGCGTGAGGTGATGGCCCAGCGACATCTGGCTGAAAACTTGCTGGCCAGCCCCGGCGGTGAGCGCCGTTTGACGGATGTGATGCATCTGGGGGAACTGTTGCAGGAGGCTACGGCACAGTTGGACAGCGAACATGCGTTGGTGCGTTGGCTGGCGCAGCAGATCGCTCAACCGAATCGCCAGTCGGATAATCAGCAACTGCGCTTGGAAAGCGATCGCCATCTGGTACAGGTGATTACCATCCACAAATCCAAAGGGTTGGAGTTCGATCTGGTATGGTTGCCGTTTATTGGCAATTTCCGCCAACAGCAGCAGGTGCTGTATCACGATCGCAAGACTTTCCAAGCGCTGCTGGATCTCAATGCCAATGATGAAAGCATCGCCTGGGCCGAAGAAGAACGGCTGGCAGAAGATTTGCGCCTGCTGTATGTGGCGCTAACCCGCTCGGTATACCACTGTAGTATCGGCATCGCGCCGCTGTTTCTGGGCACGCGTAAAAAACAGGGGGAGACTGATTTGCACCGCAGTGCGCTGGGGTATCTGGTGCAGGTGGGGCAGGCCGGTGATGCCGCCTATCTGACAGAGAGCCTGCAAAAGCTGGCCACTGGCGGTATTAAACTCGCGCGGGTGGATGCGCCCGATGAACACCCTTGGCAGCCTCAAACAACCACCGCGACCGAATTGGCGGCAAAACACTTTTCGCGTCGGATGCAGGATTTCTGGCGCGTGACCAGTTATACCGGCCTACAGCAGCACGGTACGGCAGGAATGCAGGAGTTGTTGCCGCGATTGGACGTCGATGCCGCCGGGGAGTACGTGGCAGATAAAGCACCAGAACTGACTCCGCATACCTTCCCGCGTGGCGCAGCGCCGGGGACCTTCCTGCATAGCCTGTTTGAAACCCTGGATTTCACGCAGCCGCTTGATGAAAAAACATTGTTAGAACAGTTGCAGATGCAGGGTTTTGAAGAACATTGGTTGCCAGTATTGAAAGAGTGGATGCAGGTGTTGCTGAATACGCCGCTCAATGACAGCGGCGTGGCTCTCTCTGCTCTGAAGCCGCAATTCAAGCAGGCGGAAATGCAGTTCTATTTGCCGATCAACGGGTTGTTGCAGGCTCGCGAACTGGATCAACTGGTGAAGCGCTACGATCCGCTTTCTGTGGATTGCCCTGAGCTGAATTTCCAGCAGGTGCAAGGCATGTTGAAAGGCTTTATCGACCTGGTGTTTTGCTGGCAAGGTAAATACTACCTGCTGGATTACAAATCCAACTGGCTGGGTGAAGACAGCAGTGCTTACACCCAGCAGGCTATGGAACGGGCTATGGCGGAGCATCGCTACGATCTGCAATATCAGCTTTATACCCTAGCGTTGCACCGTTATCTGGGGCATCGCTTGGCGGATTATGATTACAACCATCATTTTGGCGGAGTGATTTATCTGTTTTTACGCGGCGTGGATGCTGAACATCCGGGCAACGGGATTTTTGCCTGTCGGCCGGAGGAAGCGTTGGTGCAAGGGATGGATCGTCTGTTTAGCGGTGCAGCCATCAGCGCGGAGGATGGGCAATGATTGAGATCCTGAATCAAGCGTTGGTGTTGGGTGCATTGCGGCCGCTGGATGTGCATTTCGCCCAGATTGTCGCCGGTGATGACGAGCCAGAACTCTTGCTGGCCGCCGCCTGCCTGAGCGCTGAAGCGGGAGCTGGGCACGTCTGCCTGCTGTTGGATCAGTTGTTACCAGAAAACCTGTTCAATGGCCGCCAGCCAGCGCTGGCATTGGCCGCATGGCAGGCGGCGGGGCAACCGGATTTAGCCCGTTGGCAACAATGCCTGGTGGCTTCTGCTGCCGTGAGCGATGGCAATTCAGCCACGCCGCTGGTGTTACAACAGCATCGGTTGTATTTGCAGCGTATGTGGCAGAGTGAAGGCGAAGTTGCGGCCTTTATTAGCAGCGACAGGGTTTCGCAACCGGTTGAAGAGGCACAGCTTCGCGCGATCCTCGATCAACTGTTTGGTAAGGCGGCAGATGAGCCAAACTGGCAGAAGATCGCTGCCGCCGTGGCTGCCACTCGCCGCATCGCCGTGATCTCCGGTGGCCCAGGCACCGGTAAAACCACCACCGTGGCCAAATTGCTGGCCGCACTGGTGCAGCTTGGTGGTGATGAGCGCTTACGTATCCAGCTTGCGGCTCCCACCGGCAAAGCGGCTGCGCGGCTGACGGAATCGCTGGGCACTGCCAGCCGTCAGATCCCTCTCACACCGGAGCAGCGCGCGTTGTTCCCGGTGGAAGCTGCCACCTTGCATCGTCTGCTGGGCGCGCAGCCCAACAGCCAGCGGATGCGTTACCACCGAGGCAATCCGCTGCATCTCGATGTGTTGGTGGTGGATGAGGCGTCAATGGTGGATTTACCGATGATGGCGCGGTTGATTGCCGCTTTACCACCTAAGGCGCGGGTGATATTTCTCGGCGACCGCGATCAGTTGGCTTCGGTGGAGGCGGGGGCGGTGTTGGGGGATATCTGCCGTTTTGCCGAGCAAGGTTACAGCGAGGCCCGTGCTGAGCAACTGGCCCGCCTGACGGGATATCCGTTACCGGGGCAACCCGCGGGGGCGGCAGTGCGTGACAGCCTGTGTCTGCTGCGTAAAAGCTATCGGTTCGATGCCAAATCCGGCATTGGTCAGTTGGCCTTGGCGGTGAATGCAGGGGATGGCAAACAGGCGATGGCGGCGCTGAATGGCCGCTATGGTGACGTAGCGGGTTATCCGCTGGCAGAAACCGAGGATTATCAGCAACTGCTGGATGCGTGCGTTGAGGGGTATCGTGATTATCTCAGGCAGGTGGCCGAAGGTGCTGATGCCACCACGATACTGGAAGTTTTCGGTCGTTTTCAGGTGCTGTGTGCTTTGCGCGAAGGGCCGTTTGGCGTTGCCGGGTTGAATGAACGTATTGAAAGCGGGTTACAGCGTGCGGGTCTGATCCGCCGTAATCCTGGCCCAGCGGGGCGTTGGTATTTGGGGCGACCGGTGATGATTGGCCGTAACGACAGCGCACTGGGGTTATTCAACGGCGATATTGGCATTGCTTTGCCTGGCGCTGAGGGCGATCTGCGGGTGCATTTCCAGTTACCGGACGGCAGCATTAAGTCGGTGCAGCCGAGCCGTTTACCAGCGCATGAAACCGCTTATGCGATGACGGTGCATAAATCGCAGGGGTCGGAGTTTGACCATACGGTATTGGTGTTGCCGAATCATTTTCTGCCGGTGTTGACCCGTGAACTGGTGTATACAGCCATTACCCGTGCACGTAAGCAGCTTTCGCTTTACGCCACGGATAAGGTTTTGCTGAGCGCCATCCGCACGCCAACTCAACGCCGCAGCGGGTTGGCCGAACGGTTGCAGGCAGGGTAATAGGCGCTGTGATACAGCGCCCCAGACACCAGACAAAGCCCGTTATTAGTGAGAGCGTGCCGAAGGGGTCGTAGCGGCGTAAGCCGCCGGAGCGCCCCTCGGTGCGCTAGGCACGAGTATCTCGAGCTTAGATACCACTTTGTCATCAACCCCAGGCGCTATGATGCGGCACCCGTAAAATGCTTACAGATCGGCCAGCAGGATTTTTGAACGGCGCTGATAGTTGTACAGCGCCTGCTTCTGCATTGGCAGAACGTCCACTTCCGCAGGCGTAAAGCCGCGCTCCTGGAACCAGTGAATGCTGCGGGTGGTCAACACAAACAGCTTCTGCAAACCCATCTGCCGCGCCTGGCTCTCTACCCTTTGCAACAGCATTTCGCCACGCGACGAACTGCGGTAATCCGGGTGGACTGCCACACAGGCCATCTCACCAATTTTCTCTTCCAGGAATGGATAGAGTGCCGCACAGGCGATCGTCAGGTTATCGCGCTCGATAATCGTGAACTTGTCGATCTCCATTTCCAACTGTTCCCGCGAACGGCGCACCAGAATACCTTGCTGCTCCAGCGGGCGAATCAGCTCGAGTATGCCACCGATGTCATTGATCGTCGCACGGCGTACCTGTTCTGCACTCTCCATGACGATCTGAGTACCGATACCGTCGCGTGAGAACAGTTCCTGCACCAGCGCTCCGTCCTCCTGATAGCTGATCAGGTGGCTGCGGCGCACACCGCTGCGGCAGGCTTTGACCGCACCGCGCAGGAAACGCACGGTGCCGGAGTAGTAATCGCCGGTTGCTTCCAGTTGCTCAATGCGCTTTTGCGCATCGTTAGGGAACAGCTCAGGCGCGATCTGCCCCTCTGCGTTAGCCACCCCTTGCGATGAGCAGAAACCAATCATTTTTTCTGCCTTCAGCTTGATGGCCAACTGCGTGGCCACCTCTTCCGAAGTCAGATTGAAGCTCTCGCCGGTAACGGAAACCGCCACCGGGCCAATCAGCACAATTGCGTTGCTGTCGAGCTGGCGATGGATGGCTTCTTCATCGATGCGGCGGATACGGCCGCTGTGGCAATAGTCAACGCCATCATCCACACCGAGCGGTTGGGCAATGATAAAGTTGCCGCTCACCACGTTGATGTGCGCCCCTTGCAGCGGCGTGTTGTTCAGGCTCATGGAGAGCCGAGCGGTGATATCCAGCTGCAGCAGGCCAGCAGCCTGTTTGACCAGCTCCAGCGCATGGGCATCGGTAACGCGGGTATGCTTGTGATAAATCGGTTCGTAATTGTGCTGCGCCAGATTACTGTCAATCTGCGGCCGTGCACCATACACCACCACCAGACGGATCCCCAGGCTGTGCAATAACCCGATATCATTGACGATACTGGAGAAATTTTCATGCTCGATGGCTTCCCCACCCAGCATGATGACAAACGTCTTGCCACGGTGAGCATTAATGTAGGGAACTGAGTGACGGAATCCTTGGACCAGCTCTGTGCTACGTTCCTTCACGGCAAAACCTCTTTTGCATATTTATACGGTATTTTTGTATTTTTATTCTTTTATTGCCCCGATGGCAAGCAGGAATTTGCGTGGCGATCTTGGTTAACTCAGTTATTTCATTAACAAATTGAAAAAACATAAAAAGATTTCATAATGACAGCCACGAATGGATTGGTTAAAGTTTTTGCCATTCTCACTTTTGGGTGTTTTCTTAAATCTTTATCGCTGCTGGAGCCGCATGCCTAACTCTAACCACAATCCAGGCCGCCGTCGTTTGTTACAGGGGGTTGCCGCAACCTGGTTGCTGAGTGTGAGCCGCGTAGGTTTCGCCGCCGCTGCGAATGTGATTGCCGTTCGCGTCTGGCCTTCCTCGACCTACACCCGCGTGACGTTGGAATCCAGCGTGCCGCTGAAATACCAACAGTTCGCGCTTGCCAATCCTGACCGCATCGTGATCGACATCGAAGGTGTTCACCTCAATAGCGTGCTCAAAGGGCTGGCCAGGCAGGTGCGCAAGGAAGACCCTTACCTGAAGCAGGCGCGCGTCGGCCAGTTCGATAAAAACACCGTCAGGTTGGTGTTGGAGCTTAAGCAGAGCGTTAGCCCGAATATGTTTACCTTGGCGCCGGTGGCTGAATACCGCAATCGGCTGGTGGTGGATCTCTATCCCACCAAGGGCGGCACCGGCGAAGAGTATGATCCGCTGCTGGCATTGCTGGAAGATTACAACAAAGGGGATCTGGAGCGATCGTTACCGGCGGAAGCGCCGCAGGCTGGTAAGGCAGGGCGCGATCGGCCGATGGTGATTGTGCTGGATCCGGGGCACGGCGGTGAAGACCCTGGTGCAATCGGCAAAAATAAGACGCGTGAAAAAGATGTGGTGTTGCAGATTGCGCGCCGTCTTAGTGCGCTTATCAAGCGTGAGCCGAACATGAAAGTGTTTATGACGCGCAACGATGACGTGTTTATCCCGCTGAAGGTGCGCGTGGCGAAAGCCCGCAAGCAGCGCGCCGATCTGTTTGTTTCAATCCATGCCGATGCGTTTAGCAACCGCACGGCGCGTGGCTCTTCGGTTTTTGCCCTGTCGACCAAGGGCGCGACCAGCAATACCGCCAAATTTCTGGCGCAGACCCAGAACGCTTCCGATGAGATTGGTGGCGTAAGCAAGAGCGGTGACCGCTATCTGGATCATACGCTGTTTGATTTGCTGCAAACCGCCACCATCAATGACAGTCTGAAGTTCGGCAAGGAAGTGCTCAGCCGAATGGGGAAAATTAATCCTTTGCACAAAAAAAGTGTCGATCAGGCCGGTTTTGCCGTGCTAAAGGCGCCGGACATCCCGTCAATCCTGGTTGAAACGGCATTTATCAGTAACATTGAGGAAGAACGCAAACTGCGTACCAGCCATTTTCAGCAGCAGATCGCGGAGTCTATTCTGGCGGGGATTAAGGCTTACTTCGCCAACGGCGGGGCGCAGGCTCGTCACTAACCAGTAGGGCAGGATGCCCGGTTAATGGCAAGTTTCACAAACTCCAGATACAAAAAAACACCCGTTAAGGTGCTTGTTCGTGGTTATCAAGATTGGTTGCGGAGGCCGGATTTGAACCGACGACCTTCGGGTTATGAGCCCGACGAGCTACCAGGCTGCTCCACCCCGCGTCCGTCTTGATACTGATATTATCGAACCAACTTTCATGTGATACCGCTGGTACAGTATCGGTTGGTTGCGGGGGCCGGATTTGAACCGACGACCTTCGGGTTATGAGCCCGACGAGCTACCAGGCTGCTCCACCCCGCGTCCGTATAATACCTGTTTTTCCATCGGATTCAACCTTTTATCTGATACTGCTTTTGCAGTATCGGTTGGTTGCGGAGGCCGGATTTGAACCGACGACCTTCGGGTTATGAGCCCGACGAGCTACCAGGCTGCTCCACCCCGCGTCCGATGGAAGCGCACTATACTCTCCATGCGTTTTGTTGCAACCCTTTTTGCAAATATTCCCCTCAAAGCCATCTGTATGCTGAATTAGTCCTCAGATTGGCTTTTTTTTCATCACAATCACTTCGCCGGGAATTTTTGGCGGCAAAGATTCCTTTATTTATAGCCGTTTGTTATCGTTCGCCGATAGAACATATCAGCCTGAGAGAGCATGTAATGAAAGGACGTTGGGGCAAATACCTGCTGGGTGGGTTAGTGATTGCCGTACTGGCAGGGTGTTCATCAAAACCGACCGACCACGGGCAGCAGTATAAAGACGGCCGTCTGGATCAGGCGCTGGAGTTGGTGAATCAGCCCAACACCAGAGGCGTTCCCGTTAACGCCCAAGACTACTCCGATCAATTGATGCAGATTAAGAATGCTTCGCCAGCTCTCTTTAGCCGCAACAACACGACTTACCAAGCGGTGCAAAGCTGGATGGCTTCCGGTGCGGATACTCGGCAACTGAGTCAGTTCGGCCTGAGTGCCTATCAGATGGAAGGCGTGGATAACTACGGTAACGTCCAGTTTACCGGTTATTACACTCCGGTTTTGCAGGCACGTTATACCCCGCAGGGTGAGTTCCGCTATCCGTTATATCGTATGCCGGCCAAAGGTAAACGCCGTTTGCCGGATCGCGCAGCCATTTACTCTGGCGCGCTCGATAGTCGTTACATCATCGCTTATACCAATTCGCTGATGGATAACTTTATGATGGAAGTCCAAGGCAGCGGTTATGTTGATTTCGGTAACGGCCAGCCGTTGGTGTTCTTTGGCTACAGCGGCAAGAATGGTCATGCCTATCGCAGTATCGGCAAGGTGTTGATCGATCGTGGTGAGGTGACCAAGGCTGATATGTCGATGCAGGCGATCCGCCAATGGGCGGAGAACCACAGTGAAGCAGAAGTGCGCGAACTGCTGGAGCAGAATCCTTCTTTTGTGTTCTTCCATCCGCAACATTTTGCTCCGGTGAAGGGCGCCAGTGCCGTACCGCTGGTGGCCAAAGCCTCAGTGGCATCCGATCGTTCGTTGATTCCGGCGGGAACCACGCTGCTGGCAGAAGTGCCGCTGCTGGACAACCGGGGCAAGTTCACGGGAAAATACGAAATGCGTCTGATGGTCGCCTTAGATGTGGGCGGTGCGATTAAAGGCCAGCACTTCGACATGTATCAGGGTATTGGTCCAGAAGCCGGTCATTCGGCGGGTTACTATAATCACTATGGCCGCGTGTGGGTGCTGAAAGGGGCCGATGGTGGTCTGTCGCAGTTCAGTGCTTACCAGCAGCAGTCTACCTCGGGCGGTTCCCAACTGGTCACCCGCTGAAGGGCAAGGGACGCAGAATTTGACCCGCAGGGGCCGGATCTTCCGGCCCTTATCATTTGCAAGATTAAGGTAATAAAAGCGAGATGAGTACACCCTATTCAGAGGCCTATTTACAGCGTTTTGGTGGCACCGCGCGTTTGTACGGCCAGCCTGCGCTGGCGCTGTTTGCCCAGGCGCACGTGTGTGTGATTGGCATCGGCGGAGTAGGGTCGTGGGCGGCGGAGGCGCTGGCAAGAACCGGTATCGGTGCTATTACGTTGATCGACATGGATGATGTGTGCGTCACTAATACCAATCGTCAGATCCATGCGCTACGTCAGCATGTTGGCCAGTCTAAAACCGAGGTAATGGCGGAGCGTATTCTGGCGATTAACCCAGAATGCCAAGTGACCTGCGTGGATGATTTCATTACGCCGGACAATGTCGCTGAGCTGCTGAACCACAATTTCAGCTATGTGATTGATGCGATTGACAGCGTGCGGCCGAAAGCGGCGCTGTTGGCCTATTGCCGCCGCTTTAAAATCCCGGTGGTGACTACCGGTGGTGCCGGTGGGCAGATCGATCCAACGCGGATTGAAGTGGCGGATCTGGCAAAGACCATTCAGGATCCGCTAGCGGCGAAACTGCGCGAAAGGCTGAAAAATGACTTCAACGTGGTGAAAAACAGCAAAGGCAAGCTGGGGATTGATTGTGTGTTCTCCACCGAGCCGCTGGTTTATCCGCAGCCGGATGGCACCGTCTGCGCTTCCCGCAGCACGGCGGAAGGGCCGAAGAAAATGGATTGCAGTGCAGGTTTTGGCGCGGCAACCATGGTTACCGCCACCTTTGGCTTTGTTGCCGTTTCTCATGCGCTGAAAAAGATGGTGGCTAAAGCAGCGCGTCAGGCGTAGAGCGCTGCAATACCTTTAACAGCCGCTGCCAGCGCTTGTAGGCCGCTGGCACGCGTGGCGCTGAGTTGGCTACGCAGCGCCAGACGATCGAACAAAGCCAGGGGATCTGCGGCCAGGATCTGTTGTGGTGTTTTGCCCTCTACGGCGGTCAGCAGGATCGCCAACAAACCGCGCACGATGCGGCCTTCGCTGTCGCCATAGAAGTGCAATGAGCCATCTTCCAGCCGCTGATGCCCGAGCCAAACACGGTTTTCACAACCACTCAGTTCCATTTCCGCGTGCCGGAGTTCTTCTGGCAACGGTGGTAACTGTTTTGCCAGCATGATCAACTGACGATAGCGGTCTTCCCACTGTTTCAGCGCGTTAAATTTAGCTGTCAGCATCTCGGCGGTAATTTCACGGCCAAAAGGATGAGGGGCAAGCAGGTTCATCTTATTCCGCCAGCAATTCGATGGCGCTTTCCAGCGCGTTGACTAGGGCATCTACATCTTCTGGCCGGTTGTAAGGGGCGAACGAGGCGCGCAGCGTACCGCTGACCCCAAGGGCAGCGATTAGCGGTTGAGCGCAGTGCTGGCCGGCACGCAGCGCGATGCCCTGCTCAGCCAGCAAGGTAATGATGTCGCTATGATGGATACCGGCAATATCAAACGCCAACAGGCTGGAGCCGGAACAGCGGAAACTGCGGAACCCTGGCAACTGAGCCAACCGCTGCTCGGCACTGTATGCCAAATCGCGGCTGTATTGTTCGGCTGCCGCCATATCCTGGGTGCTTATCCAATCGAGGGCCGCGGCCAATCCAAGCACACCGGCGATATTGGGGGTGCCCGCTTCAAAACAGTGCGGTGGTTTTTGTGCGGTAAAACCGTTGAAGGAAGCTTCGGTCAGCATTTTGCCACCGCCTTGCCATGGACCCATTTCTGCCAGCAACGCAGTTTTGCCATAGAGCGCACCAATGCCGGTCGGGCCATAGAGTTTATGCCCCGAGAACGCATAAAAATCGATATCCAGTTGCTGAACATCCGCTGGGCAATGCACCACGCCTTGCGCACCGTCGATCATCACCACGGCACCAGCGGCGTGCGCCAGTTCGATCGCGAACGCCAGGTCTGGGCAACCCCCGGTGACGTTAGACATCTGCCCCAGCGCCAAAATCCGGGTTTTCTCATTGAGCAGGGTGGGGAGCAACGCCAGATCCGGCAGCCGATCGCTGCCCAGCGGCAGTTTCACCACCTGAGCACCGGTTTGCTCTGCCACCATCAGCCAGGGGATCAGGTTGGCATGGTGTTCGGCTTCGCTCACCAGGATCTGATCGCCTGGTTGCAGGCGCGGGCGGGCATAACTTTGTGCGACCAGGTTGATCGCTTCGGTGGTGCCGCGCGTCCAGACGATGTCATCTGCCTGCGGAGCATTAATCAGCGTTGCCACTTGCTGACGCGTCCGCTCGAAACGGGCAGTCAGATCCTGCGCTGCCCGGTGCTGGCTGCGGTGGACGGTGGCAGCATCTGCGCTGTAGAACTGCTGCGTGGCGTCGATCACCGCTTGCGGTTTCAGCGTAGTTGCGGCGCTGTCGAGATAGATCCCTGGCTGTTTGAGGGCCGGAAACTGGCGGCGGAAATCGGTGGGATTGAAAGGTGTCATAAGCGGGTTATCACTGGCTTTATCAGGCCACGATCCTGTCCTATTTTTTCGGCTGAGACAAGTTTCCTGAATAATTCGAGGTGAAAAGAATGCTGAATTACCGGCAAAAAAAAGCACCGCAAATCTTGCGGTGCTGCATAAAATCACTATGGACAGACAGGGTAAATATACAGAAATTGAAAAAAACAGTAGCTTAGCTACCACGTCCGGACTGGCGGACAATTTGCAAACACAACATCACAACCACAGAGCCAAAAGTTCATCGGCGTCTTCGACACCCAATTCCTTTTCGTTCCGGCTCAGGAAGTGTCGCCACTATAGGTATTTACTGGCGCAGGCTCAACGGACAATTTATAATGGCTCGGATTAAAAAAACTAATGGAAATAACTCACTCTGGCAGGGCCACTGCGTTATAGATAACGCTGCCTGATTTTTTATGCCGAATAATTCGGAAAGTTGTTACACAAAAGTAGCTAATTCATGTCTAAACGCTTACCACCTCTTAATGCGCTGCGGGTTTTTGACGCGGCAGCCCGTCATCTGAGCTTTACTAAAGCGGCAGAGGAACTGTTTGTGACTCAAGCGGCGGTGAGTCACCAGATCAAATCGCTGGAAGATTTTCTTGGATTGAAGCTGTTCCGGCGGCGGAACCGTTCGCTGCTGCTAACCGAGGAAGGGCAAAGTTATTACCTGGATATCAAAGAGATTTTCACTTCGATTAATGAAGCCACGCGCAAGCTTCAGGCACGTAGCGCCAAGGGGGCTTTGACGGTAAGTCTGCCACCCAGCTTTGCCATTCAGTGGCTGGTGCCGCGCCTTTCTGGCTTTAATTCAGCTTATCCGGGGATCGATGTCCGTATACAGGCCATTGACCGTGAAGAAGATAAACTGGCAGACGATGTTGACGTGGCAATCTTCTATGGCCGTGGCAACTGGCAGGGGGTGCGTGCCGAGCGTCTGTATGCTGAATATCTGCTGCCGGTCTGCTCGCCAACGCTGCTGACGGGCGAACATGCGCTAAAAGCGCCAGCCGATCTGGCTTATCACACGCTTCTGCATGATACTTCACGCCGCGACTGGCTGGCCTATACCCGGCAGTTGGGATTACAGCACATTAACGTGCAGCAGGGGCCCATCTTCAGCCACAGTGCCATGGTGGTGCAGGCGGCGGTGCATGGCCAAGGCATTGCGCTGGTCAATAACGTGATGGCGCAAACCGAAATTGAAGCCGGGCGCTTGGTGTGCCCGTTCAACGATGTGCTGGTAAGTAAGAATGCTTTTTATCTGGTATGTCATGACAGCCAGGCAGAACTGGGTAAAATAGCCGCCTTTCGTCAATGGATCCTAGCGCGTGCAGCCAGCGAGCAGGAAAAGTTCCGCTTTCGCTACGAACAGTAAGGCCGGTTAATCTCTATAAGGTGAATAACGATGAGTAGTCGTTCTATGCTGATTTTTGCCGCTATCAGTGGTTTTTTATATGTCGCTTTGGGGGCATTTGGTGCGCACGTATTGAGTAATATGCTGGGGGCCAACGAAATGGCCTGGATACGCACCGGGCTTGAGTATCAAGGGTTCCACACCTTGGCTATTCTGGCGTTGGCCATTGCGATGCAGCGCCGGGTCAGCCTGTGGTTTTACTGGAGTGGAGCGCTGCTGGCGTTAGGCATTTTGTTGTTCAGCGGCAGTCTGTATTGCCTGGCGCTGTCTCACCTGAAGTTCTGGGTTTATCTCACACCGGCGGGGGGCATGTGCTTCCTGATCGGGTGGGCATTGATGTTGATTGGCGCTTTGCGTCTGAGGAAAAAGGCCGAGCGCCATGAATAAAATCGCGTTGTACTGCCGCCCTGGTTTTGAAAAAGAGGGTGCGGCGGAAATTACCGACAAAGCCGCCCAATTGGAAATATTCGGCTTTGCGCGGGTCAAAGAGAACAGCGGCTATGTGCTGTTTGAATGCTATCAGCCGGACGATGCCGATCGTCTGGCCAAAGAAATTCCGTTCCGTGAGCTGATTTTTGTTCGTCAGATGATCGTGGTGGGTGAGTTGCTGCGTGATTTACCGCCGGAAGATCGGGTGTCGCCGATTGTCGGGATGCTGATGGGGGTGGTCGATCGCGGTGGTGAACTGCGGGTGGAAGTGCCGGACACTAACGAAAGCAAAGAACTGATGAAGTTCTGCCGCAAACTGACGGTGCCGCTGCGTATTGCCATGCGCGAACAAAAGGTGCTGATGGCGCGTGAAAACCCAACTCGCCCGGTAGTGCATGTGTTCTTTATCGCCCCCGGTTGCTGCTATGTGGGCTATTCCTACAGTAACAACAACTCGCCATTCTACATGGGGATCCCGCGCTTGAAGTTCCCATCGGACGCGCCAAGCCGTTCCACGCTGAAGCTGGAAGAGGCGTTCCACGTGTTTATTCCTGCCGACGAGTGGGAGGAGCGCCTGGGTAGCGGTATGCATGCGGTTGATCTGGGGGCTTGCCCCGGAGGTTGGACCTATCAACTGGTAAAACGCAGCATGATGGTACATGCGGTGGATAACGGCACGATGGCCCAGAGCCTGATGGATACCGGGCAGGTGACCCATCACCGCGCTGACGGTTTTAAATTCGAACCGACCAGCAGCAAAATCTATTGGCTGGTGTGCGATATGGTGGAACAACCGGCGCGGGTGACGGGCCTGATGATTCACTGGCTGATCAACGGCTGGTGCCGCGAGGCAATCTTCAACCTGAAATTGCCGATGAAGAAGCGCTATGAAGAGGTTTCCCAGAATCTGCAAAGTATTCGGGAAGCTTTGGCCGCGGCGGATATCAGTGCAGAAATTCATGCTAAGCAGTTGTACCACGATCGTGAAGAAGTCACCGTGCATGTGCGCCGCATGTGGTCGGCCATTCCTGGCCGTCGCGACGAGCGTTGATCGTCACTCTCTCCTTTGGCGTTCCGTTGCGCCAAGGGAGATTACCGTGCCGGTAACCGCAGTTGCTGTAGGTTACCGGTCAAGGTCAAATCGGTGCGCAATGTGGCCACCTGTTTACTGATATAGGCCATCTCACGGTGTTGCTGTAGCTTGCTACGCCATTTCTCTGGCACCTGTTGCAGGTCGGCGAACAGGGCGTCCAGGCTACCTGCCTGCTGTAACAGCAAGACCGCCGTTTTAGGCCCGATACCTGCGACACCGGGGATCTTGCTGCTGCTGATCCCCGCTAATCCCCAATAGTCCGGCAACTGCTGCGGCAGTACGCCGAACTCGTTTTGCACAAACGGCAAGTCCAGCCAGCGCTTCTGAAAGTAATCACGGATTTGTATGTTCGGTGCCAGTAACTGGCAATAACCTTTGTCGGTAGAAACGATCGTGACCTGATAGCCGCCGTTAGCCACCTTGGTGGCCAGCGTGGCGGCCAGATCGTCCGCTTCATTACCTGCCGAATGCCAACTGGCCACACCTAAGGCGGCAAAAGCCTGGCGCAGTTGCGGCATTTCCTGTTGCAGGTTTTCCGGCATTGGTGAGCGCCCGGCCTTGTAATCAGGCAGCGCTTGGTGGCGCCAGCTTTCACTGCGATCGTCTTCGTCGAACACGGCGACCGCATGGGTTGGTTGGCTGTGCTGAATCAACTGTTGTAAAGCGTTCTGGCAGGCATTCAGGCATGGAGAGCCCTGAACAGCGTGAATGCGGCGGATTAAGTTAAGTGCGTCAACGATCAGTAAGTGTATTGGCATGGGCGGCAACATCAGAAAAAAGAGGGGCGGCTGTCACGCCGCCCGGGATTGATGATCAGGCCACAATCTCATAACAGGGCACGTAAGCGCTCCCCGGCAGTTTCATGCGGTGCTGGGCGACAAAACCCTGTAACAGACTATCCATCTGTTTCATCATCTGCGTATCACCGTGCAGTTTGTAGGGGCCAAACTGCTCAATGGCATGAATGCCATTCTCTTTCACGTTCCCTGCCACGATGCCGGAGAACGCCCGACGCAGCGCGGCAGCCAGTTGTTCTGCGGGTTGATTCGGATACAGGTTGAGGTTGGCCATGTTTTCATGGGTTGGCTCAAATGGCAGTTGCAGATCCGGCGCAATACGAATCGACCAGTTGAAGCTGTAAGCATCTCCGCTATTACGGCGGTTCTCTTTCACCAATGGCATGGCTTTCTTCATCTGACGGGCAACTTCTGCCGGATCGTCGATGATGATGGTGTAATGACGGCGTGCCGCATCACCCAGCGTATTCATAATGAATGCATCAAGCACTTGGAAGTAGTCGGCGCTCTCTTTCGGCCCGGTGAGGATCAGCGGCAGCACTTGCTCGCTGTTTTCCGGGTTCATCAGAATGCCCAGCAAATACAGCAGTTCTTCTGCGGTGCCAACCCCGCCAGGGAAGATGATGATACCGTGGGCGATACGCACAAAGGCTTCCAGGCGTTTCTCGATGTCTGGCATGATCACCAGTTCATTCACCAGTGGATTCGGCGGCTCTGCGGCGATGATAGAAGGCTCGGTCATACCGATAAAACGGCTGTTACGGTAGCGCTGTTGTGCATGGCCGACGGCGGCCCCTTTCATCGGGGCTTCCATGGCTCCCGGCCCACAGCCGGTGCAGATGTTCAGCTCACGCAGGCCCAGTTGGCTACCCACTTTGCGCGCATACAGGTACTCATTTTCGTTAATCGAATGGCCGCCCCAACACACCACCAGGTTTGGATCTTCATCAAGGTGCAGCGTGCGGGCATTACGCAGAATAGAGAACACCAGGTTGGTGATATGGATAGAATCTTCCTGGAAATGCCGGGCGCTGACGAATTGACCATGTACGAACAGAATATCGCGCAAAACGGCAAACAGGTTAGCTTGCAGTGAACGGATGATGCGGCCATCAACGAAAGCGTCTTCTGGCGGGTTGACCAGCTCCAGCTTCACACCGCGTTCACGGCGCAGTACGTTGATATCAAATGTTTCATAGCGGGACAGCAACTGTTTACTGCTGTCAGTCTGGCTGCCGGAGTTCAACACGGCCAAAGAACAATTGCGGAATAAACGGTATAGATCGCTGCTGGCAGTACGCTTTAGCATATCGACTTCTAGCTGCGACAACAGATCCATAGAGCCAAGCGGGCTGATATGTGTAATCAAGGTCACTCCTTTACGCCCACGCAGGGGCGGTAATAATCCATACCGCAGCAGAACAGCTTTTGTGCATTCATCTTTTGCACACTGCGATAAGGATTTTGAATTTCCTGCCAGAATATCGGGCTAAATGGCAGACACTCTTGATTTAACCTTACCGCCGTCCCCGTATTTTTACCAATAAAAACCGCTCGTTAGCTCAGTTGTTGAGCAGTGCCTCGCATTATTGGCGGGCTAGACGGCCGCGAGTAGGCTCGAAGAGCACGTTGCTGCGCCATGGGTTGATATCCAACCCGCCACGCCGGGTATAACGTGCATAAACGCTCAGTTGCTCCGGTTGGCAGAAACGCAACAGATCGTTAAAAATACGCTCAACGCATTGCTCATGAAATTCGTTGTGATGGCGGAACGAAACCAGATAGCGCAGCAGCGCTTCACGGTTGATTTGCGGCCCGCGATAGCGGATTTGCACAGAACCCCAATCCGGCTGATGGGTGATCAAGCAGTTGGATTTCAGCAGATGGCTGACCAGCGTTTCTTCCACTTGTTGTTCGCTGGTGGCACCTTTCAGATAACCTGCGTTGAATTCATAGTCATCAATGCTGATATCCTGCGCATCAATACACTCACCGGCAAAATGGGCGATCGGCGAACCTGCGATCTGCTCGACGCTGTACAAGGTCACGCCGACTTCCCCCTGTGCGCAGGCTGACAAATCGCGTTGCAGCGTATTGCGCACTGTTTCCCAATCAGGGAAATGGGTCTGGTTAAAACTGTTGAGGTAGAGCTTAAAGCTTTTGGATTCGATCAGGCTGAGGCTGTTGGCATTCAGGCTGATTTCGCCAACCGCGACCTGCGGCAGACCTTTGGCATTCAACCAGGAAAGCTCATATAGCGTCCAGATATCGGCCCCATGGAACGGCAGGTTATCGGGATAAAGCCCCAAAGGTTCACGATTCATACTGCGTGGGACCGCCTGTAGCAACGCAGCGTCGTAGTGGTCATGGTAAGCGGTCGGTTTGCCCAGCGTCAGCGCCGACAGAGCCTGATGGTCTTGATAAGAGGACATAGCTGCCACCTTGGTCTTGGAAAGGTACAATAGCCGCCAGTTTAGCGTATGTGAGAAAAAATATGGACCAGGATGTATCGCACGCACTGCGTGAATTTACCCGGCGTTATGTCGATCTCTGGCAGCAGCAGCGTGGTCATGCGCCCGCAAGCCAGGAGCTGTACGGTGTTGCTTCACCGTGCATTGTAGAAAACCGTGATGATCAAGTGTTGTGGTTGCCGCAGTCGTCTATCCCTGAGGCTACGTTGGTGAAGGTGGAAAATGCACTGGAACTGCAATTACAGCCGGATATCCATACCTTTTATACTCAGCAATATGCTGGGGATATGAGCGCGCAGTTTGAAGCGCATCGAATGACGCTGTTACAGGTATGGAGCGAGGATGATTTTATCCGCTTGCAGGAGAACCTGATCGGGCATCTGGTCACACAGAAACGCCTCAAACTTTCCCCGACGTTATTCCTGGCAACGACGGAGTCAGAGATGACGATGGTGTCACTGTGTAACGTCAGCGGTAATGTGGTGCTCGAGCAATTTGGCAGCGATAAACGTACGTTTTTGTCCAACTCACTGGCTGATTTTCTCCGTATGTTACGTCCTGTGTTGGATTAGTTGTCCTTTTTGTATCGAGCGCGTGTGAGAGATCTCTTACAAAGGCTGTAAGAGATCGCTTTTAATTTTTTCTGATGGGTGGCTTAGATTGGACTTATTGCTATCCAGATCAATCAGTTAAAATGGACTTAGGATAATCCCTTAATAAAGTTTGATGTAATCTGTCTTACATAGTCTTGTGAGACGGAAGGAATTAAGCGATCTTATGTCTACCGGATAGGAACTGGTTGGAGCAGGAAAACATCAGGATGATGTAGCTTCAGGAAGAAGAAATGGATGCACTCAGGGAGAGTGGAAAGGATTGGTATCAGGATGATGCCCAGGATGTTTCAGGACTGAAACCAGGGACACCTCCAGGACGGAGATTGAGAGCTAGCGCAGGACTGCTGGTGGGTCAGGAAGACTAGGGAACCGCGTCAGGACGATGCTACAGGACATAGCAAGGATTGTTTGGTCAGGATGGCCGAAGGAAAAGTTTTCAGGGATTGAGCAGGGAGCACACTGTTTAGCGGGATAGCTATAAAACGAACCGGGGGCACTGTTAACGCAGTGCCCCCAAATTTTTGGCTTTCGGTGCCTGATAACTGAAAATGATTAACGTTGTTAATAATTAACTTCCGTTATTAACCAATAGCCCCCAATACATCTCCCGTACTCTGCTTCTTCGGCAACAGGAAGAGAGTGGCGTAAATATCCAACAGGTAAATGCCCGCCAGCAGGCTGATAGCTGCCGTAAAGGAAACCTGCGTCACTAGCGCACCAATCACTAACGGCCCAAGCCCGCCAACGCCACGCCCCAGGTTGAACAAGATATTTTGCGCCGTAGCACGTGCCTGCACCGGGTAAGTATCCGAAATCAAAGCGCCATAGCCACCAATCATACCGTTAACGAATACTCCCATGAGCGCACCCGCAAACAGCATCAAGGTTGGGTCGCTGAGCTGGGCGTAGCAAATCACCATCACTACTGCACCGATCTGGTAGATCACGAAGATTTTCCAGCGTGGGAAGCGGTCAGCCAATATCCCGAACAGCCAAATACCGAAGGTCATGCCGAGTACCGTGACCGCAGTCCAGACACCGGATTTGGTCAGTGAAAAACCAAAGTTTTTTGCTAGATAGGTTGGCATCCAAATCATCAGCCCGTAATAACCGAAGTTTTGTACCGAACAAAGGATGAGGATCCCTACGCTGGCTCTGCTTGTAGCACGATCCTTGAACAGCAGTTTTACCCGTTGAGTGAAGGACAGGTGTTGTTCACCGGCTTGCTGCTGCACGAATTCTTTGGGTTCACCCATGGTACGGCGGATAAAGAAAGAAACCAGCGCTGGCAGCAGGCCAACCAGGAACATGCCACGCCAGCCGATATAAGGTAGTAACAACGGGGTCAGGAAGGCGGCGGCAAGCACGCCAAGCTGCCAACCCATGCCGACGTAGGCTGAGGCGCGGTTGCGTTTCTCTGCTGGCCAGGCTTCGGCGATCAGCGCCATGCCGATACCAAACTCACCACCCAGCCCGATACCGGCTAATGTGCGGTAAGCAAGCAGATCCCAGTAGCCGACGGCGATAGCACACAGGCCGGTAAACAGGGAGAACATCAAAATGGTGAGGGTCAGAATGCGGATGCGCCCGAAACGGTCGCTGAGGTGACCGAAGATCACGCCACCGATCACTGCGCCGATCAGCGTCCAGGTAACCAGAGAACCCGCTTCCGATGAGGTCAGACCCAATTCAGAGGTGATCACCGGCAGCATAAAGCCGAGTATCAGCAAATCGAAGCCATCCATTGCATAACCGGTAACCGAAGCCAACATGGCTTTACCGGGTGTCGCGTGATTTTTTGTTGATGAGATTGCGGACATGTCTTTCATCTGTGTGGTTTTGAGTGGGCGTATTGTGCCGTGCCGCGCGCGGCGTCACCAGATAAAATATGCATATATCACCAACTCAGCGGAGTTGGGGGGCGCATGGCTTAAATGCTATGCTTTCGCGCTGATATCAGGGCCACACAGTTTGGGAATGCAAATGAGTATAGAAAACCAGGTTCGCCGCAGTTTACAGGCGATTGAACAAGCCATGCGGGATTTGGCACTGTGGCAGGCTGCACCGCCTGAGCCTGAGGCTTTCTCCAGCCCTGAGCCTTTCTGCGTAGACAGTATGCGGGC
>JBAQHZ010000231.1:0-5830 GCA_049288585.1 Chania sp.
CCGCATATTCGCGCTCAACTTCGCGGCTTGGGTGCATCAGGCGGTTGGCCAGTTCACCGTCGGTGGTGAACAACAACAGGCCAGAGGTATTGACGTCCAAGCGCCCTACCGCCACCCAGCGTGAACCACGCAGCTTTGGCAGACGATCAAACACCGTTGGACGGCCTTCGGGATCGCTACGCGTACAAAGCTCACCTTCTGGCTTGTAATACGCCAAAACGCGGCACACCGCTTCTTCGGATTCTTTGATAGAGACCACATGACCATCCATACGAATTTTCATCGCAGGAGTCACTTCGACACGATCGCCCAGCTTGGCAATTTTACCGTCGACGCTGACACGGCCAGCTTCAATTATGGTTTCTATTTCACGACGCGAGCCATGACCGGCACGCGCTAAAACTTTCTGTAACTTTTCGCTCATTGAGCAACCTCTAGTGTCGCCTTCACAGGCGTCGGGGGGATTTTGCGGTCGCACCCCAGCAGGAATATGGCCGCAAAAGTAATCTTTTTGGTTAAAACCAACCGTTCATTATACAGCCTTTATCTGAGGTTGGAACTGCCTTCGTCAGGGTGTTTATCGAAAGGGCGTAGGATCGCCCGCTCCTTCGCGCACCACCTCCGGTGCAGATTCAGTCAGATCGATCACCGTAGTCGGTTGCTGGCCAAGGAAACCACCGTGAATCACCAGATCCACCTGCTTGCCCAAGTGCTCACTGATCTCTTCCGGATCGGACTCGGCAAAGTCATTGCCCGGCAGCATCAACGTGGTCGACATCATCGGCTCGTTCAGCACTTCCAGCAATGCCAACGCGATAGGGTTGGAAGGCACGCGTAGGCCGATGGTTTTACGCTTGTCGTTCATCAGGCGGCGCGGCACTTCTTTAGTCGCTTTCAGAATAAAGGTGTAATTACCCGGCGTGTTGTTCTTGATCAGACGAAATGCCGCATTATCCACATAAGCATAGGTCGACAATTCAGACAGATCGCGGCACACCAAGGTAAAATTGTGGTTGCCATCCAACTGGCGGATACGGCAAATACGCTCCATTGCCGTCTTTTCTTCCAATTTGCAGCCCAGCGCGTAGCCAGAATCCGTTGGATAAACAATCACCCCGCCCTTGCGTAGCACTTCAACCGCCTGGTTAATCAGGCGCTGCTGCGGATTATCTGGGTGAATATAAAATAACTGGCTCATCTGTTACTCCTGAAAATAATACATGCTGGCAACGCGAACGCTTATTGGGCTGCGGTTTTCGCCTGCTGCGGCCAGTCACGCCACACCGGCTCAACGCCGCCGGGCAGCCACAGCTTCCGTCCCAGTTCGATCCACGAACAGGGCTGATGAAAATCAGAGCCCTGTGACGCCAATAATTGGTAATCCTGAGCATATTTAGCCAGCAACGTGCGCTCATGCGGCGCCTGCTGACACTGTGATACTTCCATCGCATCCCCGCCGTTTTCGGCGAAGTGTGCCAGCAAACGCTTGAGCCACTTGGCCGTCAGTTCGTAGCGGCCAGGGTGCGCCATCACGGCTTGCCCACCAGATTGATGAAGCACATCAATAGCTTGTTCTATTGTACACCACTGTGGCGGAACATAACCGGTTTTCCCTTTGGCGAGATATTTCTTAAATACCTGCGCCATATTGTCGGCCACGCCGATTTGCACCAGATAACGGGCGAAGTGACCACGCGTAACCGCGCCTTTCCCCGCCAGTTGCTGTGCTCCGCTGTAAGCATCGGGAATGCGCGCTTTTGCCAGCCGCACGCCAATCTCCTGCGCACGCAGATTGCGGCGCTGCGTCTGTTCAGACAACAATTGAGTCAGTGCCGGATGGGTAGTGTCCATGCCTAAACCAACGATATGAATCTCATGGTTTTCCCACAGGGTGGAAATCTCCACACCGTTGACCAGTTGCAGCGGTAAAGCCTGTTGCGCGATTGCCGCTGCGGCCTCTGCCAAACCGTCGATGGTGTCATGATCGGTAATGGCCAGTACGCCAACGCGCATCTCGGCCGCGCGCTGTACCAGTTGCGTCGGCGTCAGATAGCCGTCGGAGGCAGTGGTATGGCTATGGAGATCGTACAAGGTAAAAGCGGAAGACTGTGGGCTGCTGTCTGTCAAAAGAAATATCCTGCAATGGCTTGGCTTTCTATCATAACCGTTATGCGAGGTTGGACGGAAATCTATTATCCCTGCACCTTCCACACTCAACTTCCCGTCAGCGAAAAATATTAATGAAAATATTTCACACCTGAGGCTAAGCTGTTGTGTGAAAAGAGGGTTGACTTTACACTCTCGAACTAGTTTACTAGTACACAAGTTCACGGTAATGACCGTGCTGGATGATAATCAAGAGAGCATAAGATGATTAAGCAAACTTCTCTTCTTCGTTGGTGGCGTACCTCCCTTTCACGGGCGGAGTAATCACGCATACCTGTCATCTGACACTGCAGATTCCCTAAGCCCGCTGGTAACGCGGGCTTTTTTACGGACAAAATTTAACTGGAAACACCGATGATGAACATCAAACCACAACTCAAACTGCTGACGGCGCAGGCCGGTTACCGGGGCGATCCAACAGCGATTTTCCACCAGCTGTGTGGCTCACGCCCAGCCACCCTGCTGTTGGAGTCGGCAGATATCACCAGCAAGCAAAACCTGAAAAGCCTGCTGGTGATCGACAGCGCCCTGCGCATCACCGCGCTGGGCCGTAAAGTCACCATTCAGGCACTGACCATCAATGGCGCTGCGCTGTTGCCGTTGCTGGACAACGCGCTCCCGGCTGAGGTGCAGAACCTGGTGCGCCCTAATGTTCGTGAATTGACCTTCCCTGTCATCGACGCCGTACAGGATGAAGATACGCGCCTGCGTTCGCTGTCGGTTTTCGACGCGCTGCGCACGCTGCTGGCACTGGTCGATGCCCCGGTTGATGAACGCGAAGCCATGCTGCTTGGTGGCCTGTTTGCCTATGATCTGGTCGCCGGGTTCGAAGATTTACCGGAGCTGCGCCACGATCAGCGTTGCCCCGATTTCTGCTTCTATCTGGCAGAAACTCTGCTGGTTCTCGACCATCAAGGCAGCATTGCCCGCTTGCAGGCCAGCGTATTCACGGGCGAAAGCAGCGAGACGCAGCGTTTGCAACAGCGCCTTGAGCAGATTCAGGCGCAATTGAAGCAGGTTCCCCAAGCGATTCCCCTGCAAAAACTGGAAGATATGCAATTAAGCTGCAACCAGAGCGATGAAGAATACGGCGCGGTGGTCAGCGAACTGCAACAGGCGATCCGCCATGGAGAAATCTTCCAGGTGGTGCCTTCACGCCGTTTCTCACTGCCGTGCCCGGCACCGCTGGCGGCTTACCAAACGCTAAAAGACAGTAACCCAAGCCCTTATATGTTTTTCATGCAGGATGACGAGTTCACCCTGTTTGGTGCCTCCCCAGAAAGCGCGCTGAAATATGATGCCAGCAACCGCCAGATCGAAATCTACCCGATCGCCGGTACCCGTCCGCGCGGCCGCCGTGCCGATGGCTCTCTGGATCTGGATCTCGACAGCCGTATCGAACTGGAAATGCGTACCGATCACAAAGAGCTGGCCGAGCACCTGATGCTGGTCGATCTGGCGCGCAACGATCTGGCGCGTATCTGCGAAGCGGGCAGCCGCTATGTGGCAGATTTGACCAAAGTCGACCGTTACTCCTTCGTGATGCACCTGGTTTCCCGCGTGGTCGGCACCCTGCGCGCCGATCTCGACGTGCTGCACGCCTATCAGGCCTGCATGAACATGGGCACCCTAAGCGGTGCACCAAAAGTGCGCGCCATGCAGTTAATCGCTGCTTCTGAAGGTTCGCGCCGTGGTAGCTACGGCGGTGCGGTTGGGTATTTCACCGCTCACGGCGATCTCGATACCTGTATTGTCATCCGCTCAGCCTATGTTGAGGACGGCATTGCCACCGTGCAAGCCGGTGCCGGTGTGGTGCTGGATTCCGTTCCTCAAGCAGAAGCCGATGAAACCCGTAATAAAGCACGCGCCGTGCTGCGTGCCATCGCCAGCGCGCATCAGGCCAAGGAGGTGTTCTAATGGCCGATATCTTGCTGCTCGATAACGTCGATTCCTTTACCTACAACCTGGTTGATCAACTGCGCGCTAGTGGTCATCAGGTAGTGATTTACCGCAACCAGATTGCCGCCGATCTCATCGTTGAACGGCTTCAACAGATGGAACAACCGGTGCTGATGCTGTCGCCCGGCCCCGGCACCCCGGCAGACGCTGGCTGTATGCCGGAACTGCTGCAACGGTTACGCGGCCAGATGCCAATTATCGGTATCTGCCTTGGCCATCAGGCAATTGTTGAAGCCTACGGCGGCCACGTTGGCCAGGCCGGCGAGATCCTGCACGGCAAAGCTTCCGCCATTACGCATGATGGTGAAGGCATGTTTGCCGGAATGCCCAATCCACTGCCGGTAGCCCGCTACCACTCGCTGGTCGGCAGTAATATCCCAACGGAGCTGGCGGTGAACGCCCGCTTCGGTGACATGGTGATGGCGGTGCGTCACGATCGCCATCGCGTATGTGGTTTCCAGTTCCATCCCGAATCGATTCTGACTACCCAGGGTGCGCGTCTGCTTGAGCAGACTCTCGCCTGGGCTCTGGCGAAATAATTAAGAGAAAATGACTATGCAACCTATTCTTGAAAAGCTGTATCGATCAGAGTCGATGGACCAGCAGGAAAGCCAACAGCTGTTCAGCGCCATCATGCGCGGTGAACTGGAGCACAGCCAATTGGCCGCTGCGCTGATCAGCATGAAAATCCGCGGCGAGCGCCCCGAAGAGATCGCAGGCGCAGCCAGAGCGTTACTGGATGACGCGCTGCCATTCCCACGGCCGGATTATGATTTTGCAGACATCGTCGGCACTGGCGGCGACGGCACCAACAGCATTAACATTTCAACGGCCAGCGCCTTTGTCGCTGCGGCCTGCGGTGCCAAAATCGCCAAACACGGCAACCGCAGCGTATCCAGCCGTTCTGGATCTTCCGATCTGCTGGCGGCGTTTGGCATCCGCCTGGATCTGCCAGCCGAAGAATCCCGCAAGGCGTTAGACGAGCTTGGCGTGTGCTTCCTGTTTGCGCCGCAGTATCACACCGGCTTCCGCCATGCGATGCCGGTACGTCAACAGCTAAAAACCCGCACGGTGTTCAACGTGCTTGGCCCGCTGATTAACCCGGCCCGCCCACCGCTGGCACTGATTGGGGTATACAGCCCGGAACTGGTGTTACCCATCGCCGAAACCCTGCGCGTACTGGGCTATCGCCGTGCTGCCGTGGTGCACGGCGGCGGGATGGACGAAGTCGCCATTCACACCACGACTCACGTGGCTGAACTGAATAATGGTGAGATCGAAAGCTATCAACTGACGCCAAAATCCTTTGGATTGGCAAGCCATTCGCTGGACTCCTTGCTGGGCGGTTCACCGGAAGAAAATCGTGACATTCTGGCAAGGTTGTTACAAGGTAACGGTGACCCGGCTCACGCCGCAGCGGTCGCCGCTAACGTCGCGCTGCTGATGAAGTTATTTGGGCAGGAAGATCTGCGCCACAACGCGCAACAGGCATTGGACATGATTCACAGCGGGCAGGCCTATAGCCGCGTCACCGCTTTGGCAGCAAGAGGATAAGTAATGCAGCAGGAAACCGTGCTCAACAGGATTGTTCGTGATAAAGCGCAATGGGTCGCGGCACGAAGCCAACAACAGCCACTGGCCAGCTTTCAGAATGACATCGTCCCAAGCAACCGTGGTTTTTATCAGGCGCTGCAAGGACCCCAAA
>JBAQHZ010000232.1:0-11888 GCA_049288585.1 Chania sp.
GCCTGCGCCAGCGCCAATGCGCCTTCCACGTCAAGCCATGACTGCACCCTGGCTTCGTGGGTGAACAGATCTTTCATGCCCTGATGGTCGATGGTTTTACTTTTAGAGTCATAGAGTGCGCGCATGCTGTTTCCTCTTAACGTTGCGTAATGCCAGCAAGTTGATCGTCTACCGCATTGCGGACAAACTCGACGTGTGGCCCAAAGACGACGTGAATATGGTTATTGGAGGGAATAAAGGTCCCCAAGGATCCGGCTTCTTTCAGCAGATCCATATTCAGCAGCTTCTGATCGCCAAGATCGATACGCAGCCGTGATACACAGTTTTCCACCCGCTTGATATTGCTCTTACCGCCCAAACCTTCCACCACCAGTTGCGCCACCTTGTCGTACTCTTTGTTATTCAGCAGAGCGCTGTCCGCCATTTCATTTTCACGGCCCGGTGTTTTAATGTCGAACTTGCCAATGGCGTAGCGGAAGAAGCAATAGAACACCACAAAGTTAACCATCCCCAGAAGAATCAGGTTCACCCAGTGGGTATTCTCATACATCAGCCCAAAAATGCCGAAGTCAAAGATCGTGCCGCGAATATAGCCAATCGAAACTTCCAATATCTGTAGAGGAATGGTTAACAGGCCACACAATATCGCATAGATAATAAACAGCTTCGGCGCAATAAACAGGAAAGAGAACTCAAGTGGCTCGGTAATATTGCCGAGGAATGCGGTCAGCACCACGGTGAGGATCATCCCCTTGGCAAACTTCTTGTTTTTCAAATAAGCCATGTGATACATCGCCAGGCCAATAGCCGGGACGCGGAACAAGGTGGTCAACATCTGTGATGAGGCCAGGTAGCTCGATAGCGTCGGCATAAGCTCATTCCATGCCGGATGATTTGGCCCTAGCTCAAACAGGATTTTATTCATTGCTGGCAGAATGCCGACGTAGGTTTGCCCATCGATCAGATAGGTGCCGCCCGCCTCGGTAAAGCGCACCGTCGAGCTCAGCACATGGTGTAAACCAAACGGGATCAGCAAACGGTTCAAAGTCATGTAGATCCCGGCACCGATGTTCGGTGCCATCATGATGGTGGAAATACTCCTCATCCCGTAGGTAAACAGATCCCAGACAAAGGGCAGCAGCAGGCCGATCGGAATGGTAAAGGCGATTGACAGGATGGCGACCGATTTTTTACCGCTGAAGAAGGCAAATGCCAATGGCAGTTGCAGCCGATAGAATCTGTCGGTCACCTTGGCAGCCAGCAGACCGGCAATAATGCCCCCCAGCGCCTCTATTTTCAGCGTGTGTATTCCCAGCACCATGCCTTGCCCGACCAGCGCCATATTATCCGTAATCAACTGATCCATTAATTTCAGATGCACATGCATTGAGATCAAGAGCGTTAAATAAGCGATAACCGAGGCGAAAATCGCAATGCCTTTTTCTTTCTTCGACATCCCATAGGCAACCCCCATGGCAAACAGTAATGGGATATTCTGGAATACCACGCTGCTGATTAACCCCATTGAAGAGAGTATCGCCTTGCAATAGGCATTTCCCAGAAACGGCAGTTTGTCGATCATATACGCCTGACCCAGCGCGCTACAGATCCCCATTAACATCCCTACTGGTGCTAAAACGGCAATAGGCAATAATAGGGAGCGTCCGAATGTCTGTATTTCGTTTTTAAAGTTAGATGTCATAATCTGGACCCCTGGTTTACTTAACACCCCTATCAAACAATGCCGGAGCGGCCACCATCAAGGCCAAATACTGGCTGATTCAAAGCTCATTTTTTGCCCGTCAAAAAAGCTGACCGGCGTCACGTTTCTTCTCTACGGGGTTGCAAGAACGCAATATTGACGCATGATGGCGCTGCGTAGCGCCCTGAACGGTAAATTGGGTGTTCTCTGTAACGCGGCGGCCTGATAAATTCGTAACTCTAAAATCTTTACCGATGATGATTGGGATACACTGATGTTCACCCATTTGCTCAGAATTATCACTTTGGCATTAGCTGCCCTGGCGATCGGCCAATCCTCCGCATTAAGTTTTACGCTGGAAATAACAGGGAATATCAGCCACTTCACTGATGAAAAAAATCACAGCTATATTTTTACCGATAAGCAGTTATTTTCCATGCCGGTACACACGATTACCACCAGCACATCATGGACTCCACTGGCAAAATTTGAAGGCGTCGCGCTGGCTGAATTATTGACCACGGTAGGCGCCAAAGGGACCACGATGACGTTTTACGCGTTGAATGATTACTCCATCACTATCCCCATCACCGATGTCGAAAAATATCGCATGATCCTGGCTTATAAGATGGGAGGAACCCTGCTGAAAATAAGAAATTTTGGCCCCTTATTTCTCGTTTACCCCCGCGACAGCGGCGGAAAGGAATTGAATTCCCCGCTGTATAACTCGCGCTTTATCTGGCAAATCACTCGGATAGATATCAAATGATGCTGATGTCATTTAAAAATGGCCGCAAGTTGGCTATTCCGGCCATTTTTGCTGCCCTGTTTTTAGTCGCCTCCGCGGTAACGCTGTATTCTTACAGCGCAATCCTCTCCCAGAAGGGGCTGTATGCGATTGCTGGCACGCAGGAAAACTACTCGTGGTCGATCGCCAAATTTGCCATCAAGCTTGCCGAGTTTGAAACCTTTATTGAGCAACAAAAAAGTGCCAGCCCGCATAACGCCGAGGAATTAAGGCTGAAATTCGAGATCCTTTACTCACGCTTTTATGTGCTTGAAACCGTGTCAGAATCCACGGAGCCTTTGTATCGCGAGCCCGGTTATCCACAGGTCATTACAGAAATACGCCAGCAGATGGATAACCTTGATGCGCTGATTGGCCATCCAAACGTTAACTTTCCGCAGATTTCACAAACCTTAGCCCGACTCAAACCGTTATCCATTGAGATGGCCAACCTGACAGATCATGCGGAAGTGAAGCAACGCAGCGATGCTTACGAAGATTTTATTGAAAAACGCCGCATTATTTTCTATGGGCTGGTGATGATCATATTTTCAGTCATCGCCCTGATCGTGATCACGTTGCTGGTTTTGCGCCAGCAACGCCTGACTATTCAGCAACAGGCGCTGGCTATTGAGGCAGAGAAGGCCACCCGCACTAAAAATGCTTTCTTGGGTGCCATCGGCCACGAGCTACGGACTTCTTTGCAAAGCATTATGTCCGCCATTGATGTGCTGGTGAATACTAGATTCTCGGCTGAGCATGGGGATACCTTCCAGCGGTTGGAGAGCGCTGCACAGCAAATTGAAAGCCAGATGAAAGATTTAACCGATTATGCCCATCTGGAAAGCGGCATGATGGAGCTGCGCATCGTGCCGTTTAACGCACGAAAACTGATTGAAGAAACGGCCGATGAAGTTAGCCTGCTGTCGCACAAGAAACACATCAAATTAATCTGTGAGTTGGAGCCCAACATACCGCTGATTGATTCCGATCCGCTGCGTATCCGGCAAATTCTCATCAATCTGCTGACCAACGCCTTTAAATACACCGAGCACGGCACGATCACCTTACGCAGTAGCCTGCGTCACCAACCCAATGGCGTTGTGCTGATTGTCGAAGTGACAGACACCGGGATCGGCATTGAAGAAACAGTGTTACCACATATTTTCCAGCCATTCACCCAGTTGGATCAGTCACATACGCGTCGATACAGCGGCATTGGCATGGGGCTGGCGATTGTCCACGGTTTGGTCGAGCTGCTTAAGGGGACGATCAAGGTTTCCAGCGAAGTGAAAAAAGGCAGCACCTTTGTCGTCAGCATTCCTGTTGAAATCAGTACGGAAGAGCTGCCCGCAGCACGCCCGCAGCTCGAAGCCTCGTCGTTGAAAAAAGAACAACAGATTCTGGTGGTGGATGATAACCCGGCCGTTGGTCATGCGTTTATCACCTTGCTCGACAAACTGGGGTATCAGTATGAATTGTGCGATTCATCGGAACGGGCACTGCAAAAACTGCTGCGGCGCCCTTACGACGCGCTGCTGCTCGATCTGCAAATGCCTGGGATTGACGGGACTACGGTGGCAAAACAGTTACGCAGCCAGCGTGGCCCGAACCGCAACATTCCGATTATCGGTATCAGCGCCTACGCGCCCGAATTACTTGCCACCGAGCAGCGAGCCATGTTTGATGACTACCTGATGAAGCCCGTGCGCATGGGAACACTGTCCACATCATTGGCAGCCTTGTTTGCCACTAAAGATTAAAACAGCGTTGCAGTGCGGCTTCGATTACATGAAGCCGCACCGGTTTTTCATAAGGGCCAAGCACGTCGTAATCACGCATCGCTCTGGCAATTTCAGATTCGCGCAGATCGGTCCCCAATTGCCCGGTCAATACCAATACCGGCGCATCAGGGTGGTCTGAGCTGCGAATGGTTTCGATGCATTGTTGCGCCGTTTCCTGCCCAATCAGCCAATCCACTACGTAGCCATCGAACGGGCTTTTGTGTAGCGCCTGACAGAGACTGGCAACGTCGTAGAAAGCAACGGCGCTAAAACCCTGAGCATTAAGATACTTGGTCAATTCGTCTGCCGCCTGATGGGCATCATCCAATACCGCAATACTCAGGCGCTCATCGTCAACGCTGCCTGGGCGGATCTCTATCAGCTCTACGCAGAAACGTTGTCCCGCCGGCGCCTCATCGGCACGGTAGATCCTCCATTGCCCTTCCTGCTGCAAGGCAACAAATTCCGCCAAGCGGCCGCCGGCGATCTCGTCACCGATATGGCCGATACAAGGAAGTTCGACACCCGCAACCGAAAAGATGGCATCCTGCACCATAGTTTGTGCCAACACGTCGTTTTCGGGGAGGATATCAACAATGGCCGCCAGGTTTTCTCCCAGCGCCACGGCCACCCGATTAATTTGCTCCAGCGTCCACGGGCTCTGCCCTTTCAGCTTACGATGAGCATGAGAAAAGCTCAGATCCAGAATACGGCTGAGTTCCTTTGCCTGCTGACGCTTACCAACCCCATGGTGTAGAAAGAGTTCCCTGACCTTGCCTGCAATCGACTGCGAATCGAATTTTTGATGATTGTTATACATTTTATCCTTCGATCTTTTTTACTGATTTATCAGTCGCTTTGATGCTTTCTATGTAGAAACGTTATCGAAAACTTACATATTATGCAATCTTAAAACCGAAAGCTTGCTTGACATGCCATCTTTTATAGTCAAACATGGTATGAGAAACAACATATTATAAAAACGATACTAGACCTATCTGTTCATAATAACCATAACGACACCAGGGAAATTTTGAACCGGTCGCGGTTCCTGAGAATGGATGTATGCATCAGGATGCTCTGCAAGCCGTGTGTAGTTTAGCCATCGTGCTAGCCGTTTTACCCATTGTTAAACCGGGCCCCGCAAGGGTTCCGGTTTTTTTATTTTGATTGGATTAACAGTGAGATAGAGAGAAGAGTATTGCGTGCTCGGCCATGGCGTGGGCGGGTAGTGCTGGCTATTTGCCACCGCTTATCGCATCTTCTTCGGCCTGACGAATGATGGCTTTCGCCATCCATTGGGTCACATTCTGAATACCGTCGAGTTCTAAACCCCAAATATCTTTCAGCACCAGAAAAACTTCCGAGCCATAAATCAGCGAGAAGGCATGGATCACACGCTGTAGGGCTTCGGGTGGCAGTTTATCCTGCAAGGGTTCTACCGCCAGCTTCAGCAAGCGCTTACGGTTGCCGCGCACAAACTTTTCACCCGGTACGGCGTGGGCCCACTGCTGCAACGAGAGTTGTAACGCCGCACGCAGCGCCCCCTCATGCCGTTCCATCTGCGGATAAGCAAACGCCAGCAGTTGCTGAATACGCTTCAGCGCATCGTTATCCTGCGGTTGCCATTCAAGAATGGGCCCCAGGCTTTCCGCCACCACGGCGGCGATCAGCGCACTCTGAGTGGGGAAGTAGCGATAGGCGGTAGCACGGGAAACCTGCGCATGGGCAGCCAGTTCAGTGATCGAGGGGAAAACGCCGCCATCATAGAGTTCCATTGCGCTGCTCAGCAGCAAATGACGGGTTTTGGCCCTGGTATGCGTCAGAGATTCATCCCGCGGTGCGGGGAATGCGGTTATTGGCACGTCAACCTCGAACTTCCTCGTATCATCCAACCCTGGAGCAAATACGATAGAAACGTAACCGGTAGGATCCTGGTCCACCAGCACAAAAAACAAGCTAAAACGGCCAATAATGAGACGGGAGTCACATTATCAGCTAATTAACACTTGCATAAATGATACGACAGTCTCATTATGTCTACAAAATAATCTGTTGTATCTTATTGTCCAACACCAGGGTTCCAAACTTAAAATAATAATTGTCTTTATAAACAAACTGTTCGGACATTTGTCCGAACCTTTTTCAGGAACAGACGATGAGAAACACCCCGGCTTTTGTCTATATTGCTACCACAGCAGATACCAAAGGACAAGAGTTGGAGTATGTCCGCAACCTGATCGCCAATCTCGGTTTACCCCCACTGACCCTTGATCTTTCCACTTCAGGAACGCCTTATCCTTATCAGGTCGACGTTTCTGCTGCGGAAATTGCCCGTTATCATCCCGAAGGTGCACAGGCCGTTTTTTGCCGCAACCGTGGCCTGGCCATTGCTGCGATGGCGGTCGCCTTCGAGCGTTTCATGCTGACACGCAACGATGTCGCCGCCCTGCTCGGTTTGGGTGGATCTGGCGGAACCGCAATCATAACACCGGCCATGCAGCAATTGCCGATTGGTCTGCCAAAATTAATGGTTTCCAGTATGGCAGCTGGCGATGTGTCCGGCTATGTCGGCGCCAGCGATATCGCCATGCTGTATTCGGTCACCGACATCGCTGGGCTGAACCGGATTTCACGTAAAGTATTGAGCAATGCCGCAAATCAGATTGCCGGGGCGATACGTTTTCATGTGGATGATGATGCCGACAGCAAGCCTGCAACCGGTTTGACTATGTTTGGCGTCACCACGCCCTGCATAACAGCCGTTACCCATGCGATCGAAGCCGACTGGGATTGCCTGGTATTTCATGCCACCGGCAGCGGCGGCCGGGCAATGGAAAAGCTTATCGACAGCCATTTGCTCAACGCCGTGTTGGATCTGACCACCACTGAAGTCTGTGATTATCTGTTCGACGGTGTTTTAGCCTGCAATGAAGATCGCTTTGGCGCCATTGCCCGTACCGGCATCCCTTGTGTGATGTCCTGCGGAGCGCTGGATATGATCAACTTCGGCCATCCGAAAACCATCCCGGCGCGCTATGCCGATCGGCATTTCTACAATCACAATACCCAGGTGACGTTGATGCGCACGACGGTGGAAGAAAATACCCACATGGGCCGTTGGATAGGTGAAAAGCTGAATGCTTGTGAGGGTGATATACGCTTCGTGCTACCAACAGGCGGTGTTTCGGCGCTGGATGCCCCAGGGCAACCTTTCTGGGATCCGGCCGCGCTGAGTGCCTTTGCCCATTCACTGGAGCAGACATTGGAACAAACCGATAAACGCCAGTTGATTAAAGCGCCCTATCACATCAACGATCCGCTGTTTGCCCAGGTGATTGTCGAACAATTTCATGCCATTTCGCCTGTGGCTGAATAATCATAATTCGCATGCCTCACCAGGGAATCCATTTTTAATGGAAAGCGAAATAAAAAAGGCTGGATAATTAATCCGGCCTTTTTATATATACTCTAAATAATTCGAGTTGCAGGAAGGCGGCAAGGTAGAGAATCCCCAGGAGCATAGATAACTATGTGACTGGGGTGAACGAGCACAGCCAACGCGCATGCAACTTGATGTATGACGAGTATAGGGTGAATTCTTAATTACTTCGCGGCAGGTTGCTGATCCTTCATTTTATTCATATGCTCCGTCATTTTCTGCTCGCGTTTCTGATAGTTCTCATTGTATTGCTTTTTCTGCTCTGGAGTCAGCAGGTTATACATTTTATTTTCCGCTTTGGCGCGCTCCAGCATCCGCTCAGATTGCGCTTTACCGATCGCATCAATTTGCGTCTTGGCTTTAGCTTCATCAAAGCTGTCTGAAGCAACCAGGTTATGCAGCGCCTGACGCTCATCTTTCGCCCCCGGCCCACGATTCTGGTGCGACTCCTTCATAATGTCACGCATCTGCTGGCGCTGTTGTTCAGTCAGATTCAAACCGGCAAACGGGCCACCTTTACCTGGGCTATTGTGATGCATCATTTTCATTGGTGCGGCACCCGTGGCAGGTGTGGCCGCGGTATCAGCAGCAAATGCCGCAGAAGCTGAACCCAGAGCCAAAGTAGAAGCAACAAATAAAGCCGTCAGTTTACGCATGATTATTTCCTTAAAATTACTCTTCATCAGGAGCGCTGTACGTTAACAGGCTCATCGTGTCGTCGGAAATAATAGTAGGCTGATAAACATAGAGTAATGCGATGGAGTGTAAACTTTTTAAAACCTTAAATAGCTTTATGCATCAATTATGAATAAATTATGGAGAAGGTGTCAGTGATGTGGAAATTTGCGTTGCACCAGAAAGAGGTTCCGCTTTATTTCTGCCTGCAACAGCGGTTGGCATAATTTAACCACCTCGGCAGCACCCCAGGTTCAACAAGGTGGATAAAAATAGATTTTCGCGCAGTCTGCGGTTCTCTTTTACACTCTATACCCAAAATAATTCGAGTTGCTTGTAGGCGGCAACAGAGCGACAAATCGGTCAGAGACCGATTTGAGCAGCGCTTGCGCTGACCCGAAGGGTGAGCCTCTTTGAGGCTCATAATACCCAGGAGCTTACACCAGTAAGTGACTGAGGTGAGTGAGGTGAGTGAGGTGAGTGAGGGCAGCCAACACCCAAGCAACTTGAAGTATGAAGGGTATATTGCAGACGTCACTTAGGCAAAAGTGACCTATCAAAGCGAAAATTACCTCTATAATTGTTCCACTGCCACCCCAATGACTCGCAAAGGCGTTTTACTTGATGGGAATGCCCGCATTACCGGGCCTGAAGTCAGCCGTTTACCCATCAAAAACACCCGGTTGCTCTGCTTTTTGAGGAATGATAATGCTCGCAGACCAAGGCCCGATGCTACTTAGCGCCCATTTTGGCACCAGCAGCCCCTATTGGCATCTGGCGTTTGACAGCAATGCTCTGGAACTGACTGCGATTAAAGGTAAAACACATATTGCCGTAGCACTCAGCGATATGCAGGCGGCAAAAATACGCCGCCTGAGCGGGATCACCGCCAGTCTGGATATCACTATTCAACTGGGTGGCCAGCCCATTCACCTGCATCTGGTCGGCCGCCGGGTCAATAAGCACGAATGGGCGGGCACTGCCTCCGCCTATACCGATACTCAGGCGGTTGCTCGCGATCTGGTGCACGGCCTGTCGTTTGCCGAACAGGTGGTGTCAGAAGCCAACTCCGTGATCGTGATTGTTGACCAGCATGGCCGCATTCAGCGCTTTAACCGTTTGAGTGAAGAGTACACCGGCCTGCAAGAGCAGGATGTGATCGGCAAAAACGTCTTTCAGATGTTTATGAGCCCGGCAGAAGCCAGCGCATCACGCCGTAATATTGCCGGTTTCTTCCGTAACGGCTCCTCTTACGAGGTGGAACGCTGGATAAAAACGGTTAAGGGCGAACGTTTATTCCTGTTCCGCAATAAATTTGTGCACAGCGGCAGTGGCAAGAAAGAGGTTTTCCTAATCTGTTCCGGTACCGATATTACCGAAGAGCGCCGAGCACAGGAGCGCCTGCGGGTGCTGGCCAATACCGATACCATTACCGGTTTGCCGAACCGTAACGCCATCCAGGATTACGTCAGCCAGGCGATTAACGAGCGCGGTGACCACAGCGTCGGGTTGGTGTATCTCGATCTCGACAACTTCAAGAAAGTGAATGATGCCTATGGGCATATGTTTGGCGACCGTTTGCTGGTCGAAGTTTCACGCGCCATTCTCGGCTGCCTAAAACAAGGCGAAGTTCTGGCCCGGTTGGGGGGCGATGAGTTCCTGGTTATGGTGCGTCAGGCCGACATCCCCACACTGCAGGAATTATCACAGCGCATTATCGATCGCCTGAAAATACCGTTCCGCATCGGCCTGATTGAGGTCTATACCGGTTGTTCGATCGGCATTGCTCTGTGCCCAGAACACGGCAAGGATCTCGACGATCTGATCCGCAGCGCGGATACCGCCATGTATGTCGCCAAAGAAAATGGCAAACGTACCTTTACCGTGTTCTCGCCGGAAATGAACCGGCGCGTCGCCGAATATATGTGGCTGGACACCAACCTGCGCAAAGGGCTGGAGCAGAACCAGCTCGTGGTGTATTACCAGCCGAAGATCGACAGGCGCAGCGGTGTCGCACGCAGCGTAGAGGCTCTGGTGCGCTGGGACTCACCGGAGCGCGGGCTGATCCCGCCGATGCAGTTTATCTCCTATGCCGAAGAGTCTGGGCTGATCGCCCCGCTTGGCCGCTGGGTATTACAAACCGCGGCCAAACAGGCGGCAAAATGGCAGCAGCAGGGGCTGAATCTGCGGGTTGCGGTCAATCTCTCACCCCGGCAGTTGGTGGACGATAGCATTGTTGACGATTTCATCAACGCGCTGAAAGAAAACCAGCTTGCTCCCTGTACGCTGGATTTCGAACTGACGGAAAGCAGCCTGATTGAAGATGAAAGCCGGGTGCAGGAGGTGATCAGCCGGTTGCGATCGCTAGGTGCACAGGTTCACCTGGACGATTTCGGTACTGGTTACTCTTCACTGGCGCAGTTGGCGCGTATTCCGCTCGATGCCATCAAGTTGGATAAAAGCTTTGTGCGCGGGGTGAATCTCGCTCCGGTGTCGCAATCATTGATACGTGCGATCGTCGCAACGGCCGAGGCGCTGAAGTTCCGGGTGATTGCCGAAGGTGTTGAAACGGAAAGCGAAAACCAGTTTCTGGACTGCGTCGGGGTTGACGAAAAGCAGGGCTTCCTGTTTGCACAACCCATGCTTCCGGAAGAGTTGGCACAGTGGCTGAAATCATATAGCCCGCACCCTCAGCAAGATGATGCGGGCTAGCGTTAATTACCCAGCACGCAGCAGGTTCTGCGCATGGCGATCCTGCAACATCACCAATCGTTCAATGTAGGCAATATCTTTCTCCTCAATGGTAAAGGCCGCCTGTACCCAGTCCTCGGTAATATCCATCAGCTCCGAGCGCGTCAGTTGCAATACCCGTTGACGGGCACGCAACATGGCGCGCATACCGTTCAGCTTGGGCCGAATGGTATCGATGAAGGTACGGGTCGCCATATAGCCATCTTCCGGCTGGAACAGATGGTCCACCAATCCACGGCTTTCAAACCATTCAGCCGTGTGGGATTCACCAGTCCAAATCAGCTCTTCCGCCAGCTTCATGCCTGACTTACGCGCCACCAGCGAATATCCTCCCATCCCAGGAAACAGGTTGAAGGCAATTTCCGGAAAGCCCATGCGTGCATTGTTCTGGGCCAGTACAAAGTGATGCGCCAGTGCTGCTTCAAAACCGCCTCCCAGCGCACTGCCCTCTACCATAGCGATACTGATAGCTCCGGTGTCAAAACCACGAGCGGCGGCGTGAACGCAGTCAATACAGGCGCGTGCATAAGCCATCATTGATTCACGTTTGCGGTTTTTTATCGCCTCGGCAAAGAAGTTCAAATCGCCCCCCACGTTAAACATGTTGGGAACCAGCGAACCGGTTACCCAAAAGTCAAACTGCAGCGACGATTCTTTTGCCGCCTGTGCCAGCGTCATGATGTCTTCAATCAGAGCATGATTAAAGCAAGGACGTGGTTCAGCGCGTAGCATCATCCACATGATGTG
>JBAQHZ010000233.1:0-4568 GCA_049288585.1 Chania sp.
GATACGATTACCGCTTGAATTCTTGCTCCAGAATATCCCGCAAGCTGTCCACATCTTCATCAATATACTCCAACGTAGAACGTAAACTGGAATGCCCCAGCAGGCGCTTGACGGCCTGGATATTGCGATCCGGTGATTTCATTAGATTAGTCGCCACCGTGTGCCGAAAACGGTGTGGGCTGACAACAAACCGGCACTCCCTGGAAATGCGGCGAAAAAAAGTCCGTATGGGATAGATACCCATCCGCTCAAGCCCCTCTTCGCTCCGCAGCACCTTGCGTCTCAGGTCAAAACGGTTAACGTTAAAAAGCTGTTCATCGGGTTCGATCCCTGCCTCCTGTGAGCGCATCACCAGCTCTTCCAGTCGGGGCAGCAGCTGTGATGTGATAGGGACACGAAATTCCCGATGGTTCTTTGAACCGGCAGCAATCACATCTATCCAGCGTTCTTCCAGATTGACATCACACAGACGCACATGCAGCAGTTGATTCTGGCGCATCCCGGTATAACTTAAGGTGTCCAGAACAGCCAACCAAAACCAAACCGGGTAGCAAGCATTGGCACGGCCCCCCAACACATGGGATTGCGCAAACAAATGTTCCCTTTCCCGGTGTTGTTCCATCAGACGATAAACCGTTTTCACCTGCGCCGTGGACAACGTTTTCTTCTTCTTTTTACCTACACGCACGACGACCTTGTTAAAGGGATTCTCCCGATGAGGTAACAATCCATTCTTCATCCCGAAATTAAACAACGCCCGCATGTGCGTCACTTTGTTGTTCCAGGTACAGGCCTCTAGCTCCAGTTCTTTCAGCACATGCCTGCGCCATTCAAGCACCCGGCTATTACTGACATCCCCGGGCAATTGCGGTACATACTTTTGAAAAGTGCGAACGACTTTCCGGTAGCTCCATTCGGTTGCAGGCCTGACTGAATTGCTGAAAAAGTATTGTTCCATCAACTGTTCAAAGGTGACGTTCGTCATTCCATAACCCTCTTCTTATATTAAGGTTTTATTATCAGCAACGGGTTATCCTCAGGGATGTTCTGGTCCTTATACAATTTTCTGGCAATAATAAGGTAACCCGTCATCCTCTGGAATCGCCCTTCCCTAGCTTCACTCTGATAAATTCGACAGGTATACATCGCGCCATTATTCTGTCGATGCCTGCCTAATCGCTCAAACGCATTTTGCAAAGCCGCTTTATCGTCAGTAATTTCTTTATGCTCCAATAAGAATTGATGAAATATATTCGGTGCACGAATAAAGACATATCCGGCAATAATATGTACGCGGGCGTTAGCGGTATTCACCGCGAGGGCTCCTGAATAGCACCCTTCACATAACCACTGCCAAAACCTCTCGCCGATATCTACTGGCGCGGAACGGACGTTATCCTCTATTGCCGCCTCTGCTAGCCCCCATTCACCAACCTGATGGGTACTGTCAGAAAAACCCATCACGGCCAGCAAGTCTCCCGTCACATCCTCCAGTTGCACTGCTTTGGCATCAGCTTCACCGAAGGTACTGTCGATCACCGCGCTGTCCAGTGACGAGGCTAAACGCTCAACAGAGTGAGTTGTTGAAGGTGACTGCGGGGGAGAATACTCAGGAGCCGTGGCTAGGTCTGACAATATTGTCCCTGGGGTTGCTGGAAGTATGGGCGTTAACAGAGGGGCAACCACGCCGGTCGGGGCCGATTTCCCTATCGAGGCGCTAATGGCGTCCAAAACAATGGTATTAATAATCCCTGATTCGTGACGAAACCCGGTCAAATACAGCGATAAGGTTTTCAACACCTCCGGCCAGGTAGCCAACCAGAGTAACGCCGGGTCAGGAATGACTTTCCAGGCCAGCATTGCTGACTGGCTTTGGCGCTGTGACGTATCAGCAGCCGGGAGAAAACGAAAACGGTAAGGCTCACCCGGTGCGGCATTCAGGGGGATCCAGCGCTTCCCGCTTTCCAGTTCAACCTCAATCTGACCTAACCCATCAAGTGATTGCAGCATCGCGGCATAGACAATCACTGCATTCCAGGCTGCATTCTGTGAGGCCTGCTCTTCCGGCTGTGCACCTACCGGTAACAGATAGTTTTTTGACAGCCGGGCTGCATAGGCCACCGTCTCCAGCAGATGATCCACCATGCCACCCAGATAGGCATGATGTCCGTTCTCCGTGGCCGGAAACTGCTGCATCAGAGTGATACAACGCTCAAGTGGCTGCAGGTAATACTGTTGATACAGGTCTTTTGGCAGCGATGAGTAATCCCACAGCATCTGCAGCCATTGCTGACGTCGGGGTAAAACCAACAGCTCACTGGCTGACATCGGGGTGAGGTAACCCTCTGGGGAGGGATTTAGCGCGAGGGATATCGCTGCCTGCGCGCTACCCTTGATGGCATTGGCAGAGGAAACCGGCAACAACTTCAGGAGAGACTTCAGCATAATGATGTTACCTTCCGTTTAAGATCATCATCCTTGGGACTTTCACATAATTTTCGCTGCTCAAATATCTCGGTTTCAAAAACCGAGTTAGGTATCCTGTATTCTTTAGGGGATTGCATAGTGTGGTCCTGCCTGGTAATAACAGGAGGCCCACTCTATAAAGAAAAATAACGACTACAACAAAAAACTCTCTATGAAAATATAAAACTTTATTTCGTAAAAAACGCCTCGTCATTGCCGAGGCGTTATATTCAGCTTCTTACGGAGTTTTCTTTGTTATCGAAACCGTACACAGCATTAAAATATTCAGGTTTTAATGCCGTGTTATTTGCTTAAACGCGTTAACGGTATTTTTAATGGCAATTTCTGTCGGTAAACGCTCCATCGAACTGGCACCGTAAAAACCGTGACAGTCAGGGCAATGCGCCAGAATATAGGCTGCATCTTCCGGTTCGGCGATGGGGCCACCGTGACACAGTACGATAACGTCATCACGTTGAGCCTTTGCCGCCGCAGCACAGGCATTGATCACCGGGATGCATGACTCCAGGTTATGCGCGGTATCTGCGCCAATATCGCCCCCGGTCGTCAACCCCAGATGCACCACAATGATATCCGCACCGGCTTCAGTCATCGCCACCGCATCCTCCGGGTTGAAAACATACGGGGTGGTCAGCATCCCCTTCTCATGAGCCTGGCGGATCATCGCCACCTCCAGGCCATAGCCCATCCCCGTTTCTTCCAGATTCTTGCGGAAGTTCCCGTCGATCAGCCCGACAGTGGGGAAATTCTGGACTCCGGCAAAACCCTGTGCTTTCAACTCGTCCAGGAACAGTGAAATATTGCAGAAAGGATCCGTTCCGCAAACGCCTGCCAGCACCGGCGTCTCCTTCACCACCGGTAACACCTCATTGCCCATTTCGCGCACTACCTGATTGGCGTTGCCGTACGGCATCAACCCCGCCAGGGAACCGCGCCCTGCCATCCTGAATCGGCCACTGTTGTAGATCACAATCAAATCAACCCCACCCGCCTCTTCACAACGGGCAGAAAGACCGGTCCCGGCTCCAGCGCCAATGATCGGCTCCTGACGCAGAACCTTCTGTTGCAGCGTCTCCTTCAAAGCTGTGTAATTCTTCATAAGGGTTTCCCTGGTGTTGAATGATGAGCGGTTACCTGGTGCTGCATGGCATTCTGGAACTGCGCCATCACAAGCGAGCTAAACTCAGGTGCGTTGATGTGGTGAGGCGTTTTGATGATCTGACGTTGTGCCGTCTGGACCACCGTCGATTCCAACCCATCGGCAAAAGCTTGACTTGCCTGTGGATCGAAAAACGGTTGCCCTGGTGCATCTAATGCCGAAAATCCGCCTTCTGGAATGATGAAGCGTACCGGCCCATGGCAAAGATTGAGTTTGTTGCCAATCCAGACGCCGAGCTGGTAGTTCTCCTCTGGTGTTGTGCGCATCAGCGTGACCTGAGCGTTATGCTCTACAAACTGCCGATGAGCATAACGCTCAGGTATGCTGTCCCAACTGCTGAAATTGATCATGTCGAGTGCCCCTGCACTGCCCACCCACGGCACCAGTGTCTGCGCAATACAATCCAGCCGAGTGTCAGGACAGGCCAGAGCACCGCCGAACAGCAAGTCGGTCACCTCGGTCAGGGTAATATCAAGCACGCCAATAATTTCACGGTTTTCAACCAGCCGTTCCATGCTGGTTCCGCCGTTACCGGTGGCATGAAACACCAAGGGATCGAACCGATCACTTAACGCTGCGACCAAGTGTTTGATACAAGGGGTGGTGACGCCGAACATTGTCAGCCCTAAAACAGGCTTTTGCGTACGGTCGTGGGGGGTAACGTGGGTGACGGCACCGGCGATCATATTAGCGGCATTAGCTAAAATGGCACGCGACAGGTAGTTCAAGCCACTGAGATCGGTGACGGTATACAACATGGCAATATCCACACCGCCGACATACCCACCCACGTTGCCCGATGCCATTGTCGACACCATTAACTTGGGGATACCAATTGGCATCGCTTGCATGGCTGCCGTTATCAGTGCGGTTCCTCCTGAGCCTCCAACACCGATAAGGCCAGAAATATCGTCCACCGTAT
>JBAQHZ010000234.1:0-1506 GCA_049288585.1 Chania sp.
AGCATAGATAACTATGTGACTGGTGCGAGCGGATGCAGCCAACACCCAGCAACTTGAAGTATGAAGGGTATATTCCCTTGTGCGATCAATTCTTCCGTAGTAGCGTGCCAAAGGGTTAAAAAAACCTCACATTAAAGGCAATCTCATGTCCCCGACGTTCACTATCGAACAACTGAAAGAGCAGGGCCGCTATCAGGAAGCCAGCGAACTGTTGCAGTTAATGCTGCAACAGGCACCAGAGAATGCCACGCTGCACTATCAGTTAGCCTCTCTTTACGATGTGCAGGGCTTTGAACAGCAGGCCATTCCCTGCTATCTCGCCGCGTTGCAATACGAGTTGCCAGCACAACAGCGCCAAGAGGCCTGGCTCGGCTTAGGCAGCACCTACCGCGCACTGGGGGATTATCAGAAATCACTGGCCACTTTTGATGCTGGCTTAGGCGAATTTCCTCAGGCCAAGGAGATCACCCTGTTCCGCGCCATGACGCTCTATAATCTGGGTGAAACCAAACAGGCCGTCGCCGATTTGCTACTGCTATTGGCAGAAACCTCCTCCCACAGCGCTATCAGCCACTACCAACGCGCGATCCGTCAATATGCGACGGATCTGGATCGCATCAGTTAGGAGCCAACCGTGGAGATCTTTGTCGACCCCGATCGTTGCAACATTGACTGGCAACGGTTGGCAGAATTGCTGGAAGCCGCCGGATTAGGCAAACGTGACCCGCAGGTGATGCAGAAGGTCTATCAAAACAGTCAGTTCTGTTATTTCGGCTTCGTTGATGGTGAACTGATGGCGACCGCTCATGCCATCAGCGATATGACATCGGTCGCCTATCTGGCGGATGTGGCTATCCACCCCCACTGGCAAGGGCATGGCTATGGTCACCAGTTAATGGCGCGCGTAATGCAGGATCTGGCTCCGCTCGGCAAGGTGTTCATCTATTCGGTGCCGGACAAACTGGCATTTTATAACAAATACGGCTTCCACAATCTGACAACCGGTATGGTCTATGCAGAAGGAACGGCGCTTGAACGTTTGCAGAACGGCGGCTATGTACGCCTTGAATAATAAGGAAAATTGATGAACAGATTATTACCGCAGGATTGTACTGGCATGGAGGATATACGTGCAGAAATCGACATTATGGATCAGCAGATCATTAAACTGCTTGCCCAGCGTTTTGATTATGTCAAAGCCGCGGCAAAATTCAAAACCAGCCCTGATGCCGTGCGAGCCAAAGCACGCTTCGACGCCATGATCCAAACCAGAAGGCAATGGGCCAGTGAAAACGGCCTTAGCCCAGACGTGATTGAAAATATCTATACGGAACTGGTGAATTATTTTATCAGCGAAGAAATGAAGCACTGGTCAGTGCAACAAGATAATGCTTAAACTATTTCGTTTATATACCCAAAATAATTCGAGTTGCTTGTAGGCGGCAACAGAGCGAATCCCCAGGAGCTTACACCAGTAAGTGACTGGGGTGAGTGAGGGCAGCCAAC
>JBAQHZ010000235.1:0-5887 GCA_049288585.1 Chania sp.
GTTGAGGATTTATGATAGAACTTCTGATTGGTGTGGTAGTAGCGGTAGGTGTTGGCCGCTACATTATCAAAGGTTATTCGGCCACAGGAGTGCTGATGGTCGGGGGGCTGATGCTACTGACGATCAGCGCACTGATGGGCAAAAGCGTGTTGCCTGCCAGCGCAACGTCAACCGGTTGGCGCGCAACTGATATTTTCGAATATGTGAAAATCCTGCTGATGAGCCGCGGTGGCGATCTCGGCATGATGATCATGATGCTGTGCGGTTTTGCCGCTTACATGACGCACATTGGTGCCAACGATGTGGTAGTGAAACTGGCCTCGCGCCCGTTGCAGATGATCAACTCCCCTTATTTACTGATGATCGCCGCCTATTTCGTTGCCTGCTTGATGTCATTGGCGGTGTCTTCTGCCACCGGCTTGGGCGTACTGCTGATGGCAACGCTGTTCCCGCTGATGGTGAATGTAGGGATCAGCCGTGGTGCGGCGGCGGCTATCTGTGCTTCCCCAGCGGCGATTATCCTTTCACCGACCTCCGGTGATGTGGTACTGGCGGCCAAGGCGGCTGAAATGCCGCTGGTCGATTTTGCCTTTAAAACCACGCTGCCTATTTCGATTGCCGCCATTGTTTGTATGGCGATTGCCCATTTCTTCTGGCAGCGTTATCTCGATAAGAAAAACAACGAACAGCATCACATTGTTGATGTGAGTGAAATCACCACCCATGCACCCGCTTTCTATGCCATTTTGCCATTTTCGCCGATCTTGGGTGTGCTGGTGTTTGACGGCAAATGGGGCCCAGAGCTGCATATCATTACCATATTGGTGATCTGCATGTTCCTGACTGCGGTGATTGAGTTTATCCGCAGCTTCAATGCAAAAACCGTATTTACTGGCCTGGAAGTGGCTGACCGTGGCATGGCGGATGCGTTTACCAGCGTGGTGATGCTGCTGGTTGCTGCGGGGGTATTTGCACAGGGGCTGAGCACCGTTGGATTTATCAGTGGCTTGATCGGCCTGGCGCAGTCGTTTGGCACCGGTGGCATTATTATGATGCTGGTTCTGGTGGTGATTACCATGCTGGCGGCAATGACCACCGGCTCCGGTAATGCGCCTTTCTACGCGTTTGTTGAACTGATCCCAAAACTGGCCGCACAGATGGGTATTAACCCCGCTTATTTGGTGATCCCGATGTTGCAGGCATCAAACCTTGGCCGAACGTTGTCGCCGGTTTCCGGGGTGGTAGTAGCGGTGGCTGGGATGGCAAAAATATCGCCGTTCGAAGTCGTGAAGCGGACTTCTGTGCCAGTGATCGTAGGGTTGATTGTGGTAGTAGTGGCAACGGAACTGCTGGTTCCATTGCGCTGATTGGCCATGCCAGCCGGTTTTAGGGAATATTGCTGTACTAAAGCCCCTCACCCCGGCCCTCTCCCGGAGGGAGAGGGGGAAAACACGATTAGTGTCTTCTCCTTCGGGGACTGGGGGAAGTTAACCGCACTACAAGCCCCACTCTGTTCTTCCACAAGGTGAAAGGGAAACTCCGGCCAGTTCCCTCTCCTCTGGGGAGAGGGCAAGAGTGAGGGGACGATCACCGTACTGCAAGGCCCATTCTGCACTTCTACAATTCAAACTTCGTAGTCTTCTTCCGGCGTGATTAGCGGGGTGATTTTTACTTTCATGATGCGGTGGCTGCTGATCTCCAGCGGTTCAAACAGATAGTCGCCAATCTGCAATTGTTCGCCTTCTTGCGGAATGCGCTGACAATGCTCCATCAATAAACCAGCCAGAGTATGGTATTCACGCTTTTCTTCTATTGGCAGTGGTACATACAACACCAGATCTTCCAGTGGCATGTGACCATTGGCGATCCAGCAGCCGTCGGCGGTTTGCTGGATGTCGTGGCGTGCGTCGATCTCCTCATCCGCCTCTGGCAGGTTACCGGCGATGGTTTCCATAACGTCGGTCAAGGTGACGACGCCCTCGATCGAACCAAACTCATCGACGACAAAGGCAAAGTGCGTTTTTGCCTGGCGGAATTGTTCCAGTGCAGAAAGCAACGTCAATTGCTCAGGGAAGATCAGCGGTTGGCGCACCAAAGCGCGCAGATCCAGTGAGTCCTGTTGCAATTGCTGTTTCAACACGTCGATGGTGTGGATCACCCCCAAGGGTTCATCGCTGGCGTTGTCTTCTGTTACCACGATGCGCGTATGCTGGTTTTTACCCAGTAACTGCGCCAGCTTTTCTTGTGCGTCGTTGAGCGCAAGGTATTCCACATCATGCCGTGAGGTCATGATACTGCTGACCGTACGCTGCGCCATGCCCAGCACGCGCTCGATCATGTGGCGTTCCTGCCGGTTGAAAATCTCACCACTTTCACTGGTGCTGTCCGCCAGCAGGCTGGCAGAATGGCTGTCTACATCTGCCTCTTCATGTTTGCCGCTCAACATGCGTAATACCGCTTCAGCGGTGCGTTCACGTAGGGGACGAACCTTGGAAAGAAAGCGCCGCCGGTTGAATTGCGCCAGCTGGTTCAATGCTTCGATCATTACTGAGAAGCCAATCGCAGCATAGAGATAGCCTTTCGGGATATAATAGCCGAACCCTTCCGCAACCAGGCTGAAACCGATCATCAGCAAGAAGCTGAGGCAAAGAATAACGATGGTGGGGTGAGCATTAACAAAGCGCGTAAGCGGCTTGCTGGCAAGTAGCATCAGGCCAATCGCGATACAGACGGCGATCATCATTACCGCGAGGTGATCGACCATCCCGACAGCCGTGATTACCGAATCCAGAGAGAATACCGCATCAAGCACGACAATTTGTGCAACGACCGGCCAAAAACGAGCCCCTTTACGCTGCCCGTGCTGCTCTTCGTCTTTGCCTTCCAGCCGTTCGTTCAGCTCCATCGTGGCTTTAAACAGCAGGAAGATGCCGCCGATCAGCATGATCAGATCCCGGCCACTGAACGGGTGACCCGCGGCGGTAAACAGGGGCTTGGTGAGAGTTGCCAGCCATGAGATTGAGGCAAGCAGAGCCAAACGCATCAGCAGTGCCAGCAAAAGGCCAACAATGCGTGCTTTATCTCTTTGTTTTTTCGGTAACTTTTCCGCCAGGATGGCGATAAAGATGAGGTTATCTATCCCCAGTACAATCTCCAGCACAACCAGGGTGGCCAAGCCGGCCCAAATTGTTGGATCTGCGATCCATTCCATACGCCCAATTTCACCTTTATGTTCGGCGGCACATGCCGCAATCGGAATGATGGACGCTGAGAAAGCGGAATTCAACTTTAAATCAACATATAGGAAGTTAGACAATAGAAAAGGTAAGTAATTAAGCATTACAATGGCGTTTTGACGGGCTGATAGGCGATGCAAAAAAATCGGTCTGTTTTTTAGGTATAATCTCAAGGTTTAAATAATATTCTTTTAAATCAATAAATTATTTATGTTGCAAAATGCATTAATGTGCACGGTAAAACCGCAATAGTAGTCTTATTCTGAAAAGGCCTTTAGATGTTTATGTAAGGCTTGTTTCAATGGGTCAATAGTATAAGAATCTTAGACCATCTATAGATGGTGATAAGTGCCGTTACCAGGTCAGCAAGGTGCTGCGTTCTCGTTTTACCGTGAACTGTGTCTCATCACATTGAGTGCAACCCCCCAGATTCATCATAAGGTGTGTGGTAGCCACGCCTTTTGATTCAAACATTTTCTACAGTGACAGTGCATTGGTAGCTGAAAGCCAGGGGCGGTAGCGTGTAAAAAATTAGCATAACGGTTTGATGATTTTTCACAATGCAATGATTTAAAAGAGAAATTACTAGCCCGCTAATGTGGTTGCCCTGTCTGGCTCTGTTATACTTCTTGTTATTTTTCGGTGGAAAGAAACTATGCAAAAGAGATTAAAGGCCGTGATCCCCGTGGCGGGTCTGGGCACACGCATGCTGCCTGCGACCAAGGCTATCCCGAAAGAAATGCTGCCGGTGGTGGATAAACCACTGATTCAGTACATCGTTAGCGAATGTGTTGCGGCAGGAATTAAAGACATTGTTCTGGTCACGCATTCATCTAAAAACGCGATTGAAAACCACTTTGATACCTCTTTTGAACTGGAAGCGGTGCTTGAGGCACGTGTAAAGCGCCAATTGCTTGCCGATGTGCAAGGGATCTGCCCGCCGGACGTAACCGTTATGCAGGTACGCCAGGGGCAAGCTAAAGGCCTTGGCCACGCCGTGTTATGTGCCAAACCGATGGTGGGTGATGAACCTTTTGTGGTGTTGCTGCCGGATGTGCTGCTGGATGATGCCACTGCCGATTTGCGTAAAGAAAACCTGGCCAAGATGATCCAGCGCTTTGAGCAAACCGGTTTCAGCCAGATTATGGTTGAACCTGTGCCTGAGCAAGATGTGTCTAAATACGGCGTTGTAGACTGCGGTGGCGCAATGCTAGCCGCTGGTGAAAGCACCCCGATGACCGCAGTGGTAGAAAAACCCGCGCGCGAAGATGCCCCTTCAAACCTGGCTGTGGTGGGCCGCTATGTACTTTCGGCCGATATCTGGCCATTGCTGGAAAAAACCCCACCGGGTGCGGGTGATGAGATCCAGTTGACCGATGCAATCGCCATGTTGATGGAACAGGAAACCGTTGAGGCTTTCCATATGACCGGTAAATCGCACGATTGCGGCGACAAACTGGGTTATATGAAGGCTTTTGTGCAATATGGCCTGCGCCACCCGTCTGAAGGTGAAGGTTTCACCCAGTGGTTGAAGCAGACGCTAAACAGCAAGTGACAGCTAAGACCGCTGGCATGATCAGAAGATTCACAGAGGGTTATCATGACTAAGATGTTGAAAGCCGTCATTCCTGTTGCTGGTTTGGGTATGCGCATGTTGCCGGCAACCAAGGCGATTCCAAAAGAGATGTTGCCGATTGTCGATAAACCGGTGATCCAATACATCGTGAATGAGTGCGTTGCCGCAGGCATCAAAGAAATTGTTCTGGTGACGCATTCCTCCAAGAATGCAATCGAAAACCATTTTGACACCTCTTACGAACTTGAAGCCATGCTAGAGGCGCGCGTGAAGCGCCAACTGCTGGATGAAGTAAAGTCGATCACTCCGCCGGGCGTAACCCTGATGCACATTCGCCAGGGGCAACCTAAAGGGCTGGGGCATGCGGTGTTGTGCGCCAGGCCTTTGGTAGGAGATTCACCGTTTGTGGTGCTGCTGCCGGATGTTTTGCTGGATGACGCAAAAGCCGATCTGAAAAAAGACAACCTGGCGCATATGATCGCCCGCTTTAAAGAAACTGGTTTGAGCCAGGTGCTGGTGCAGGCGGTAGATGAGAGTGTGCTGTACAACTACTCGGTGGTTGAATGTGAAACCAACACCTTGCAGCCTGGTGAAAGTTCGTTCATGACGTCGATCATTGAAAAGCCGAGCCGTGAGATTCAACTGAAATCTAACTACTCTGCCGTTGGCCGCTATGTGCTTTCTGCCGATATCTGGCCGATTCTGGAACAAACCAAGCCGGGAGCCTGGGGGCGCATTCAGTTGACCGATGCCATTGCAGAACTGCTGAAGCAGAAACCGGTAGAAGCCATGAAGCTGGTGGGTGAGTCATTTAACTGCGGTGAAAAGCTGGATTACCTGCGGGCATTTGTGACCTATGGCCTGCGCCACCCAACGCAGGGCAAGGCATTCCGCGAATGGGCAGAGAAGTTGGAGTTGTAAGCATTCATAGCGCATTGCTGTTCAGTACCAAGCTAAAATTATTCCCCCCTCTCCCTGCGGGAGAGGGCCGGGGTGAGGGGGAACAGGCAACGGCAATGCCCCTTCACCCCCGCAGAAAGTGCACAATAACGTTGCATCAAGCTGAAATTAACGC
>JBAQHZ010000236.1:0-4417 GCA_049288585.1 Chania sp.
CAGATAAACAGGCTGTCATGTGGCATCGGTGAGGCTTTCTGATAGTTTTTTTCCCTGAATTCGCGCCGCCGCCGGATGCTGTAACCGCCCAGGTTGTCATCGTCTTCAAAGCGTCCATGGCCGTAGAGGGGCGAAAAAGGCATAGTGCCGCCATCGGTAAGCAACCCGTTGACGCTCAATACGTGGTGAATTTCATACAGGTGCGGATTGAGTTGATCGACAATGATCGGGTATTCGATATGTTCATGGTTAACAAGCACCGGGCTACAGCGACGTTTATAGAGATTGATGATCGGGGTAGCAAACAGTCGGAAATCCTTTGGGTTGACCCGATCGATCAAATGGAGTGGCCGCTGGTTTAAGACGAACAGGATTTCGAAAGCATGTACCCGTTCACCCTGTTTTAAAAAGTCATTCAGCCCGTGTAACTCAAGGCTGAAAAAGCGCGAAGGCGCAGCAAAATATTCGCGCAGCAGGCGGCTACCCGGCAGCTCACTGATATTGGTGGGCAGCAAGGCTTCATCCTCGTTTAACCCTCCTTGGCGCAGTTGTGCTTTATCGAGCACTTTTATCAGCGGACGATCTTCTGTTTTTGCCCAGACGACAATGCGCAGGGTGTTATTGAGCAGCGTGGTGATCACCTGATTCGAATGCACAATATCGCCCGCCAGCGTCAGGTTCAGCGGAGCAAGATCCAATTCGGACAAAGAGACGACGCCCTGAGTCGTGAGGCGTAGCGCCAGATGTGCCTGCCCATCGTTTAGCTGGTTGGCCACGGCATGGGGCAAATGCGCGGGGGGAGTATTGCTACAGCTGGCATGTTCAATGATGACCGGTTGAATTTTCAGATCACGGCCGGTAGAAAAATTGGCGCGTCGTTGGTTAAGCGAGTTATCGCTTAACGTGACCCGGCTTCCTTTGGGCAGGGTCACGTGCGAATGCCACTGAGGAGAAGTGAGGTCGGGCGTCATCGCAATGGTCGCGATGGACGGTAACGGGGTGTACCACAAGGGGGCCAGGCGTCCCAACATTTGCAGGGCGAATTCTGGGCTTTCATTATTCAGACGCTCCTGAATGCGGGAACTGAGAAAAGCAGTGCCTTCCAGCAGGCGCTCCACGAAAGGGTCGAGCACGCCATCAACGTGCAGCCCAAGGTGCTGTGCGACCTGAGGATGCATTTGTGCGAAGCGTTGCCCATCCTCACGCAGATAGCGCAACTCTTCGTTGTATAAAGCGAGAAAACGTTCGCTGAGCATGACGGCCTGTTCCTTTTATCGGTCTGTGTTGTTCAGAGAACGCGTACCATTCCATAGGAGTAGTCGAGAGCGATGCGAAGGTTCATCAGTTGCTCTTCACCGGGCAAATTACACTTGGCGTGAATATCAAACAAAATGGCCAATACCCAGGTGTGGTCTTTGTCTATCAGCGGAACCACCTTGATCGAGCGTGGATCAAGACGTGATTCAAAAGTGGCGATAATGCGTTGTATATGACGGGCAAGCTCCATCTGATCAGTATTGAGGGGAACTTGCTGGCTCAGGGAAGGCAGGCCGTAGTTAAGCACGGAAATTGCACAGTGGGGGTGGTGTGACAGCTTCAGTGAGGCACTGTGTGCGGAGTCATTTAATAAATACTCAATATCCCGCAACAGGAGCTCGCGCCAATGTGGCAAACGAGTCTGTTCCTGACGAAGACTCAGCTTGTCAAAAAGTATTGGAGCCGAAATAGTCATGGTTATCCTCCTGAGGTCAGGCAGAAAGACTGCTCCTTATGGAGGAGCAGTCGATACCCACTATGGGTGTTTAGAGTGGGACGTTAAGTTTCAGGTCGTAACCGGTCTTGAGCGCAGCGCCCATGGATCCATCGTTTTTCTGCTCTTTGTATTCAACGTAAATACGTGCAAAGTTCAGACTGATCAGGTCAGTTGGCAATACGGTATCGATATGCTGAGTTCCCGAAGCCATCAGTGGCATATTGCCAACCGTTTTGAAGGCAGAAACCAGACAGTTTTCAAAACTGACGGTCATAAAATCCTGCTGACCGTTACCTGACTTGCGACAGACTAATTTGGCATTGGGAATATGTTCCCCGGTGGCACACATGCGGAACAGTTTTGGGGATGCCTTATTGCTGACCATACTGAATTCGAAATCTTTCATTTCGACTTTGCCGGAACCTCCGCCGCTGCCGAAGCCCCATCTCCCGGCGTTCTCTTCTGACCATTGCCAGGCTTGTAGTTGGATCCAGCCAGCATAGTTCTGATCCGGAGATTCGCCTTCTACCCCTTCAATTTTGAGAAAGTAATCTACTAACGCAGCCATTGTTTCACTCCTGAATTAATGAATTAATGCATTAAGGTTGGTGGTAAATTATTTAAAACCATTTTATTTATATTAAGATTTTATCTTTCCTCGCCTCCTTGAGCTGTCAGGGCTACGACCATGTTGAGGTGTTTTTCAGCATGATGGCTCACCGGTGTAACCGTTATTGGTGATATCGCTATTTATCTTTGCCTTCCTTACTGGATGGAAGTTTTGAAACTAGCCGTAGAGACACTGTCATGCCTTCTAACTGGTAATGTGGGCGTAGGTAGAAATGAGCCCGATAAAAGCCCGGATCGTCTTCCACTTCTTTAACATGGACTTCCGCAGCAGCTAACGGTCTTTTGGCCTTGGTGGCTTCGGTGGAAATGCTTGGGTCGCCGTCAACGTAGTTCATCAGCCAATCGTTCAACCAAATCTGCATGTCATCACGGGAACGGAACGAACCGATCTTGTCGCGGACGATACACTTGAGGTAATGAGCAAAACGGCAGGTGGCAAAAATGTAAGGCAAGCGGGCGGAAAGCTTGGCGTTTGCTGTCGCATCAGGGTCTTCGTACTCGGTAGGGGCATGCAGCGTGCATGAGCCGATGAATGCAGCAAAATCAGAGTGTTTTCTGTATACCAATGGTAAGAAACCGGCGTTGGACAACTCATTTTCACGACGATCGGAAATCGCTAACTCCGTTGGACAGGTCAGTTCGTACCCCCCCTCGTCAGACGGGAAAGCATAGGTAGGAAGTTCCTCGACCGAACCACCGGACTCAATACCACGGATCCTCGAACACCAGCCGTATTCATTGAAAGCGCGGTTGATATTGACCCCCATGGCATAGGCTGCGTTGGCCCAAGCAAAATCATCAATAGCGTAAGGGCTGACCACTTCCTCAAAGGCAAAGTCATCGATTGGCAACGTTTTGGTGCCATAGGGCAAACGTGAAAGGAAGCGTGGTAATGTCAATACCAGATAACGGGAGTCATTGCTTTCACGTAACCGGCGCCAAGGTGCATACTCTGGAGTAGTGAAGATTTTGCCAATATCACGCGGGTTGCCTAATTCCTGCCAATTGTTCATCTGCATGATGGTGGGAGAGGCAGAAGCGATAAAAGGGCAGTGCGCAGCGGCCGCGACTTTAGCCAGTTCTGTTAACAGGGCGACGCTTTGTGGGCTGTGGTCAAATTCATAGTCACCGATCATGCAGCCAAAAGGTTCGCCACCAAACTGGCCATATTCATGCTCATAGATTTGCTTGAAGATCGGGCTTTGATCCCAGGCAGAACCTCGATAGCGCCTTAGGGTTTTCGCCAGTTCATCCTTGCTGATATTGAGCACGCGGATTTTCAGTGTTTCGTTGGTATCGGTGTTATCCACCAGGTAGCTTAAGCCACGCCAGGCGGACTCGAGTTTCTGAAACTCTTTATGATGCAGAATATGGTTCATCTGCTCGGAGAGTTTTTCATCGATTTCGGCAACCAAGGATTCAATGGTCAGAACGACATCCCGGTTGACCTTGACTTTGTCTTTGTTGGCATAGGCAGCAAGCGTACCTATTGCCCTGCGCACTGCAGAAGAAGCCTCGTCGGTACGCGGGCGGAATGAACGTTTGAGGATTTCGTCCAACTCATTGTCAACAAAGGCTACCTCAACCTCCGGTAAGCTATCGACAGGTACTTGTTGCATATTTTCCACTATTCGTCCCCCTCAATGGCTTCGTCTTCCAAGTCCTTGCTGAGGTTCGCAACGGTACTTTGGGCATCAGCAGCCAGGCGTTGTAAGAAATCAGGTTGCTCAAGCAATCGCTTAACCACTTCTTCCGCGCTAGCCTTGCCGTCCATGTAAGTAATCAGCTCAGCCAAATGTGTTCGAGCTTCGAGCAGCTTTTCCATTTGAGGGATATGGCGAGCAATTGCACCTGGCGAAAAGTCATCCATTGAGTCGAATTCAAGTTCGATATCCAGCAGTTCTTCATCGTCGCTCAGTGTGTTATCCACATAGAATTTAAGCCGGGGCTTGATGGCACGCATGCGCGCGTCAAAGTTATCCTGGTCAAACGTCAGGAATTTACGCTCTTCAATAGCGGCAAGCGGTTTATCAC
>JBAQHZ010000237.1:0-22566 GCA_049288585.1 Chania sp.
GGTCTGTAATGAGTCCTAGTGTACTTTGAGTCAGCTTAAGGTGATTTTCCCGAAGACCATGGGTATTAGAAAACCATTTGAGCCTATTTAACTGATGGTATATACCCCAAATAATTCGAGTTGCTTGTAGGCGGCAAGCACTGGAGAACCCAGTCGCATAGATAACTATCTGGCTGGGTCGACAGGGCGCAACCAACACTCAAGCAACTTGAAGTTAACCAATTAAATTTTATAGTGTTTTTACTTAATATCAGTCTTAACAGGAAGGGAAAAGAGACTCTAGAAATAACAAAGGCGTAGCAATGCTACGCCTCTATGGCATAAATCCGCCCACAAGCAGAACAGATCAGATCGCTTCTTCGTCTTGCTCGCCGGTACGGATACGTACCACTCGCGCTACGTCGAAGACAAAGATCTTACCGTCACCGATTTTGCCGGTCTGTGCGGTTTGCATGATGGTTTCTACACAGGTATCAACGATATCGTCAGCCACTACGATTTCGATTTTGACCTTCGGCAGGAAGTCGACCATATACTCTGCACCACGGTACAGCTCGGTATGGCCTTTCTGACGGCCAAAGCCTTTAACTTCGGTAACTGTCATCCCGGTGATCCCGACTTCAGCCAGCGCTTCACGCACGTCATCCAGTTTGAACGGTTTGATAATAGCGTCGATCTTTTTCATCTTTATTCCTTAATTACCAATTTTTACGGCCAAAACCGGAGGTGATCGGGTAGCGGCGGTCTTTACCAAAACTACGGGCGGTAATGCGTGGCCCAACGGCAGCCTGACGGCGCTTGTATTCGTTGATATCCACCAAACGGATCACCTTACGCACGATGGCTTCTTCGAAACCTTCGGCTACCAGATCGGCGACGGACTTATCGCGCTCGACATAACCTTCCAGAATGGCATCCAAAATGTCGTACGGCGGCAGACTGTCCTGATCGAGCTGATCCGGGGCCAGTTCGGCAGACGGTGGACGATCAATCACCCGCTGCGGGATCACATAAGAGACGGTATTACGGTACTCAGAGAGTTTAAACACCAGCGTTTTTGGTACGTCTTTCAACACGTCAAAGCCACCCGCCATATCACCATACAGCGTGGCATAACCCACAGCCATCTCGCTTTTGTTACCCGTGGTTAACACGATGCTGCGGCGTTTGTTAGACAACGCCATCAGCACCACACCACGGCAGCGCGCCTGTAGGTTTTCTTCGGTGGTGTCGCGCTCGGTGCCAACAAACATCGGTGACAGTTGGCCCATAAAGGCATCAAACATCGGCTCAATAGAAACGATATCAAACTCGATGCCGAGGATTTCGGCTTCTTCTTTAGCATCGGCAATGCTGATATCCGCCGTGTAGCGGAACGGCATCATTAACGCCTGAACTTTGTCTTTACCCAATGCATCAACGGCAATCGCCAGCGTCAGCGCCGAGTCGATACCGCCGGACAGGCCCAAGACTGCGCCTTTGAAACCGTTTTTGGTCACATAGTCGCGCACTGCCAGCACCAGCGCTTCGTACACCTGCGCCAACTGCGGCAGTTCCGCAGCCGGGGCGGTCATCGGCACCACTTGCAGCCCGTTGAATTCTAACTGCGTGACCTGTTCGGCAAACGCCGCCAGGCGGTGAGTCATATTGCCTGCGGCATCAAACACTTTTGAACAGCCATCAAAAATCAGCTCATCCTGCCCGCCGATCTGATTGAGATATACCAATGGCAGGCCCGTACGCTGGCAGTGGCCCGCCATCAGGGTTTTACGGATATAAGGTTTTTCACGGTTATACGGCGAGGCATTGATCGACAGCAGAATTTCCGCCCCAGCCGCTTTTGCCGCATCCACCGGTTCCGGGAACCACAAATCTTCACAAATCAGCAGGCCCAGACGATAGCCTTTCAGATCCACCACGCAGCTTTTATCTCCTGCATGGAAGTAGCGTTTTTCGTCGAACACACCGTAGTTCGGCAGTTGCTGTTTGAAGTAACGCGCCAACAACTGCCCCGCGGAAAACAGCGACAGGGCGTTATACAGTTTATCGCCTTCACGCCACGGGTGGCCTACCAGGATTGCCACATTGGCCGATGCCTGTTGCAAGCGGCTCAACTGGGTATCACAGCGCTGATAGAAATCGTCACGGTACAGCAGGTCTTCCGGCGGATAGCCTGACAGCGCCAGTTCGGTGAACATGACCAGATCGGCTCCCGCCTTCTGCTGCTCTTGCACGGTTTGCAACATGCGTTCCGTGTTGCCTTCAATATCGCCCACCAGCAAATTCAGCTGGGCCAACGCAATGGAAAGTGATCTGCTCATATCTCTCTAGTCTGCCATGCCACAACAAAGGAAAAGGAGTTTCAGACTGCTGACAAAGCCCGTTATTAGGGAGAGCGTGCCGATGGGGTCGTAGCGGCGTAAGCCGCCGGAGCACTCCTCGGTGCACTAGGCCCGGGTATCTCGGGCTCAAAAACTCTTTGTCATTAACCTCAAACGGAGTTTATACCCTTCCGGCTTGTTTGTTGAGAACCTGCACTAGGCAGGTTGATGAAAGAAAACATCATTCTTTGAAATCGTTGGCGTCCAGTTCGTGGCGCGACAACAATTTATAGAACTCAGTACGGTTACGGCCCGCCATGCGCGCGGCCTGGGTGACGTTACCCTTAGTGATCTGCAACAGCTTACGTAAATAGTGTAATTCAAACTGGTTACGCGCCTCGACAAAGGTCGGCAACGCGGTGTTTTCCCCTTCCAGGGCCTGCTCTACCAGCGCTTCGCTGATCACCGGAGCCGTGGTCAGCGCCACGCACTGCTCGATCACGTTCACCAACTGGCGCACGTTGCCCGGCCAACTGGCGGTCATCAGGCGTTTCATCGCATCGGAGGAGAAACTGCGTACAAAAGGCTTATGGCGCAGAGCCGACTCGCGCAGCAGATGATTGGCCAGCAGCGGGATATCTTCCGCCCGCTCATTTAACGCCGGGATCTTCAGGTTGACAACGTTCAGGCGGTAGTAGAGATCTTCGCGGAACTCGTTTTTCGCCATCGCCTTGGGTAAATCACGGTGGGTCGCGGAAATGATACGCACATCGATGTCCAGATCGCGGTTGCTGCCCAGCGGGCGCACCTTGCGCTCTTGCAGAACACGCAACAGCTTCACCTGTAGCGAAAGCGGCATATCACCGATCTCGTCCAGGAACAGCGTCCCGCCAGCTGCGGCCTGGAACAACCCCTCACGACTGCTCACCGCACCGGTAAATGCGCCCTTGGCGTGCCCAAACAGTTCGGACTCCAGCAGTTGCTCGGGCAACGCACCGCAGTTGATGGCAATAAAGGCCTTTTTCGCCCGTGGGCTGGCTCCGTGAATCGCCTGCGCCAGTACTTCCTTACCGGTACCGCTCTGGCCGTTGATCAACACGCTGACGTCCGACTGCGCCACCATCTTGGCCTGCTCCAGCAGGCGCAGCATGATCGGGCTACGGGTCACAAAGTCTTCACGCCAGCTTTCATCACCTGCCGGTATCGACAACGACAGCGCATCATCAATAGCTTTGTACAGTGCATCGCGATCGACCGGCTTGGTCAGGAAACTGAATACCCCTTGCTGGGTGGCGGCAACCGCATCCGGGATCGAGCCGTGAGCGGTAAGAATGATCACCGGCATACCCGGCTGATACTTCTGGATTTCAGCGAACAGCGCCATGCCGTCCATCTCATCCATCCGTAAATCGCTGATGACCAAGTCGATCTTTTCACGTGCCAGCAGGCGCAGGGCCTCTTGACCGCTTGCGGCGGTGGTAACGTGAAAACCCTCGCTTGTCAGGCGCATACCCAGCAACTTGAGCAGGCTGGGATCGTCGTCAACCAACAGAAGATTGGCCGGTTTGCGAGCTGTCATTGCGCTTAAGGTTCCTTATGAACAGGTGGCGGTGCGTCGGTTTCTTCCGGTTCTACTGGCACAGCAGTCCCTTTTTCTACCTCAGGGGCAGGTTCAGGTTCAGCCTCTTTGGCTTTAGCTTTGGCCTGCACTGGCGTTGTTGTCGCCCCCTTGCTGGCTGCATCCGCTTTTGGCTGTGCTGCGCTGTTTTCCGGGATTTCACCCTGCATTTGCTTACGCGAAGAGAGTTGGCGTTCGATATCGGTCAGATTCTCCAGCTTGCGTGACGTTTCCTGCAATTGGTTCTGCAAATGAGCCTGGTTTTGACGCAGCAAGTCTATCTGGTTGTCTGAGCTTTCCTGCAGATGCTGATAGCGAGCCCGCTCGTCAAACAGTGAGACCTGCAAGGCCTGCTGCTGGCGCCATAGCTGCAACAGTGGGCGTAATGAGTTTGGAAAATCAAGACGATAACTGTTCAGGCGCTCGATAATCTGGCGGCGTTCAGCCGAGGTCGGTTCAGCGCTACCCAGCAGAATGCTTTGTTTGAAAACGCCTTGCCAGTTGCTGCCCGGCAGGGTTTTTACCAATGCACGAGCCTGAGTGGAACCGATACGATCGGCACAATCCATCACTCGCAGCCAGTAGAGAGGGTTTTCCAACACCTCTTTTTCATCAAGCGGCAGCAGGGTTTCACAAGGTGCAATGCGGTAATCCACGACTTTAATGTCTGGAATAGACTCTTGCTGCTGCTGGGCCAAATCAGTACTGGCAGCACGTTCAACACAACCGGTCAGCAGAAACGGGGCCAAAAGCATCGGGCCCAGAAAAGAGAGTGGGCGCTTGCCGAGCGGTGCACGTTGAGAAACACGTGGTGAACCTTCGGTCTGCGGTAAAGAGGCGCGTTTAGACCATATGTACATTATTTATTCATTCTCGGCGGTTAATGGCAATTCAATTCGGAAACAGACATCAGCGTCAGCGACGTTGACCAGTTTCAGTTCTCCGCGCATACGGCGGATACAGTCCTGAGCAATGCTCAGCCCCAGCCCGCTTCCTTTTACCGCCCCTTTTCGCTGGTGACTACCTTGGAAAAAAGGCTCAAATATCATGGTGTGTTCCGTTTCGGGGATCGGCGTACCGCTATTAGCGACGTCAATCTGCACCCGTTGACCAACCTGGCGACTGCGGATCCAAATGTTACCGGATTCCTCGCCGTAGTGCACCGCATTGGAGTAGAGATTATCCAGTACGCGCATTAATAGCGTAGGTTGTGCCCAACAGATTTCCGCATCAAGCTTCACCTCGGTGCGAATCATTTTAGCCCGGGCAGGCAAACTGTGGGCAGCGACGACCATATCGACCAATTCTTCCAGCTCAACATTCTCATGTTCTGACGGGCCATCGGCCAGTTTGCGGTTGTAATCCAGCAATTGCTCAATCAGTTGTTGCAAGTGGCGGCTGCTTTGATCGAGGATCGCCACCACCTCTTTTTGATCGGAGGTCAGCGGGCCCGCCACTTCATCCGCCAGCAGTTCAGTCCCTTCCCGCATGCTGGCCAGCGGCGTTTTCAATTCATGGGAAATATGGCGCAAAAACTCATGCCGCTGCGACTCCAGCCATGCCAGACGCTCACTCAGCCAGATAATGCGTTGCGCTAGCGATCGCAGTTCACGCGGGCCTTTGAACGAGGCAGTCATACCGATTGGCCGCCCTTCCCCCAAACGGTTAATCATACGCTCAACCGCCTTGACCGGCCCGATAATCATGCGGGTAAACAGCACCACCAGTATCACGCTGACCAGAAACAGCAACAGCGCCTGCCAGCCGAAAAACTGACCGCGCTCGGCGATCGCCTGTTGCAACTGCTGACCACGGGAAAAGATCACGCTACGAGTGGCCTGGACCATTTCTGCGTTAGAACGCGAGAATGACTCCAGCAACAGCGAAGAATCCTTATCGGGGCCGCTGCTCTGGCATTTGATGGTGGCAAGCTGAGTGAGCAGATCGCGCAGTGTCTGGTAGTAGCGCTCATCCGGCAGGATCGGCGCATGGGAATCAAGCATCTGTGAATACTGTTTGCGCTGATTCTGGTAGAGCCGCTCCAGCGTAGGATCAACCAGAACGCAGTACTGGCGATAGCTGCGTTCCATTTCCAGCGCCATGCTGGTCATCGCTTCACTGCGCCTGGCATCCACCAGCGTGGTGCGGTTGATATCTGCCGCCTGCGCACTGAGATGATCCAGGCTCTGGTAGGCCTGATAAGCCAGTACCAGCAACGGTAACAGCACCAATAAAAACGCCATCAGCACCAATTGACGCAGCGAGCGTGGGAATAAACGCCATCTTTTCAAAGAAATCATCTCATTATCTCTAGTCTGCCTTGATGCTAACTGACTCGACGGGGAGAAAAAAGCCCGATGAAGGAGAATCCGCGATCTAGCACGCAAAGAGGGCCGTTTAGCGCACGAGAAAAACTGTTCACCAGAATAATCAAAAAACGAGAGAAAGAGATTGGGATGTTTTACTAAGAAGGCGTATAGGTAGTTTCTATCACGACGGGACAAACACAGTATGATGACGGCGCGAACATGCTTTTGATATTGACGCTGGGGCAAAAATGCCCCATCGCAATAAGATGTGTGGATGCCCTTAAACCTCGTCCCCAGGGTGATGTAGCACAAGGCTGGCATCGAATAGGACGAATAGCATCCTTAAGTATCCGGAATTGATGAACACATCATCACAGTTGGATACAAGGCGGTGCCTCACTCAACGTGTCGTCCGATGCTTGATAAAGCCGCTTACGCGTCTGTTATCGGTTTGGTTGGACGATAGGCACCATTTCTTTGGCATCATTCGGAGGCTTATGAGGCAGAATTCCGTCTAAATACGGGGCCGTCATAACAAGTTGAATGAGCAACTGAATGATATAATGCATTACTCGTGCCAACCTTGAAATTTATTTATTAATTAATTGATTTTACTGATTAATTTATTTTAAACCCATTTAAACCTATCAATCTGGGTTATACCTTATGAGTTATAATCCATCGTACCGTCGCCAAATACCGACAACTTATCCCTATATATTTACTCATCAATAAAATCAATAACTTATACGTCTCCTTTTAGAGACACCCGAGATGGCGTTTGTCGCAAAAAACCGACACCAAACGTAACTCATTAAAATATAAGACAATAAAAAGGGCGCAATACTTTGCGCCCCATTCAATTACGCCTCAAGCGAACAGAGTCAATCAGCCCAGTTGTTTACGCGCGTTGCGGAACATGCGCATCCATGGGCTATCTTCCCCCCACTCTTCCGGGTGCCAGGAGTTGCTGACCGTGCGGAATACTCGTTCTGGGTGCGGCATCATAACGGTGGCGCGGCCATCGCGGCTGGTCACTGCGGTGATACCGTTTGGCGAACCGTTCGGGTTCGCCGGGTAAACCTCGGTCACCTGCCCGGCATTATCCACAAAGCGCAGAGCCACCAGGCCATGATGTTCCAGCGCCGCCAGATGTGCCACGTCGCGCACTTCCACATGACCTTCGCCATGAGAAACGGCGATCGGCATACGTGAACCGGCCATTCCCTGCATAAACAGTGATGGACTGGCGGCCACTTCTACCAGGCTGAAACGGGCTTCAAAGCGATCCGACAGGTTACGCACAAAGCGTGGCCAGTGCTCAGCCCCTGGGATCAGTTCACGCAGGTTAGACATCATCTGGCAACCGTTGCAAACACCCAATGCCAAGGTTTGTGGCCGATGGAAGAACTCGGCAAACTCATCGCGTACGCGATCGTTGAACAGAATCGATTTCGCCCAACCTTCACCGGCGCCCAACACATCACCGTAAGAGAAACCACCGCAGGCTACTAGCGTGTGGAACTCCTGCAGATCGCGACGCCCTGCCAGCAGATCGCTCATATGCACATCAACCGCGTCAAAACCGGCACGGTGGAATGCAGCCGCCATCTCAACGTGAGAGTTGACGCCCTGTTCACGCAACACCGCCACTTTCGGACGCGCGCCCTTGGCAATGTAAGGAGCAGCAATATCTTCATCCGGTGCGAAGGTCAGCTTAACGCTCAGACCCGGATCGCGATCGTCCTGCTTGGCCTGATGTTCCTGATCGGCACACTCTGGGTTATCACGCAGGCGCTGCATCTGCCAGGTGGTTTCGGCCCACCAGGTGCGCAGCGTATTGCGGCTTTCGCTATACACCGGTTTGCCTGCGCAGGCGATCTCAAAGCGATCGCCGCTCTGCGCGCTGCCGATGTGGTGCACGTTATCGGTCAAACCCTGCTCGGCAAACACCTGCTGCACGGCGGCCAACTGCGCGGTTGAAACCTGAATGACTGCGCCGAGTTCTTCGTTGAACAAGGCCGCCAGCACGTCATCACCCAACGCCTGGATATCAACACTCACACCGCAGTGGCCAGCAAAGGCCATTTCTGCCAGCGTGACCAGCAGGCCACCGTCGGAACGATCGTGATAAGCCAGCAGTGCGCGATCCGCCACCAATTGCTGCATCGCATTAAAGAAACCGGCCAGTTGCTCAACGTTGCGTACATCGGCAGGTTTGTCACCCAGTTGGCGATAAACCTGTGCTAATGCCGTAGCCCCCAGCGCGTTGTGACCATTGCCCAAGTCGATCAACAACAACGCGGTATCACCTTTGTCGGTACGCAGCTGCGGTGTCACGGTGTGGCGCACATCTTCAACACGGGCAAACGCGGTGATCACCAGCGAAAGCGGCGAGGTCATCTCGCGTTGTTCATTACCTTCCTGCCAGCGAGTTTTCATCGACATCGAATCTTTACCCACCGGAATGGTGATGCCTAACGCCGGGCAAAGCTCTTCACCCACGGCTTTTACCGCTGCATACAGACCAGCATCTTCACCAGGGTGACCCGCTGCCGCCATCCAGTTGGCAGAAAGCTTCACGCGCTTCAACGAACCGATTTCGGTCGCCGCCAGGTTGGTCAGCGCTTCCCCCACCGCCAGGCGGGCAGAGGCGGCGAAGTCCAACAGGGCCACTGGCGCACGTTCGCCAATCGACATAGCTTCACCGTAGTAACTGTCCAGGCTGGCGGTGGTGACCGCGCAGTCGGCCACCGGGATCTGCCACGGGCCAACCATCTGATCGCGCGCCACCATACCGGTTACGGTACGGTCTCCAATGGTGATCAGGAAGGTTTTCTCCGCCACGGCGGGCAGATGCAGAACGCGCTTCACCGCCTCGGCTATCGTAATCTCTGCGCGTTGCAGCGCTTCACCTTGCGCCTGCTGGCGCTGAACGTCGCGCGTCATTTTTGGCGTTTTGCCCAGCAACACGTCCAGCGGCATATCAATCGGTTGATTGTCGAAGTGACGATCGTTGAGCGTCAGGTGCAACTCTTCTGTAGCTTCACCAATCACCGCATAAGGCGCACGCTCGCGGCGGCAAATGGCATCGAACTGCGCCATCTGTTCAGGAGCCACCGCCAGCACGTAACGCTCCTGCGATTCGTTACACCACACTTCGAGCGGGCTCATACCCGGCTCATCATTCAGGATATCGCGCAGTTCAAAACGACCACCGCGACCACCGTCACTCACCAGTTCTGGCATCGCATTCGACAGACCACCGGCACCCACATCGTGGATAAACAGAATCGGGTTGTGATCGCCCAACTGCCAGCAGCGATCGATCACTTCCTGGCAACGGCGTTCCATTTCCGGGTTGTCACGCTGTACTGAGGCAAAGTCCAGATCGGCATCAGACTGGCCAGATGCCATAGAAGAGGCTGCACCGCCGCCTAAACCGATATTCATCGCCGGGCCACCCAACACCACCAGTTTGGCACCCACGGTGATTTCGCCCTTCTGCACGTGATCGGCACGGATGTTACCCAGGCCACCCGCCAGCATAATCGGTTTGTGATAGCCACGCAGTTCAACGCCGTTATGGCTGTTAACGCGCTCTTCATAAGTACGGAAGTAACCCACCAGCGCCGGGCGACCAAATTCGTTATTGAACGCAGCGCCCCCTAACGGGCCGTCGGTCATGATATCCAGCGCGGTGACGATGCGATCCGGTTTACCAAAATCCTGCTCCCACGGCTGTTCAAAACCAGGGATACGCAGGTTGGAAACCGAGAAACCCACCAGACCAGCTTTCGGCTTCGCGCCGCGGCCGGTGGCTCCTTCGTCACGGATCTCGCCACCGGAACCGGTAGCGGCACCCGGCCACGGAGAGATCGCCGTGGGGTGGTTATGAGTTTCTACTTTCATCAGGATATGTGCATCTTCCTGATGATAGTCATAGAGGCCGTTTTCCGGCGCAGCAAAGAAGCGGCCCACCTGCGAACCCTCCATCACGGCGGCATTGTCTTTATAGGCTGAAAGCACGTAGTCCGGCGTCTGTTCGAAGGTGTTTTTGATCATTTTGAACAGCGACTTCGGCTGCTGCTCGCCGTCGATGATCCAATCGGCGTTGAAAATCTTGTGGCGGCAATGTTCGGAGTTGGCCTGCGCGAACATATACAGCTCGATATCTGTTGGGTTGCGCCCCAAACCGGTAAACGCATTCAGCAGGTAGTCAATCTCGTCCTGTGCCAGCGCTAGGCCAAGCTTCGCGTTAGCCTGCTCCAGTGCGCTGCGGCCTTGGCCCAGCATGTCGACCACTTGATACGGTGCCGGTTGATGATGAGAAAACAGTTTTTCTGCCTGCTGCAACTCGCTAAAGACGGTTTCCATCATGCGATCGTGCAGCAACGCGGCGAGTGTCTGCCACTGGGTATCATCAAGCGCAGGCGCGGTGGTGACATAAAATGCCAGGCCACGCTCAAGGCGAACCACCTGGGCCAGGCCACAGTTGTGCGCAATGTCGGTGGCTTTGGAAGACCAAGGGGAAATAGTGCCTGGACGCGGCGTGACCAGCAGCAGGCGGCCTTCCGGGGCATGTTCAGCGAGAGAGGGGCCATACTTGAGCAACCGCTGAAGCTTGGCATGTTCTTCAGCACTTAGCGGTGCGCTAACATCGGCAAAGTGGACGTATTCGGCGTAGATATCACTGACCGGGAGTTGAGCGTCCTGGCAGCGGGACAGTAGTTTGGTAATACGAAAAGCCGACAAAGCGGGCGAACCACGCAATATTTCCATAATCAAAGTTCTCTCGTCTTCGAAGCAACTGAACTTCAGTACTTCATTGGGCGCAACAGGGGAAAACGCGCGCCATTATAGAGAATCCGCGCCGCCGACGAAACCGTTTGCGTAGCTATTATTGATAAAAGCGCTTTCCGCTATCGATTTACCATAACGTGTCAATAAAGTTGCACGCTGGCGTTTAGTTACGCAAAATGCCCCCAACACTGGTGATTTAACCATGATAAGTCCCGTACTCCAGCTAACTGAAAGCGTGCGTTTATTTGAGATAACTATTTGAAACGAATAAAAATAAATTACATTCTAATCGGTGTTGTCACCTTGTTTCTGGCACTCGCCCTGTGGCCCAATATTGCTTGGCGCGGTGGCTTGGGTGGCCAACTCGAAGCGATCAAATCACGGGGAGAGCTGCGGATCAGTACGCTGAATTCGCCATTAACCTATTTCACCACCAAGCAGGGGCCGAGTGGCCTTGACTATGAGCTGGCAAAAAGCTTCGCCAACTATCTGGGTGTGAAACTGGTGGTGATCCCGCACCAGAATATCAACGATCTGTTTGACGATCTGGATGATGATAACGCCGACCTGCTGGCCGCAGGTCTGATCTACAACCCGGATCGTCTCAGCCGCGCCAGCACCGGCCCGGCCTACTACTCGGTTTCCCAACAAGTGGTTTACCGGCTCGGCACCCCGCGGCCAAAAACCTTTGCCGATATGAAAGGCAAGCTGGCGGTAGCTTCAGGCTCGGCGCACGTCAGCACGTTGAAACAGCTCAAGCAGAATAAATACCCCACCCTGAGTTGGGAAGCCTCGAGCGATCTCACCTCCAAGGAACTGCTGGAGCAGGTCGCCGACGGCAAACTTGATTACACCATTGGTGATTCCGTCACCATTGCTCTGCTACAGCGTATTCACCCACAACTGGCGGTGGCGTTTGACGTGACCGATGAAGAACCGGTGACCTGGTACCTGAAGCGCAGCAGCGATAACAGCCTGTATGCCGCACTGCTGGATTTTTACAGTCAGAAAGTGGAAGACGGTACGCTGGCGCGGCTCGAAGAAAAATACCTTGGCCATGTGGGTAGCTTCGATTACGTCGATACCAGAACCTTCCTGTCGGCGATCGACTCAGTGCTGCCTAACTTCCGTTCATTGTTTGAAAAGCATGCCAATGAGATCGACTGGAAGTTGCTTGCCGCCATTGCCTATCAGGAATCCCACTGGAACCCGCAGGCCACCTCTCCTACCGGCGTGCGCGGGCTGATGATGCTGACACGCGCTACCGCAGAAGGCTTAGGTGTCAATGACCGGCTTGACCCGGAAGAGAGTATTCAGGGTGGCGCTCTTTATCTGCAACGCCTGATGGCAAAAGTGCCAGACAGCGTACCGGAAGACGAACGTATCTGGTTCGCTCTGGCGGCCTATAACATGGGTTGGGGTCATATGCTGGATGCCCGCAAACTGACCAAAAGCCAGCAGGGCAACCCCGATCGCTGGGTGGATGTCAAACAGCGTCTGCCAATGCTCAGCCAGAAACGCTATTCCCCCTTACTCACCTATGGCTATGCCCGTGGTCATGAAGCCTATAACTACGTGGAAAATATCCGCCGCTATCAGGTCAGCCTGGTGGGCTATCTACAGGAAAAAGAGAAGAAGGCGGCGCAGGAGGCCATGAAACAGACTGAACTGGCGCAAGGTTATCCGGCGGTAGAAGCAAAACTGGCGCTGAACTACTGATTATTCTGGATCTTTCTCGCTACGCAGCGCCTGCTTCAGCGCTTTTTTCTGTTCACGGCGCCAACGGAAGAAGTTGCTGAGCGTCGCGGCGCACTCTTCTGCCAACACGCCCGCCACGATCTCGACCTGATGATTCATACCCGGATGGCGCAGGATGTCCACCAGCGAACCGGCAGCACCGGTTTTCTCATCCGCAGCGCCGTACACCAGGCGGCGGATGCGGCTATGGATCATCGCCCCAGCGCACATTACGCAGGGTTCCAGCGTGACGTAGAGTGTGGCGTTCAGCAGGCGATAATTTTGCAAGACCGCCCCCCCTTGGCGCAGCGCCATGATCTCCGCATGGGCAGTGGGATCGTGGCGGCCAATCGGCCGGTTCCAACCTGCACCAATCACCTGATTATCCAGCACCAGTAGCGCCCCCACCGGCACTTCACCCTCTTCCTGCGCACGCAGGGCCAGGCTCAACGCCTGCCGCATCCAGTATTCGTCATTATATTCGTTCATTACACCAATCCTCGTGCGCTTTTTTGCGGCGGGCATTATACACAGTAGCCCCCTTTTATCGCAGCAGCACCGCAACAAATCGGGCTGTAGCCCGTTTGGGTTGTGTCCACAAAAGCTCGCCCCTGCAATAAGTCGCTGTTTTACAAAATTTTGACAACTTTATACAGCGAACAGACAACTCAGCCCATGATAAGGTGAATAATCGCTGCACTACTCCCCGAGTCCTGCATAAGAGGCACTATCGTGAAAATAAAACAGGCAGCAATCCTATTAACACTCTCTCTGCTCCCACTGTTCGGCCTGGCAAAAACAGCATCCCCCGTGGTCAGCGTCAAGTCAGAGCTCGCCGCCCCGGTCATGCTGGTGAACAGCGAAGATAAAAACTATCTGAAGATATCCCTGACCGGTTTCAATCTTGACAGCCAACGCCGCAGCCCAATCAACCTGGCGCTGGTGATTGACCGTTCCACCTCAATGAGTGGTGACCGGATCGAAAAAGCCAGAGAGGCGGCGATTTTAGCGGTGAATATGCTTAATCCAGCGGATACGCTGTCGGTGGTGGCTTACGATAACAGCGCCGAAGTGATCATCCCCGCCACCAAAGTCAGCAACAAACCCGCGCTGATCGCCCGCATTCAGCAGCATATTCACCCACAAGGCATGACCGCGCTGTTTGCCGGTGTCAGTAAAGGCATTGGCCAGGTGGATAAACACCTAAGTCACGAGCAGGTAAACCGTATCATTCTGCTCTCTGACGGCCAGGCGAACACCGGCCCAACCTCGATCAGCGAACTGGCCGAGCTGGCCCGCATCGCCGCCAAAAAAGGGATTGCCATCACCACCATCGGGCTGGGCGACGACTATAACGAAGATTTAATGACCGCTATCGCCGGTTACAGCGACGGCAACCACGCCTTTGTCGCCAACTCGGCCGATCTGGAAACCGCTTTTACTAGAGAGTTTCAGGACGTTATGTCGGTAGTGGCGCAGGACGTTATCGTCCAGATCAAGACAAGCGATCGGGTGAAACCGTTACGGTTGCTGGGGCGTGATGGTGAAATTTCCGGCAATGTGGTTAACGTTAAACTGAATCAGCTCTATTCCAATCAGGAAAAATACGTCCTGCTGGAGGTGATTCCAGAAAAGGGCACCGACAATCAGCAAAAAGATCTGGCCGATGTCAGCGTCAGCTACCTGAATCTCAGCAGTAAGCAGCAGGATCGTGTCAACGAACGGGTCACCGTCAGCTACAGCCGTTCCGCAGCGAAGGTCAGCGATGCCGTGCAGCAGGAGGTGCTGGCCGAATCAGAGATTCAGAAAACGGCGCTGGCCAACGACGAAGCTATCCGGCTAATCGATGCGGGCCGCAAAGATGAAGCAAAGAAAGTGCTGGAATCTAACGCGACCAAACTCGGCGGCCTGTCGTTCTCCAGCCCGGTTGCGGAGAAAAAAGTGAGGGAGAGCACGGAGAAACAACGCAAGTTGGCAGAGGACATTGACAGTAAAGAAGCCGCCACCTACCGTAAGGCACTTAAAGAGCAGAACTACAACGTCAAACAACAGCAGAAGTAAAGGCCAACTCCGCGCTGAGTCAGTAAACGGGCTCAGCGTCGCCATGGGATGGGTTATGAAGTCGTCAAGAAGTCTGTTTCTCTTTACCTTTACCACCTTGCTGATCTGCGCGGCGATCGCCTACTTTGGTTATCGTACCCTGACCCACGAAGCCCTGTTGCGCCACTACCAGAATCAGCGTCTGGCACAGAGCCATACCACCCAAGTCAGTACCTTCATTATGGGCCTGCTGAATCAGAACGCGGTACGCCTCAGCTCTATCGCCACCTATATCCCGTTGGACAGTAAAGCACTCCATGAATTAGTCGCCCAAGAGAGCAGCATTGATGCGCTATTTGTGCTGGAGAAAAACCGGCTGCTGTTCCCCAATGCTCAGGCGGCGCTGACCGAGAAAGAAAAAGCCTGGGTACAGGCTATCACCCCCATCGCCCAGGATCCGAGTCTGCTTTACAGCCACTACTTTACCAATGAGCGAACCCAGCCGACCTCAGGTTGGTACCTCAGCCGTGAGTTCGGTGCGCCGCTGCTGATTTACTGGCAGCAGCGCGGCAATCAACTGATCGGTTTTAAGTTTTCCTACGTTAAGCTGCTGTCTGACGTGATTAACTCGCTGGCATTCGACTATACGCCGAATACGGTGCGGGTACTGGATGACGGGCGCCTGCTCTATCAGAGCGGTGATGCGCAGTTGCCCGACGGCCAGACGGCGTTGGACTCCCAGCGCCTGCCTTATCCATTGAGCGCCTGGCAGATAGATTATTACGCCAAAACGCTCAATGGCTATACCGCCTACATCTGGGGGGGTCTGCTGATCCTGCTGCTGATCGCGCTCGTTGGGCTGGCCATGCTGTACCTGTACCGCGAATATACTCGCCAGTTGCGGCTTGCCCAACAGCAGGTCAACTTTGTTGGCCAAGTCTCCCATGAGTTGAAGACGCCGTTGACCAATATCTCCCTGTATGCGGAGATGTTGCAGGAGTTGCAACAGGAAGAGAGCTCACCAAGTTCCCCAAGCCAGCGCTATCTTGAGGTGATTCTCAATGAGAGCCAACGCCTCTCACGCTTGATCCAGAATATCCTCAGCTTTACCAAAGCCCCCAAAGTACACTTACAGCCGGTAGCACTAAGCCCATTATTGAACAAGATTTACCACGCTTTTATCCCCGCCTTCAGCGCCAGGCAGATGGAACTGGTGCTGCTCGTGCACGCCGAGATTCATCTTACGACTGACGTGGACCGCCTGACACAGATTATCAGCAACTTTCTTAGCAACGCTGAAAAGTATGCAGCACAAGGTAAACGGGTAGAACTGATTGCCGAACAAAGCGATAACCATGCGCTGATCCGGGTGCGCGACTACGGTAGCGGCATCGCGGCAAAAGAGCTGAAGGCCATTTTCCAACCGTTTTATCGGGTGAAAAGTAGCATTACCGAAGGTGTTTCCGGCACAGGTATTGGCTTGACCATCTCCAGGCAACTGGCGGCCAGTTTGCAAGGGGAAATCTCCGTCACCAGCGGCCCAACCGGCAGTTGCTTTACCCTGACACTCCCGCTAGCCACTGGGCCAGAGGCCATCACCGATAAGGAGCAGTGCCAATGAAAATATTGATCGCCGAAGACGATGCCCACATCCGCAACGGCCTGATGGAAGTGCTGGCACATGAAGGTTACCGCCCTATCGCGGCAGAAAATGGGGCGCAGGCGCTGGCACTGTATCGTCAGCAGCAACCCGACTTTATTATTCTCGACATCATGATGCCGGAGCTTGATGGATATAAAGTGTGCAGGGAGATCCGCAAACACAACCAACAGATCCCTATCGTTTTCCTGTCGGCAAAAGATGAGGAGATCGATCGGGTGATCGGGCTGGAACTCGGCGCAGACGACTACATCAGTAAGCCCTTCGGTATTCATGAAATGCGTGCCAGGATCAAGACCATCGCCCGGCGCTGCCTGCGTCAAACGCCAGATGCAGAGGAAGATGCCAGCTTCCCGTTTGGCGACCTGACGGTCTTTCCCAATGAGCTGTGCGCCATCCGTATGGAGCAGCGTCTCGAACTGTCGCTACGTGAGGTCAATATCCTGCGTTATCTGTATCAACATAAAAACCGGGTGGTAACTCGGGATATGCTGTTTGACGCCGTTTGGGGATACGAACATCTACCGCAAAGCCGCACGCTCGATCAACATATTTCCAAGCTACGCAAAACCATTGAACGAGATCCGCTCAATCCGGTGCTGGTTCGCACAGTGCACGGTATGGGCTATCGCTACCAATCAAGCTAGTTAAGCAGGTATATACTGGCAAAAACCGGTGTTATTCAAGGACGCAAAACATGAAACTCAGCAAGAAAAATGCCGTGGTGGTGCGCAAAGCGCTCAGCGGCTGGGTGGACGAAGGTACGCTCAGCGCCGAACAACAACAGCAACTGCTGCAACATATGCAGGTGCAACCTTTTGACTGGCGCCGGCTGGCACGTTACGCATTCCTGGCGGCGCTGGCTTCGCTGATGATCGCTATCACCAGCCTGTTCGCTGACAGTTGGTTACTGGAACAACTCAGCGAACTGTTCAGCTTCGATGCGCCAGTGCGCATGGCGATCGCCGCCGTGCTGGCCGCTTTGGTCTATCTTTGGGCATTTCGCCGCCGCATAGGTTACCCCGACAAACGTTACAGCAATGAAGCCATTCTGTTTATTGCCATTCTGCTCACCGCCTGCGCGTTGTGGCAACTGGGCGTCTGGCAAGATAACGGCAGTGGGCGAGTATCGGTGCTGCTGATGTTGGGCGCAGTGTTATATGGCGTTATCGGCTGGTTCAGCCGTTCCGGGTTGGTATGGTGGTTTGCCTTGCTGTCACTTGGCAACGCTTTTGGGGCGGAAACTGGCTACCTGTCCGGCTGGGGAGCCTACTGGCTGGGCATGAGTTTTCCGATTCGTTTTATTGCGTTCGGCATGGTGTTGATTGCTGCGGCGCTGCTGCTGAAACCCGCACTGGCCCAACGCGGGCTGGATCGAGTTTCGCTGGCCATGGGGCTGCTGTATCTGTTTATTGCGCTGTGGATCCTGTCGATCTTCGGTAACTATGGCGATCTGGACAGTTGGTACAGCGTGCATCAGATCGAGCTGTTGCACTGGAGCCTGCTGTTTGGCATCGCTGCGGCCGCCGCTATCTGGCTCGGGCTGAAGCATGACGACGGCATGCTGCGCGGGTTTGGTTTGACCTTCCTCGGGATTAATCTGTACACCCGATTCTTTGAATTCTTCTGGGACAGCATACCAAAGGCTTTTTTCTTTGTTGTGCTGGGGCTAAGCCTGTGGGCACTGGGCAACTATGCAGAAAAAATCTGGCAGTTGGGGCGCCAACCGCAGGATGTGACCGATGACTGATTGATATCACCTTTATTAAGGCTGTGTCACGAAAAGCGCAGCCTTATAGACCACCAGAACTACTCCAACTGCTGCAACTCACCTTGCTTACTGACCCGCCAACGATGCTCGCAGAAGAACAGCAGCGGGTTATCCTGTTTGCTGTCGCTGTAACCACTGTACAGTTTCAGTGGCGAACCGAGACGTTGTTCCAGTTGCAACACTTTCTGCCTGCCCAAGCAACGCACCGTCAGCACCCAACCACCGTAACGACGTGCCGTGCGGCTGCCGATCAAATGCATCCGCGGCAGAAAAGTGGAATCCTGATAGACCTGCTGCACCAGTTGCTCCGGGGAACCGGTTATCAGCCATACTTGGGCATCCTTTTGGTCAAGATAGTGACGCAGGCGCATCTGTACCACCGGAAACGCGGTCACTTTCTGACGAAAATCAGCGACAAACCGCTGTTCCAGCGCTTTCAGCCGGGCCTCAGAGCGGCCAAACGTCATCGCCCATAACAGCAAACTCACCGGCCAGCGCGCGGCGCGCCCACCAATCAGCATGCCCAGCCCCACTACGGGCGACAACGGCAGTACCAGCGCTAAATTCAGCAGCAAGTGCCGCAGCAAAAAACGCAGGAAACTGCCAAACATATCTTCCTGATGCAGCGTACCATCCAGGTCAAAAAACACCACGCGGCGAGTTGGTATCGCCGTCTGACTTGGTTTATCGGTCAAATGCTGCTCCTCAAGAATACGATTAGGCCGATTTAACGCGTCAATGCTGCACGCAAATAACCCTGATGCTGCTGCAACCGCTGCTGCGCTTCGGCAGCCGTAACGTCCGCCAGAATCATCAGGATAGCGGGTTTTACCTCAAATCCGGTTTGAGCCAATGCCTCTTCCGCCTGGCTGCGAACGGCACCGGTGGCCTCCATCACGATGCGGCAGGCACGATCCACCAACTTGTCATTCGTGGCTTTCACATCCACCATCAGGTTCTGATAAACCTTGCCCAACTTGACCATCGCCCCGGTAGAGATCATGTTCAGAACCAGTTTCTGCGCGGTGCCTGATTTCATGCGGGTAGAGCCGGTCAAGGCTTCCGGGCCAACCACCGGCGAGATAGCCACCTGAGCCTCTTTAGCAATCGGAGAGTCTGGGTTACAGGAGATCGCCACCGTCGGGCAGCCTACCTGGCGGGCAAACTGCAATGCGCCAATGACATAAGGCGTACGCCCCGAGGCGGCCAGACCAACCACCATATCACGCGCCTCCAGATTCAACGCCTTCAGGTCGGCTTCACCTAACGAAACATCATCTTCAGCGCCCTCCACCGCTTTAAACATTGCCCCCGCGCCACCCGCAATCAAACCGATCACCAGATCGTGTGGTACACCGAAGGTCGGTGGGCATTCGGAGGCATCCAGCACGCCTAATCGGCCACTGGTACCCGCCCCCAGGTAAATCAAACGCCCGCCAGCCTGCAAAGCGGCAGCGGCTAAATCCACCGCCTGAGCGATCTCCGGCAACACCTTGGCAATGGCTTCTGGGACTTTACGATCTTCGTTATTAAAGCAGATCATCATCTCGAGCGAGGACATCTCATCCAGCATCATGGTTGCAGGATTGCGGGTTTCTGATACTAATGCACCTAAGTTCATTTCATCACCTTGAATTTTTAATTCATAAAATTAAATCAATATCTGAATATTTTATCAACATAATGAGGACTATTTGCTATTTTAAGGATGAAATTACAAAATTTTTTCGTTAATCCTTTCACTACCGCATGGCAGAATACCTGCTGGCTCAAAGGAAAAAATCATTAATTGTGGTTTTTCCGCCGACTAACAGCCCATTACGGAATACAACCTGATGAGTACCCTTCTTCGCATTCGCCAGATGTACCCGACACTGGCGCAAAATGACCGCAAACTGGCAGATTTTCTGCTGCATAACGCCGAGCAGGCACGGCATCTCAGTTCACAGAAACTGGCCCAGTTAGCAGGCGTCAGCCAATCCAGCGTGGTCAAATTTGCTCAGAAAATGGGTTATAAAGGTTTCCCTGCTTTAAAGCTGGCCCTGAGTGAGGCACTGGCCCAACCGCAGGCTGAACCTATCATCACCGTCCATAATCAGATCCTCAGCAGCGATTCGCTGAAAACTGTGGGTGAAAAATTACTGGCTGAAAAGCAGGCAGCGTTACGCGCAACGCTGGATATCAACAGTGAGCAACGGCTTAATACTGCCTTGGATATGCTGCGTGCGGCACGGCGGGTGGTGCTGGTGGGGCTTGGCGCCTCTGGGCTGGTTGCGAAAGATCTTTCATTTAAGCTGCTGAAAATTGGCGTGATGACCGTGGCGGAAGCGGATATGCACGTTCAGTTGGCCACCGTGCAAGCATTGAGTAAAGAAGATCTGCTGCTGGCAATCTCATTCAGCGGCGAACGGCGTGAAATCAATCTGGCCGCAGAAGAAGCCCGGATAGCCGGTGCGCAGGTGCTGGCCTTGACCAGTTTCTCCCCCAATAGCCTGCAGCAACGCGCCGATCACTGCCTGTATACCATTGCCGAAGAACCCAATACCCGCAGTGCTGCCATCTCTTCCAGTACCGCACAATTTGCCCTGACCGATTTGCTATTTATGGCGCTGATCCAACACGATCTTGAACATGCCTGCGATCGGATCCGCCACAGTGAACAATTGGTGAAAAGACTTGGGAAATAGGCTGCGTTATGTAACGCAGCCCGTGGATTGAAGCTAGGCTGTATTAACCCCCAGCAGCAATAATCCGCTCAATATTGCGTTCTGCAAGCGCAGTAATGGTCAGAGATGGGTTAACAGAACCGGTAGTACCAGGAATGGCTGCGCCATCCATCACGTACAAGCCGTTATAGCCGATGACCCGCCCTTCATTATCCAGTGCTTTGTCCAGCACGGCTCCGCCCAGAGGGTGCGCTGTCCAGTTCATACCGGCAACATCCTCTTTAAAGATCGGTACGCCAGGGACAACGCCATTAGCATCACAAATCCGGTTATTTACATAGCGGGCAGCTTCCACGATGTCGGCATTACCATTAGCCGCCCAACGCAGATTGACCTTGCCTTTCGCCTTGTCGTAAACAAAGTTCCCACGATTGGTTTCATCAAACGCCATACCCAGCGAGCCAATAATGCCCAAGTTGACCGGAACACCCGGCACGTACCAGTTTTCTAAGGTCACCGGCAGGCCAGCATTTTTGTCATGTATGCGTGAAGCACTTGGCGAAGCCTGCTGTAGCCCTTTGATCGGAGAGAAACTGCGCGTCACAATCGTATCGCCGTTGGTCCCCCAACCTTGGCCGATCTCTTCGTTGAGGTTTGGCAACGTGCCCTTGGCCTGTGCCTTGACCAACAACTCTGTAGTGCCGATCGAACCCGCAGCCAACACGAGGCGATCGCAAGACAGTTCATAACGGTTCAGTTGCTTACCTTCAGGTGAACTTTGAGTCACGCTGATCAGATAACGGCGGCCATCCCAAGAAATATCAGAAACCTCATGCCCAGGGTAAATCGTCGTTAACCCGGTCGCCTCTGCCTGCTTCAGGTAGTTCTGGTTTAAGTCGTACTTGGCGCCGTTGCTGTTGCCGTGGTTACTGGCACCAGAGATCGCGGAAGGTAAGCTACGCCCTGTCAGTTCGGCTCTAATCACATCCCAGTTAAAGATCGAGTCGATCGGTGAAGTGGTATAACCCGCTTTTCTTGACTGTTGATCCCAGATGCGTGAATGACCGAATGGTGAACTGTTATAAATATCCAGTGGCATTGAATTAAGATTCAACATTTTACGCACCAGCGGAAAATATTTTTTATCCATTTCGTCGTAATTGACACCGCCACCAAAGATTGCATCGAAATACTGACGTTCCGGTTGAATCATCACGCCGGTAAAAATAACCGAGCCACCGCCGACTGCGGCACCCCGCCATACCGTCATATTAGCGTAATCAGTGGCATCCATTACACCGGCAAATTTATCAAAATAAGCGGTATTGCCAGCGATCATCTTGGCGCTATTACGGTGCCAAAATGCCCTGCCATCGGGTAAGGTATCGTTGGTAAAGGCGGTACGGAATGGCCCGGTTGGCCATTTGAAGCCCCTTTCCAGCACCGTCACTTTCTCGCCAGCCTGCGAGAAACGTAAAGCCGAAACGGCTCCGCCAAAACCTGAGCCGATAACAATAACAGGCGTATAAGCCGGGGGGCGTTTCACGGTTTGGAAAATTTCAGGAGCGTGAATTTTATACTTCAGCGTATTGATTGCCGATATCTTGGCATGTGCCGACGTTGAATTTAAACCAGTGAGAC
>JBAQHZ010000238.1:0-5488 GCA_049288585.1 Chania sp.
GTTTTAAACTGGAGAAAAAGGTTGATGTTAAGGTCTATTTGCAGGATGTAGAGTTATCTGACGGCTCTAAAGATAATAACAAGGGTGATAATATCTCTGCTAACGAAACTAGCTTGAACCCATGGATAAAGCTGTCGCTGAGTAAACAGTGGTGCTATTTTTTGAACGTTATGAAAAAAAAGAGATTTCTCTTCTTTGTCTATAGTGGAGTGTTGTTGGCTCTACTATTTGCTGTGGCATTTTTTTATTTTCTCAAGCCATTAAAGGATACGCCAAGCTATGTTTCAACGGTAGTTGGATGTAAGGTTTACTCAATTTATCAAGTTGATAACGAGCAGAAGGATAAATATCGGCGCTATGCCGAATATTTTTTACAATCTCAAGAGAAACGTTGCACACCTGATGAAATGCTGTTGATGCATGTTCAGGATGAACATGGTTTTAGTGAAGTGCGTGAGGGAAATAATCGCGCTTTTTTCGCAATTTGCAATTTCATTAAGGAAACATCTGATTTCTGCAAAAGTGTTTATTCTTACTCGATGGTGCTGCCATGATCGTGCGTTGGTCGATATTGCTGTTATTGTGCTTTAGCGCCACGGCTGTAGCATTACACTGGAAGCCTGGTGCGGAGAGGAAGATATCGCCACTGAGTTGCCGCGCTCAATCAAAGTTTATTTTTGGTGTTGGGCCACAATCACCGATCTTTATCGGCACCCTTGCTCTGCGATTTAACAATGATGGTAATGGCATTATCGGCCTGGCAGGCATGTTATCGATAGGCGAAAACCACTACAAGGTGCTAAGAACCGCTATCATGCACTATACCGTTGTAGATGCAGAACATGGCTGGTTTGATGTTCGCCCCGTTAGAGATGCGGTCAGGAAAAATGATAATGCACCTGACGAGGTGGTTGATACCTATCTGCTCGGCAATGCGGATAGAAAAGAGCCACGCATCTTTCATGTCTGGCCACTAAATGACAAAGCCTATCTGATTGGGAATATGCATGCTCCGCTGATGGTGTGTTCACGTAGGAATGATTGAGTGCGATACGTCCCCAAGGAACTCTACATACTCTTTGGGGACGTTGATGTCTATGTCATGCACCCTGCCATAGCACCCTAATGGCTTTTTATAGTGAGTAGTACACCGCACTCCATATGGTGGGTGTAAGGGAACTGATCAAACAGCGCCAGACGGCTGATATCGTGGGTTGTCTGCAGTGTTTCCAGGTTGGCGCACAGCGTTTCCGGGTTGCAGGAGATATAAAGAATACGTGGATAGGCCTGCACCATCTTCACTGTATCTGCATCCAGCCCGCTGCGTGGTGGATCGACAAAAATCGTCTCGCAATGATAACTCGTTAAATCAATCCCTTTAAGGCGGTTGAATTCGCGCACGCCGTTCATCGCCTGAGTGAAATCCTCCGCCGCCATGCGGATGATCTGCACGTTGTCGATCTGGTTGGCCGCAATATTGTACTGGGCTGCGGCAACGGAAGGCTTAGCGATTTCGGTGGCCAGCACGCGATCAAAGTTGCGTGCCAGCGCCAGTGAGAAGTTGCCATTACCGCAATACAGTTCCAGCAGATCGCCTTGCGAATCCTGCGTGACATCCAGCGCCCATTCCAGCATCTGCACGTTCATTGCGGCGTTGGGTTGAGTAAAGCTGTTTTCTACCTGGCGATAGATCATGTCACGACCGGCGACCGGCAAGACTTCGTCGACATAATCCTGATCCAGCATAATTTTCATCTTCGATGCGCGGCCAATCAATTGCACATCAAAGCCCTGTGCGCGTAGCGCATCGCGCAGTGCCGCTGCATCTTGTTGCCATTGTTCATCCAGCTTGCGGTGATACAGCAGCGAGGCAATGATTTTACCGCTCTGCGTGGACAGATAATCAATCTGGAACAGCTTATGGCGCAGCACCGGGTTGGGTTTGATGGCGGCGATCAACGCGCTCATCAGCCGGTTAATCAGTTCGCTGGCGGCTGGGAAGCTGTCGACGCGGATGCGCTGTTTGGTCTGTTGATCGAACATGATGTGGTACATCTCGTCTTCATCATGCCAGATCCGGAATTCCGCACGCATACGGTAGTGGTTGACTGGCGAGCGGAACACCTCCGGCTCAGGCGCCGTGAACGGTGACATCATCGTTTTCAGACGGGCAGTCTTCTCCGCCAGTTGGTCGTCATAGCGTTCAATGGGCAAAATTTCGGGCGTCATGGGGTTCTTCTCGTCAGGCAAATTGGATCAGCGTGGATTGTAGGGAATCAAGCCGTGAAGTCCAGTTTTGTTAGGTTCGCGACCTTATTGGCTGTCTAGACATCTATTTTCATTGATCGTAGCATGGCCGTCCGGTCTCAAGCAGCGAGTGAAAAGGGAATCCAGTGTGAATCTGGAGCTGACGCGCAGCGGTATGGGGAAGTCACGGCGATAGCGTTTTAACGCAGACACTGTCCACTGCTGGATGGGAAGTCATCGCCCGGTGCCGGTTGCCTAAGGCAATCTGCAAATCCCAAGCCCGAAAACCTGCCGGTGTACGTCGCACAATCCATGGCCGTCGCGAATTATCGGCTGTGATCCTGCGGCATCCGCCAATTAAGTTTGGATGCTTTTCTTTATGACAATGATAAAAAATACACTGCTGGCGGTGGTCTCCTCCGTGACGGCAGTTTCTGGATGGGCGCAAGACAACACCACAAACAACAACCGCGATACCCTGGTGGTGAGCGCCAATCGCTTCCCGCAGCCGGTTTCTTCCGTGCTGGCCCCGACCTCTGTTGTTACCCGTAATGATATCGATCGCTGGCAGGCCAAGAGCGTGGCCGATGTCATGCGCCGCTTGCCTGGTGTGGATATCGCGCAGAATGGCGGCCTGGGGCAAAGTTCCGCCGTCTTTATTCGTGGTACCGATTCCCGACATGTGCTGTTGCTGATTGACGGTATCCGCCTTAATCAGGCCGGTATCAGTGGCTCTTCTGATCTGAGCCAAATCCCGATTTCGCTGGTGCAAAAAGTCGAGTTTATTCGCGGGCCTCGCTCTGCCGTCTACGGTTCTGACGCCATTGGTGGAGTGATCAACATCATTACTACCCGTGATAAGGCAGGCTCTTCGCTTTCTGCCGGTGTCGGTTCGAATGGCTATCAGCAGTATGACGGTGCTACGCAACAGCAACTGGGGAAAAACTCTGTTGCTACCTTGGCGGGCAACTATACCTATACCCGCGGGTTTGACGTGGTGGCCAACCTGCCGGACAGCTTTGGTAATCCGGCACAACCCGAACGTGACGGCTTCATGAGCAAATCGCTGTATGGCCAACTGCAACACCAGTTTACCGAGCAGTTGGGTGGGTTTGTGCGTGGTTATGGCTACGATAACCGTACGGCCTATGATGGTAGCTATACAGACACTCGTCAGCTATATAGCCAGTCGTGGGACAGTGGCATGCGTTATCGCGAGGGTATTTATGCCACGCAGTTAACGGCCAGCTACAGCCATAGCAAAGACTACAATTACGATCCGAAATATGGCCGCTATTCCCCCTCCGCAACCCTGGATGACGTCACACAATATAATGTGCAGTGGGGAAATAACGTCCAGGTTGCTCAAGGCAGTGTCAGCACCGGCGTTGACTGGCAGGAGCAGAAGCTCGAACCGGGCACCGCTTATATCCGCGACAGCAAAAGCCAGCGCAATACCGGGCTGTATCTGACCGCACAACAACAGTTTGACGCTATTACCCTGGAAGGGGCGGTGCGTGGTGACGATAACTCGCAATTTGGTTGGCACAACACCTGGCAAACTAGCGCTGCGTGGGAGTTTGTTGAAGGCTATCGTGCGATTGCTTCTTATGGTACCGCATTCAAAGCGCCGACTCTTGGGCAGCAATATGGCGACTTTGCTGGTAATCCGAATTTAAAACCGGAAGAGAGCCAGCAGTGGGAAGGGGGCTTTGAAGGGCTGACTGGCCCTGTAAACTGGCGCGTGACGGGATATCGTAACGATATCGATAACCTGATTGGTTATACTTCCAGCAGTTCCATTCCTGCTTATTACAATGTGGATCAGGCTACGATTAAAGGTATCGAAGCCACGGCCTCCTTTGATACCGGGCTATTTACCCATCAGATCAGCTATGACTATGTTGACCCGCGCAATGCCAAAACCAATGAGGTATTGGTTCGTCGTTCTAAACAGCAGGTCAAGTACGAACTGGATTGGCAGATCAAGGACTTCGACTGGGCAGTCACTTATCAATATCTGGGGGATCGCTATGACACTAATTACAGCACCTACCCAGAGCAGCGGGTCAGACTGGGCGGTGTCAGCCTGTGGGATCTCGCAGTTTCGTATCCGGTCACATCTCATCTGACAGTTCGTGGTAGAATTGCTAACCTGTTTGATAAAGATTACGAGACGGCTTATGGCTACGTTACTCCAGGAAGAGAATATTACCTCACTGGAAGCTATATCTTCTAAAAGCGCCGTGACATCGCGCCCGACGGTGCTGATATTTGATTCCGGCGTTGGTGGGTTATCGGTGTATCAGGAGGTTCGGCAACTGTTGCCGAACCTCCACTACATTTATGCCTTCGATAACGTGGCATTTCCCTATGGTGAGAAATCCGAAGAGTTCATCGTTGAGCGTGTGCTGGAGATCGTCAGTGCAGTTCAGCAGCGCCATCCTCTGGCGATTGTCATCATCGCCTGCAATACCGCCAGTATCGCCTGCCTGCCTGCGCTGCGTGAACGCTTTACTTTCCCGGTGGTTGGTGTGGTGCCTGCCATCAAGCCTGCGGCTAAACTGACGGCGAATGGCATCGTTGGTTTGCTGGCGACACGTGGCACGGTTCAGCGCTCTTATACTCATGAGCTGATTTCCCGTTTCGCGACCGATTGCAAAATCGAACTGCTGGGTTCTTCGGAACTGGTGGAACTGGCAGAAGCCAAGCTGCATGGCGAAGAAGTGCCACTGGCTACGCTGAAGAAAATCCTGCAGCCGTGGCTGAATATGCGTGAGCCACCGGATACGGTGGTGTTGGGGTGTACCCATTTTCCTCTTTTATCTGAAGAACTGATGCAGGTCCTGCCAGAGGGAACGCGGCTGGTGGATTCTGGTGCGGCCATCGCCCGTCGTGCTGCCTGGCTTATCTCGGCGCAAGAAGGTTTGGTCTCAACCCAGGAAGAGAATCTGGCCTATTGCATGGCACTGAATGAAGATACTGACGCATTGTTGCCCGTTTTACAGGGCTACGGCTTTAAATCGTTGAAAAAACTGCCACTTTAAATACATTTTGATTAAACATTCAACGGTCGGCAGAAAAAGTGCATTTAGGGGTTGCGGCGCTCTGAGAACTCCCTATAATGCGCCTCCACTGACCGGGAACAGCGACTCCTCTAATGAGAACCAAGTCGCCCAGTCAGGAAGAATCAACCCGGTGAAAACACCGCATCTTGTAAAAGAAAATGGTTGACTCTTCA
>JBAQHZ010000239.1:0-2302 GCA_049288585.1 Chania sp.
GGGTGCAGGGCCCCGCCTTGGGCCCTGCAATTGCCGTCCATTATTGTTCCATCGGATTATGATCTTTTACGGCAATTCCCATTACACCTGGCTTACAGAGACGAACACGTTGTGTATAAGAGACAGCTCCCCGCGGGAGAGGGCTAGGGTAAGGGGCTATTCACGGCGAACCTTCATTGATTAAATATCAATTAATACAATGGGTTTTGTTGTCCATGACAATGAGTTTCCAACGGAGTCGCTGGCAATAGATCGTGATAAAAAGCCCCCTCACCCCCGCCCTCTCCCAAGGGAGAGGGAGCCCCACCTTCCGTGCAAAGATGTGTAGATACCTATGGTGCGCTAGACCCGGGTATCTCGGGCTAAAAGGCAAATTTATCATCAACCTCAGGGGCACTGCTTGCAGTGCTCCTAGTCATCTTCTCGCTCAATCCTGCGGTTTTCCATTCAGATTCAACGTCGGCGTTTCATCGAAAAAATTCCAGGGCTTGAGCAACACATGCACCCATTCAGTTGGCATGATCGGCCACTCTTCCGCCCGCGCCACATGGGTGGTACCGGTGGTCAGCCATACCACATCATCGCTGTTGTCGATTGACTGATTATCGGCGGTGTATTGCCCCAGCCCGGTATCCTGCGTCGAGCGATTCGGGTATTTACCTTCCGGGTAACGCTCATCCGGCTGGTAACGCGTCACCCACAGTTGCTTATCCATAAAGCTCAGACGGTGATAGATCCACTCATCTTTGCCGAAGTTAGCCCCCTTGGCGACCGGGTGCGTTCCCCCCGCATACGGAATCAACTGATAGGAAACCGGGTTACCCATTTTGTTCAGCTTGCTGGTGTTACTCAGCAAGCGGATGGTGGCAGGATCAAACTTCTGCGCCGCCTGCTGTTCAGTGCTCACCTTAACCTCGTCAACCTGCATAGTACTGGTGCGTGGGCCACCCCGATCGTTGGGTTTCACATCCGGGTTGAGTTCCACCAGGCTATTGTTTTCGCCATCCACGTCCATATCCAGCCGGAAATTGTAGATATGCTGATGCGTGGTGCCGACGATGTTGTGATCGATCAGCGTGCCGTACTGCGTATCCTGCTTCGCGGTCGGGTCCTGCATGGTTCTGGCCTTCACGCCTTTCACCGCTTCAATCCCCGTCGCCCCAGCGTTAATACCAATGGTGCCGTTCTGGTGGAATACCCAGTCGAAGATGTAATCGTAGTTCCCTACCGTGCTGATCCAGCGCACCACCAGTTCACGGCGCTCGGTGCTGATATTCGGCTGGCCCATTTCCTGATGCTTATACTCCGGCCCGGCGTAACGCTCGAATAGGGCAATAGCGCGTGGGATAGCGGTGGGTTTACCGGTGTAATCGGCAATGGTTTCATCCAGCAATACGGCGTTCTGCGGGGCATCTTTGCCACGGGCAATCGGCGAGGTCAGCGTCCCCATGCCGTAATCCCCCGCATCCAGATAGGCTTTGAAATACCAGCCGATATCCGGATCGCCATAAGGCACAATCATGCCCCCTAGCGAGCCTTCGTACATCACTTTGCGTTTGCGACCATGATCGTTATAGGTCACCGTTGAGAGCACCGGCCCGACGCGGGAATTGAGGTGCAGGTGGAAATCCCAGTTCTGCCAGTGGATGGTATTGCCGGTGATGGTGTAGTTTTTCCCTTCGGGTTCGACGATCTCCAACGGTTTGATCTTGGGTGCCTGACGATCGCGGCCATCATACGGCGTCGGCTTCAACGGCACCGGGACCACCGGCCCTTCCTCGATTTTTATGATCTTCTTCTGTTCCAGATCGACCACCGCCACCAGGTTTTCAATCGGATGCGCCCAGTAGTTGCCATCGCCGACATCCAGATAGCTGATCACTTTCAGCAACCGTTGATCTTGCTTAAGGCCATCTTTACCGTCGAAATAACCCACCGTCAGCGGTGTGGTGATCACTTTGGCAGGATCCTGCACGCCGCGCTTTTTCAATGCGTCGGCATATTCTTTGCTGCCGTTGATAATCGCCTGCACGCTGGCAAAATCATCCAGCAGCACCATTCCATGAGCCCCTTGAATCGGTTGCCAGGACAGCACTTTTTTCTGCGGTAAATCCACAACGCTTTCAATCACATGAACGCCATCCAGCAAGGTGACATCGGCCTGTCGCGGTTGCTGCACGCTGTTGCCGTTCAGCACAAACTGCCAGACCTGATCTTTCGGCGGTTCACGCAGCGAAATTTCGGTAAAGCGCAGGTTATTTTTATACTCTGGCGCAGCCTTGATGGCAGCCACCACCGCGTT
>JBAQHZ010000240.1:0-2226 GCA_049288585.1 Chania sp.
GGCGAAACGAATGAATGTGGGTTGGCCTGTATCTCCATGATGGCCGAGACGCAGGGGATCAGTGCACCGCTGGAAAGCTTGCGCGAACGTTATCCTGCTTCACAGCATGGCACTTCGTTGGCCACGCTGTGTACCATTATGTCGGAATTGGCGATGCCTGCTTACCCGGTGGCATTTGAGCATGATGAACTGGCTGAATTACCGCTGCCAGCGATTCTGCATTACGGTGCCAGCCACTATGTCTTGCTTGCCTATCGTAAGGGGAATTACGTCTGCGTCATGAACCCGGCGATTGGTCAGCAACTGCTACCGATAGAGTCTTTAAAGCGTGAAATCAGCGGCTATGCGCTGGTGTTAGACAGTGAGACCCAGGCCGATCAACAGGCGCTGGCCAACGTGAAACGCAGCAAGCGTTCTCGCGCCATGGAGTGCATGAGCCTGAAAGAAACCGCAGGCATTCGCGGTATTTACCGCTTGATGGTGCTGGCGTTTCTGATTTCATTAACTCTGTTTATCATGCCGACGATGGTCAGCAGTGCCATCAATAAAGTGTTCTCCTCGGCGGGTGAAACCGATTTCCCGTATTTCTACTTCCTGCTGGCGTTTGTGGTGTCGACCACGCTGGCGTTTGTCGTGCGCTGGATCACCGAGCGGTTTATCAAACGTTTTGTGGTGGTGAACAGCGTGGCCGGTTTCTCGCGGCTACTCAGCAACTCACTGAACTTTTTCGATAAGCGTGCGCCGGGTGAAGTGTTCAGCCGTTTTGCCAACTGGCAAATGGCTTCCGGGATCAAAATCGAGTTGGATAACGGCCTGCGTACCGACTGGATCATCGGGGCTATTGCCCTGTCGGTGATGTGTTACATGAGCCCGCTGTTGGCGATGGTGTCGGGTATTGGCGTCACGTTGATGGGTTTGGTCAGCGTCTGGGCAATCTATCGCGATCGTTTTTATACCCAGCAGATGCAGGTCAGAACCGCCGAGCAGAGCGACTTTATTCTGGAGAGTATCCAAGGTTTCTCCACCATTAAATCTGCCGGTCTGGACAGCCAGCGCAAGAGCCTGTTTGCCAAGTATGCCCTGTCATTATTTACCAGCCGTCAGCAGCAGAAAGTGTATGAACAGGTGAAAAGCAGCCTGTACCAGATGATTGGTAGCCTGGAGATGGTGTGCTTTATGTTCCTGGCGCTGCCGCTGCTAAAAAACGGCACTATTACGCTGGGTGAGTTCTTTGCCTACAGCTTTGTGCGTGAGATTTTTACCTCGTACATCACCAAAATTTTCTATGCCATTCTGCAGAAAAACCAGCTTCATGTGATCGACACGCGCGCGCGCGATCTGTTCCCTGCGTTGCCTGAGCGTGATGAGTCAGATGATACCGTTCCTGCTCCGATCCCGACCTTCACTTCACAATTGCGTTATCACAATATTGCTTTTGCCTATGATGCCCAACAGCCAGTGCTGAGGGATCTCTCGTTGTCGCTGAGACCTGGCCAAAGTATCGCCATTGTGGGTGAGTCAGGTGCGGGCAAAAGCACCTTGCTGAAAGTGATGACTGGCCTGATGCCTCCGCAGCAAGGGGAGGTGATTGTGGATGGCAATCCGGTCGATTACCGTCAGGTCCATGCCCTGTTCTTTCTGCAAAGTCAGGAAGATATTCTGTTTAATGCCTCGGTATTGCAGAACATCACGCTGTTTGACGACCAGTTTGACGAGCATAAACATCGGCGCATTGAACACTCACTCAAGGGGCTGAACCTGACGCCGGTGGTGGAAAAGCTGCCGGGTGGCCTGAATGCGCTGATCCGCGAAAGTCATGCCGGGTTGTCATTAGGCCAGCGCCAGCGCCTGCTGTTGGCACGTGCGATGTATAGCGATCGTCCGGTTCTGGTGCTGGATGAACCAACCGCCAATCTGGATGAAGAGACCGCACATCAGGTGATGGACACCCTGTTGGCGCACTGTCGCGAATACCATAAAACCTTGATCACCGTGACGCATAGCGAGAGTGTATTGCCAATGTTTGACCGCGTTTACCGTATGTCCAGTGGCCACGTAGAAAGTGTTGTTACAGAATTTGAACCTCAACCGATTCTGACGACGGCGGTGTGCTGATGAAAACTATCGTGCCGAGCCCGGGTAAACGAAAAGTACGTGTGATGAAACTGATTGGCTTGCTGGTGTTGGCGGTACTGATTGGCGTAGCGATCTGGTCCTTCACCGTAC
>JBAQHZ010000241.1:0-2664 GCA_049288585.1 Chania sp.
AAATCAACGTTTTTATCTGCCATGAGATTACCTCCTTGGTTGTAGGAACTCGGAGGATACCACGAGCCGGGAGTGGCGAAAATCCCAACAACCTATCAGCTATATAATGCTTTTATACTGCCTTGCATATACTCGGGGCTTTTCTATTTGAGGTGGCATGAGTAACAGTAAGCCTTATGGTAGTAAGTGGCAGGCCGCTCGCATCGAATTCTTGCGTGCCAATCCCTTATGCGTGATGTGCAAACAGATGGGGCGCATAGAGCCAGCAACGGTAGTGGATCACATCATTCCCCACCGAATGAAAGAGGCGAAGACACCGGAAGAAATGAAGGTGGCACAGCATCTATTCTGGCGGCGCAGCAACTGGCAAGGGTTATGCATTCCACATCACAACTCAACAAAGCAACGAATGGAGAAGACGGGCAAGGTGGCTGGTTGCTCACCTGATGGTTTGCCGCTCGATCCTAACTCACACTGGAACCTGAAATGACACGTGACCAAGAAACAGTATTGCTATTCAAAGGGCTGATTGCCTCCCTACCTGCCGATCAGCAGCAGAACGTTCAGGTATGCGTTGATGTCATTCGAAAGCTACTCAGCGACTACCCAGGTGGCGAGGCGACCGTGGCGATTGGATTGATTGGTGCAGAGCTACAGCAGGCAGGCTAATTGATATCAATTCCCATCAGCGGGGAGGGTGGGTAAAAAGTTCCCAGCCCAGCCTCCCAAAGACCGCGCCTAGTCATTTGTGTGCACAACCGCGAAATGAAAAGTTTTTTTCTGGAGGTAAAAGATGGCCGGCCGACGCCCAAAGCCGACCCATTTGAAGGTGGTCACCGGCAACCCGGGCAAACGAAAACTCAACGATAAAGAACCGCAACCCGCAAGGGAAATCCCGAGCCCACCCTCGCATCTAACCGACTGGGGGAAAACGGCCTGGGGCCGAATGACTGTCTTGCTTGATGGCATGGGCATTCTCACCGTTGCAGATACTTTCGCCCTGGAGCGACTTTGTGATCTGTATGCGGAGATTTTGCAGCTTCGCCAGATTGTAGACATCGAAGGGCGCACGTACACAACCAAAACCCAGATGGGTGATTTTCTTATTAAAGCCAACCCGGCAGTGGCTATGCTGGCCGATGCCGATCGGCGCTTTAAAAGCTACTTAGTGGAATTTGGCCTGACCCCAGCGGCCAGGTCAAAGGTGAATGTAAATGGTGGAGAGAAAGAAAAAGACCCGCTCGCCGAGTTCTTCGGCACCTGATCCGGCAACGCAGTACGCGCTCGATGTTACCGAGAGGCGCATTATCGCTGGTCCTGATATTCGTAACGCCTGCAGGCGTCATCTCAACGATCTGGAGCAGGGGGAAAGCAGGGGGCTTTTCTGGGATGTTGACTCGGTCAAGCGTGCTATCGATTTCTTTGCCAAAGTCCTCAAACTGAACGGCGGGGAGCATGAAGGCGCACCTTTCATCCTTTTGCCCTGGCAGGCTTTCGTTGTTGGCTCCATATTTGGTTGGAAGAGGGCCAACGGTTCCCGGCGATTCCGTACGGCTTATGTTGAATCTGGCAAAGGCTCCGGTAAATCCCCACTTTCGGCGGGCATTGGCCTTTATTGCCTGATGGCTGACAAAGAGCCCCGTGCTGAGGTGTATGCAGCAGCGACGAAAAAAGACCAGGCAATGGTCCTCTTCCGCGATGCCGTGGCGATGGTAAACCAGTCCCCTGCATTGTCGCAGCGCATTTCAACTTCTGGCGGCGCAGGCAAGGAATGGAACCTGGCTTTCCTTCAGACCGGCTCTTTCTTTCGGCCTATCAGTTCTGACGATGGCCAATCTGGTCCGCGCCCTCATTGTGCCCTTATTGATGAGGTTCATGAGCATAAGGATAACAAAGCTGTAGAGATGATGCGTGCCGGTACCAAAGGCCGCCGCCAGGCGCTGATTTTCATGATCACTAACAGTGGCCACGATAAAACCAGCGTTTGTTACGAATATCACCAATATGGTAAGCAACTGGCATCCGAGCAAAAAACCAATGATGCCTTCTTTGCTTTCATTTGTTCGCTGGACGAAGGCGACGATCCTTTCAAGGATGAATCTTGCTGGCCAAAGGCCAACCCCTCGATGGGGCATACCTTTGATGCCGAGTACTTGCGCGAACAGGTTGAGGATGCGCGGGGCATGCCATCGAAAGAAAGCCTGGTGCGTCGTCTCAACTTTTGCGAGTGGGTAGACGCCGAAAACCCATGGATCGGTGGTGATGTCTGGATGGCCTGCGAGAAGGAATTCGACATTGGCGAGTTACAAGGGCAGAGGTGCTATGGCGGCCTGGATTTGTCAGGTAAGCGGGATTTGACTTCACTTGCGCTGTATTTCCCTGATATCAGAACAGCGCTGGTGGAGTTCTGGACGCCGAAGGACACGTTGATGGACAGATCCAGAAATGACCGGGTTCCTTACGATTCCTGGGTGCGTGAGGAATATATGCATGCACCAGTCGGTAGCGTTATTGATTATGGCTTTGTGTCAAAACGCATCGCCAAACTTGCTGCGCTCTTCGATATGCAATCCATAGCGTTTGACCGTTATCACATGGATTACCTGGAGCCTGAGCTAGTAGATGAAGGGGTAACTGTTCCGCTGGTGCCGCATGGTCAGGGGT
>JBAQHZ010000242.1:0-4313 GCA_049288585.1 Chania sp.
TGTACTTTGCTTTAATCTGATCAATACCTGTGTCTTGGGCGGCCTACGCTAGGCCGCCATTTTTATGTCTGTGATTTCAGGCTGAAGCCATAGGACAATTGAATTGATCTGCAGAAGCAAAACGAGTGAGTAGTGTTAGCGATGAGTGGAGCCGAGAGGTTTGGGGGATTAAAAATCCCCCAATTGAGCAGTGATAAACGATTAACGGAAGCGAACATCACGATCAGACGTCATGCCATACAGTTGATATTTACTGCCCAGCATTTGCCCACCATCGCGGGTAAGCGGGGTCCAACCGACCAGCATACGACTACGGGAAGGCGAAGTAGTCATCAACTCCAACGGGATGGAAATATAGAAGCCCTTGGTAAATGAACCTTCACCATACTCTTCACGTGTCACATCGGTAAACGTAGCATAAACACCCGCCACAACTCCGCTGTCGAAACGTTTAGACAGATCGATCGTCGCACCTTTGTCTTTAGCCAGATACTGACCTACGCTCAAAGCCACCAACACGCCATCAGCAAAAGGCGGTTTCCAGTAACCGGTGACATGCCCGGTAACGGCATCATAATCAGCGAAACGCATCATATCCTCCCAGTCACGCTGTTTCACCCAGTTGGCATTAACACCGACTGCCCAATCAGTGTCTAACGGACGATACAGCATTTCCGCACCGACGCCGCCGAACATGCTTTCCAGATATCCGCCATACACCTGGCCATAGATACCATCACCAAAAGATTGGAAGTAGTTGGCCTGGAGATCGTTGAGATACACTTCGTTGCCAACGTATTCACGAATATGCGTACGAACACGTGGCAATTGGGAGTCTGGAGGTGGCGCTGTATAGTTAAATCTATCGTAGTTGTTCGCCAGGTTAGCAAAAATGCTGCCGCTGGTTAACAGGTGATCTGTTAACCACCAATTGGCGCTGCCCAACAGGCCAATCTGATACATGTAAAATGACTCTGCACCACCCACAGACTGGGTTAACGTCGGTGAAAGGCTGAAACCAAACCTGTCATTTTCAATGTAATAACCTTGCTCGGTATTTTCTGGCAATAACGGTTCAAGGCGTTTTTGCTGCAATGTTTGTTCATGCCCCAGTGGATATCCTTCCAACTGCGCACGTAAACTGTTGACATCGGTCTTGGTGGTCACCTGCGGTAAATTATAACGCGTCTCGGTTACCGCCAGCGTATCAACACCTTCTGGAAGATGATTCATCAGAATAATGTTGGCCCGCTCGACCCCATCTTCGCTATAGCGATACCTAGACTGGGTTCCGGTCATGTACAGCGTATTATCTTTCACCTGAATCTTAGGTGCAGAGAAACCCGCTTGATCTTCAAGCGCAGAAAGCTGGTTGGCGACCACATCCTGCTGCAACCCGCTGCCCTGTGGCTCAGGCTGATAAGCTGGCTTTGATTGATCAACATGAGAAGGTGTTAATTCATTAAAGTTAGTGCGTAAGGTAAACCCTGCCATCAAGGTATTACCGCGCTGATAGCTCATATTGACGTCGGCCCAGTCGGTTACGCGATAAACCGCGCCGAAATTGAATTTACTGTCTTGCTTAAGCTTACCGGCAAAATCACCTTGATAATCGTTCCCTTCATATTCCAGCTTCAGACGCAGTGGTTGCCAAGGGGTTTGATATTCCACGCCGCCGAAAATCGCCGCAGACCCACGGAAAGACTCGCTGAGGCTGACAGTCCCCCCCGTCGTCGTATGCACGTTTTCACGCGTACAAAAGCGATCGCTGGCATCACAGAATGGGTTCCTGACATTGCCACTGTTACCCAGATAGCCCCATCCCATGCCTAAGGTAAAATCGAGAGGTCCCCACCCTTTACTGGCTACCAGGTATTCACCATCGAACAACCCGGTACCACCGATGTCACGCACACCTACAGCCATCTCAGGCAGCCAGTACCCTTCTTCCCAAAGACGTAACTTCACATCAAAAGATTTGTCTTTATAGGTTTGATCACCGCTGAATGAGGGGTCATTACTGTATTTTCGCGTTCGCACGTCGGTATAACGGAGAGTAGTTTCCAACCATGGCATCGGTTGAACAGAAATCGAATAAAAGCGGTACTGGTCATTGTCACGGTAGTTAAAACTGAATTCGCCCTCTTTCGCCATACGTGCAGCCGGGGTTTGCAGCAAACCAGCGCCGCCGAAGTCAGTCTGAGATGGCCCTAATGGGGCAGGATATGAAGCCGCCTGACACGCGTTCGCGACAGACAGCGCAACCAAGCTAAATAAGTAACGTTTTTTCATCAGTCTGGCATCCGGTGCGTCAATAACGAAATAATTTGCTCGTTGATGTCTTTGAAATCGTCAGGCAATGCGGAAACAGCAAACCCCAGAAATAAAAGACTCCCTGGCGTCATTTCATTATGCCGCCGGTTCCAGTAAGCAATCGGGACGGGCTGTACCTCGCCTTGAGGCGTGATAATCCAGGCGGTATCGTGTTCAGCCCCCTCAAGAGGCTGGAGCCCAGTCAAATAGTCACTGACATCTTTTCCCGGTAAGAAATCATGCTTGCCATGCGATGACACTGCGCCCAACAACTTGACGCTTTTCGGCTCTGGCGCGATGTAGAGCTGATATTCTCCCTGCAACCGACGATCGAGCACCGGATCTAAGCGGATCATGTCAGGATCGAGCGGAACAAACAGACGACCAATGACGTTAAGTTCAGCAAGCTGTATATGCACCGCATCCACCGTTGCCGCCAAAGACGTATCGCCTTCCTGCCGCAAAAGCGCGCTTAGCGCCTTCAAGCGCGCTAAGAGTTGCTGTTGCTTCTGCTGTTCGAACCGGGTCGCACTCTGTTCTGCGATCGCCGCCCCTGGCCACCAGATTTTGCCTTGCAAAGCCGGGTTATCCACCACCAGGTTCTCTAACGTGGGCACATTAGTAAGCGTGACTGACGCCTTATCCGGATAAAATACGGTTACCCGACTATTTGCACTAGCAGAATTCAGCGCAAAGCACAGGAGTGCACCCAAAAGCAGATTAATTTTTTTCATTATGCCTCTGCTTCAACAATGTAATTTCAATTGGAAAATAGTCCGCGCCCATGAATTGCACTGATTTAACTACCGTGCCCGTTTGCGGATCCAACCAGAAGCGGTTCACCCAGCTTTTACCCAAGTCATCGACATTAACCGTCTCTTCGATGACCTGATAATTCTGGCTCTTACCGCCAATAACGAGAGGTTTATCTTCTAACCGATGAAATACGGATTCAGCGTAACCAGAGCGAGCTTGGCCTTCTTCTGTCCAGGAGATCATAGATGACCAGCGTGCTCCATTGACCAATCGCCGTGGGTCTGCCAAAGGATCCTGCTCAAGATTAGACACGCTGAGCAAATTATCCTTCCACCCCAGCGTTTTGACCACGCGTCCGTTTCTTAACGTCATCAGAGTACGGTCCTGACTCACCCATTTCTCTTCGCCGTTTTCAAACGCCCCGAGCACCATCACAATCTGTAGCTGATCGTCAATACGGACATACGCACTAGGGCTGGATAGGCTCTGGACTTCTTGGTCTGTCAGTTCAACGTCCGACGACTCAAACACCAAATGATAAATCGCATCGTTAACGTTTTTTTGGGCTGACGTACAGGCCTGGAGGGATAAGCATATAATTAACAAAGGTAGATAGCGCAATTGAGCAATCCCGGCACGTAGATAAAAAAAAAGAATAACCGCGTTTATGTCTTTGGTCCATGAAGCTGCGGCAGAAGAAGTGCTGACCTAACTAAACCCATCAGGCTCTGCCTCACTAACAGCAACACCAAATACCGTAACTACATGCGGTTACTCTTTTACTGTTTATTTCGTTCTGGTGGTGGTGGTGGTGTTTCTGTTAGCGGCGATGCCACCGTCCTCACTACCACCTTTGTTTTCCGCAACTAAACCGCACGCGGCAGCAACAGCAACAGCACTGGTCCCTACAGCGACCGCCTTACCTTTTGCCCCGAGAGCCACGAAAGGAGCTCCCCAAGAATTGGAAGCGCCGAACAAAGCAAGCGCGATTAATACCGGACACAATACCTTTTTCATACACAACCCTCTTAATAGAAGTAAATCAAGTGTTTAAAGAACACTTTCTTAAACTTATATACCCTTCATACTTCAAGTTGCTTGGGTGTTGGCTGCCCTCACTCACCCCAGTCACTTACTGGTGTAAGCTCTTGGGGATTATGAGCCTCAAAGAGGCTCACCCTTCGGGTCAGCGCAAGCGCTGCTCAAATCGGTCTCTGACCGATTTGTCACTCAGTTGCCGCCTA
>JBAQHZ010000243.1:0-2186 GCA_049288585.1 Chania sp.
CTATAACGCACTGCAAGATACCTTCAATTCCCTGACTAAATACACCCCGGTCAATAGTGGTGAAAACCAGAGTAGCAAAAACGGTGCCTTGCTCGGTGACTACACGCTGCGTGGTATTCAGTCGTCAATTAAAAGTGCCCTCAGCGCCGCGCAGGATAACCCTGAACTGAAAGGCTTGGGCAACCTCGGCATTACCAGCAATAGCAAGACCGGCAAGCTGGAGCTCGACAGCGACAAGTTGAAAAAGGCGCTTGAAGAAAAACCGCAACAGGTCGCGAATTTTTTTGCCGGTAACGGTAAAGACCGCGGCATGGCCACCGAAATCCACCATGAAATACAGACCTATATTAAAACCGATGGCGTGCTTGAGGAGTCCACCAAGAGTATCAACAGCGATCTCAAAGATCTGAGCGATCAGATCACCCGCGTCAGCGACAGTATTCAAAGCACCCTTGAGCGTTACAAACAGCAATTTGTCCAACTGGATGCCATGATGTCAAAACTGAACGGTACCAGTAGTTATTTAACCCAACAGTTCTCAACTAAGTAAGAGCTTTTAACTAGGTAAACATAACATGCATAACCGTAGCGGAACTCAGGCTTACGCCCAGATCGGTCTCGAAAGCGGCGTAATGAGTGCCAGCCCGCACCAGTTGATCGTGATGTTATTCGACGCGGCACTCAGCGCCCTACTGCGTGCCCGCATCCTGATGGATCAGGGAAATGTCGCTGGCAAAGGCCAAGCTATTTCGAAAGCGCTCACTATTATCGATAATGGCCTGAAGAGTGGGCTTAATCATGAGCATGGAGGGGAAATTGCCGACCATCTTGCCGCATTATATGACTATATGAAACGCCGTCTGATGCAGGCCAATCTGCATAACGATGTTGCAGCGATTGAAGAAGTCACCAAGCTGCTGGAAAACATCGCCGACGCCTGGCGCCAGATTGGCCCGAACTATCAACCTTCACAGGAGGTCGTGTAATGCAACAACAACTGTTGTCGGCCTATCAACAGATTTACACCCTGAGCAGCCAAATGATTGCCCTGGCACAGTCCAGCCAATGGGAAGATCTGGTTGAACTGGAAATGGCCTACGTTAAAGCCGTGGAGAAAACCGCCGATTTTGCCGATGCCTGCGGATCATCCATAGCATTACAGGAAAGCTTGCACCGCAAGTTGCAGCAAATCTTGGACAACGAGATCGAATTGAAGCGATTATTACAGCTGCGCATGGATGAATTGAAAGTATTGATTGGGCAGTCCACACAGCAGAACGTCATCAACAATACCTACGGGAAGTTCCATGATCAGGCTCTGCTATTAGGGGAACCACAACCAAGATAACTCCTACGCAATATACTCTCGTTTAAGCGTGAAATAGCACCAATCGCTATTATTAGCCTGCTGTGTAATAACACCAACGTACAGTATTTGAATAACGCAAATGGCAGGTAATATTCCAGGCATGATTCTTTCTTGTATGGATAACCCCCTTCTAAATTGGGTATTTTCTGTTCGTTTGGCGGTGGCCTAGGGTAATACATAGACATCGGTAGATAATGTCACCCGTAGCGACGTTGCACCCGATTGCCACGATTGAATCAAGAAGAATAGTACAAGGCTGAACCCTAAAATCAGACAGGGTGACCACCAGCGGTGGCCCTGCATGTCAACTGGACTTAACCAGCACAATCGTCAATAGGATTAGCGCAATCAGCATAATAAAACTGAAAAAACGCCATCTCATCTCACTTTTCCTACTCATTGTTTTCCCTACATCAGAAATATTTAACCAAAAAAGTTTCTTAAATTCGCCATGATTTGTATTAGTAAAAACCACTTTCAATCATTTTTCACTCACTCATTATAACCGCCAAGATATTAAAAAAACAGACGCAGATCACTTAAAAACCGTTCTATTCCAGTAAAAAACAACCGCCGACTCTCTGATTGTCATCATATTTAATCGTATATTTTTAGTTAAAACATAAACGTTATCTGGATGTTTAAAATTAAGTTGAGTTTTCAGTTTATTTACCGTATGAACCTCCTGATCCCACTCTATATTTCCTCATTCCCACCAACAATAAATCTCCAAAGGAGTAATCTGTGAAAAAAGGTGCCTTTTGAATGCTACTTTCTGGATTACCTCCCCTTCTCCGCAAGCGTTAACACTGCCTGT
>JBAQHZ010000244.1:0-6108 GCA_049288585.1 Chania sp.
CGCTACTGCAAGGCGGTACGATCACGCTGACCAAATTGCTGATCGCGATGGCGCTGGGATTAGGCGTTGAACATCTGTTTGGCACGGAAGGGATTTTTGGTCTCACCGGTTTGGCGATCATTGCCGCTATGAGTAACTCCAACGGTGGCTTGTATGCGGCGCTGGTGGGGGAGTTCGGCAATGAGCGGGATGTGGGGGCGATTTCGATTCTTTCGCTGAATGATGGGCCATTCTTTACCATGATCGCTCTCGGTGCAGCAGGCATGGCGAACATCCCGATGATGGCGCTGGTGGCGGTGCTGGTCCCGCTGTTGGTGGGTATGCTGTTAGGGAATCTGGATCATCAGATGCGTGATTTCCTGACCAAAGGTGGCCCGATCCTGATCCCCTTCTTTGCGTTTGCTCTGGGGGCAGGGATCAACTTGGAAATGCTGTTACAAGGTGGTGTTGCCGGGGTGCTGCTCGGCGTATTGACCACGTTTGTCGGCGGTTTCTTTAACATCAAGGCCGATCGGCTGGTGGGCGGTTCGGGGATTGCCGGTGCGGCGGCATCCAGTACCGCAGGTAATGCGGTGGCCACGCCGTTGGCGATTGCCCAGGCGGATCCTTCATTGGCCAGCGTGGCCGCGGCTGCTGCACCGCTGATCGCCGCTTCGGTGATTACCACCGCGATACTGACTCCGATTCTCACCTCCTGGGTAGCGAAGCGTAATGCTGCGAAGGGCACTACGGTGGAGAAAACGGCATGAAGATGATTGTGATCGCTGATGATTTTACCGGTGCCAATGACACCGGGGTGCAATTGGCAAAAAAGGGTGCGCGTACCGACGTGGTTCTCAATGGGTTACTTCGTTCCACACAGCGTACGGATGTGCTGGTGATCAACACGGAAAGCCGGGCATTAACTGCGGCAATAGCCAAAGCCAAGGTAACCGAAGCCTTGCAGCCCTACTGCCAAAGCGACACGCCACCCTTAGTCTATAAGAAGATCGACTCTACCTTTCGCGGTAACGTGGGGGCCGAAGTAGAAGCCGCCATGGTTGCCAGCGGTGCGCAGCTGGCGATTGTTGCCGCCGCTATTCCTGCCGCAGGCCGGGTGACCCGAAATGGTCAATGCTGGGTTAATGCGGTGCCGCTGGCAGAAACGGAGTTTGCCAGCGATCCGAAAACGCCGATTGTGTCTTCACACATCAAGACCTTGATTGAGTTGCAGAGCGATTATCCCGTTTATGAGTTGGACTTGCTGACGGTACGTGCTGGTAAGTTGGGCGCTGAATTACAAAAGATCGGCCAGGCAGGCCCAGCGATGGTGGTGGTTGATGCAGAAAATGACGGCGATCTGGCGCTGCTGGCACAGGCCACCTCGCAGCTCAGCGTGCGCTATTTACTGGTGGGGGCTGCCGGGTTAGCCAATGCGCTCCCTGCCAGTTGCTATCTTGCTGCTCGCCAGCGGTTGCCGGTGTTGGTGGTCGCGGGTTCGATGAGTGAGGCCACTCAGCAGCAGATCCTGTTTGCAGCAGAAGAAAAATTACTCGGCGTGGTAGAGGTGGATGTCGAAGGGTTATTGCAACCAGACCATCAGCAGGCGCTTGACGCGATCATCCACCAGGCAGCAGCGGTGCTGCGAGACAGACAACACTGCGTGTTGCGCACCTGTCGCGATGCTAATGCCCGCCAGATGATCGATATGCTGTGTGAACGGCATCACCTCTCGCGCCAGCAGCTCGGCGACCGGATCAGCGAGGCATTAGGCGCGATCACGCTGGCGATTATCAATCAGTCACAAATTGGTGGGCTATTCCTTACCGGCGGGGACATTGCGATTGCGGTTGCCAGAGCGCTGGGGGCTGAAGGATATCGCATCACCCATGAGGTGGCTCCTTGTGTCCCGTGCGGCACCTTTGTTAACAGCGAAATAGACGATCTGCCGGTGATCACCAAGGCTGGCGGGTTTGGCGGCGCGTCCACGCTGCGTGATGCACTTTATTTTATTGAGGAGATGTACAGTGGTAAATAACACGATTGCAGTCACCATGGGGGATCCGGCAGGCATTGGGCCAGAAATTATCATCAAGGCACTGGCTGAAGGAGAGTTGGCGGGAGCGCCTGCGATCGTGGTGGGCTGTCTGCAAACGTTGCAACGTATTCAGGCTTTGCGGATCGTGCCAAATGTGGAATTAAAGCCGATCCAACGCGTTTCGGAGGCGCGCTTTGCACCCGGTGTGATCAATATTATTGATGAACCGCTGGAGGATCCCGCTGCGCTAATACCAGGGAAAGTGCAATCACAGGCGGGCGATCTGGCCTACCGCTGTGTAAAGCGTGCCACCGAACTGGCGATGGCTGGCGAAGTGAAGGCGATAGCCACGGCGCCCTTGAACAAAGAGGCACTGCATCTGGCTGGGCATCTCTATCCTGGCCATACCGAACTGTTGGCGCATCTGACCAACAGCCGGGATTACGCCATGGTGTTGTATACCGATAAACTGAAGGTTATTCATGTTTCTACGCACATTGCCCTGCGTAAATTCTTGGATACCTTGAGTGCGGAACGCATTGAGACGGTAGTGGCGATGGCGAGCACCTTCCTCAAGCGTGTCGGCTATCAACAGCCACGTATTGCCGTCGCCGGGGTCAATCCGCATGCGGGTGAGAATGGCCTGTTTGGTGATGAAGAGATCAACATTGTCAGCCCTGCCATTGCTGCGGTAAAACAGCGTGGGATCGATGTTTATGGCCCATGCCCGCCGGATACCGTTTTCCTGCAAGCCTATGAAGGGCAGTACGACATGGTAGTAGCGATGTACCACGATCAGGGCCATATTCCGCTTAAGCTGCTCGGGTTTTACGATGGAGTGAATATCACCGCCGGTTTGCCGTTTATTCGCACTTCCGCTGACCACGGCACTGCGTTTGATATTGCCTGGACAGGTAAAGCCAAGTCTGAGAGCATGACGATCTCGATTCAACTGGCCACGCAGTTGGCATGATCAAACGGATGTTATGAAGCCACAAAGCCGTCAGAACCAGATTATGGAGTTTCTGAAAGCCCATAATCTGGTCACCGTTGAGCAATTGGTCAGCGCTATCGATGCTTCCCCAGCCACCATCCGGCGCGATCTGATCAAGCTGGATGAACAAGGGATTATCAACCGCAGCCACGGCGGTGTGGCGCTCAACCGGTTTATTCCTGCACAACCCACCACCAACGAGAAGCAACTGCGTTATCCGCAGGAAAAACGCGCGATCGCCCGCCATGCCGTGACGATGATTAAGGCCGGTGACTCGCTGGTGCTGGATGCCGGAACTACCATGCTGGAATTGGCACGGCACTTAACCCATCTGCCGTTGCGGGTGATCACCGCCGATCTGCATATTGCTCTGTTTCTCTCGGGGTTCAAGCAGATAGAAGTGACGATTATCGGTGGCAGAATTGATGATAGCAGCCAGTCCTGCATTGGCGATCACGGGCGCAGATTACTGCGCGGGATTTACCCGGATATTGCTTTTGTCAGCTGCAACTCGTGGAGCATGGAGAAAGGTATCACCACCCCCACCGAAGAGAAAGCGGGCCTGAAGCAGGATCTGATGGCCAATGCCCGGCAGCGCGTACTGTTGGCCGACAGCAGCAAATACGATGCCTACTCGTTATTCTGCGTGGCTCCGCTCAGCAACCTGACGGATATTGTGACCGATAAATCCTTGCCTGCGGCAGCTCAACAGCAGTTGGCTGATTTATCTTGTGGTCTGCATCTAGTGTGAAATACAGGGCAACGCCCGTTGCCCTGTTCACCTGAATTACAGATGCGGAATATTCCGCCCGTAATAAATCTCCTGCATCTCTTTCCACAGCAGATCGGTAATCCTGTTACGTTCGGCGGTGCTGAGCTCTTCCGGTTTAGCATTGAACAGGTAGTGCTTCAGATCGAAATCCTTCAACAGCATCTTGGTATGGAAAATGTTTTCCTGATACACGTTCACATCCATCATGTGGTACAGCGACTTCATATCTTCCGACATAAAGTTCTGGATCGAATTGATCTCATGATCGATATAGTGTTTGATGCCGTTCACGTCGCGAGTAAAGCCGCGCACGCGGTAATCCATGGTGACGATGTCGGATTCCAACTGGTGGATCAGGTAGTTCAGCGCTTTGAGCGGTGAAATTACCCCACAGGTAGAGACTTCAATATCGGCGCGGAAGGTGCACAGGCCGCCTTCGGGATGGCTTTCCGGGTAGGTATGAACGCAGATGTGGCTCTTATCCAGGTGCGCGACCACCGTTTTCGGCAGCGGGCCAGGATGTTCCGAGGTATCGACATCTTTAGGGTCGACCGGCTCTTCGCTCACCAAAATAGTGACGCTGGCACCCTGCGGTTCATAATCTTGGCGCGCGATATTCAGAATATTGGCGCCAATGATCGAGCAGGTTTCGCTGAGGATCTCGGTCAGGCGGTTGGCGTTGTATTGCTCGTCAATGTAGGCGATATAGCCATCGCGGTCATCCGCGGTTTTTGCATAGCAAATATCGTAAATACAAAAACTCAGGCTCTTGGTCAGGTTGTTAAAGCCGTGCAGTTTTAGCTTATGCAATTGGGTTCACCTTCCTTATCTTCTCGCTTATACCCATCGCCCTTCGCGATGCAGAGGTGTTGGCTACTCTCACTCGCCCGAATCACTTACCTCGTGTAAGCTCATCGGGACTCGTTCGATCGCCGCCTACCTGCATCCCGAAGTAACTTGGGTATTACGTGAAACGTTCAGTGCGTTGAGCAAATACTGTGGCAGAGCGAAGCTGCCCACGTGAATTGCCGGGTTGTAGTAGCGGCAGTGTAAATCACTTTGAGCCACGCGCTGTTGCAGCGTAGCCACATCAAGCTGACGCAGTGCCGGGTTCTGGCTCGCCCAGGCAAAGGTCATGATACCGCCGTAATAGGTCGGGATCGCCGCCTGGTAGAAGCTGACATCGCTGAAATATTGGCTCAGTTTGGTATGGCTGTTGATCGCTTCATCCTGTTGCAGGAAGCAGACGCCGTTTTGAGCCACAAAGATACCCCCTTCATTCAGGCAGCGTGCGCAACCTTCATAGAACGCAGAGGTAAACAGGCTCTCGCCAGGGCCGATCGGGTCGGTGCAATCAGAGATAATCACATCGAATTTTTCAGCAGTCTGGGTCACAAAGTTGACGCCGTCATCGATCACCAGCTTGAAACGCGGATCGTCATAGGCACCGGCATGGTGATTCGGCAAGTACTGGCGGCAGAACTCGACGACACCGGCGTCGATCTCGACCATGGTGATCTGCTCAACACCCGTATGGCGGCTGACTTCGCGCAGCATGCCGCCATCACCACCGCCGATGATCAGCACTTTCTTCGCCTGACCGTGCGCCAATAACGGCACGTGGGTCATCATTTCATGATAAATAAATTCGTCGCGTTCGGTGGTTTGCACTACACCGTCGAGGGCCATCACGCGCCCCAGCACCGGGTTTTCGAAGATCACCAGGTCCTGATGCCCGGTTTTTTCACGGAACAACACTTTCTCCACCGAGAAGTACTGGCCGAAGCTGGCATGTAACGTCTCGTACCAAATATCTTTCTGGGTCATGTTCGTGAAACTCCGTAAACAGCCATGAAAATGGGCGAAATATCATAGCTAACTCTGCCGGAGGATGCACGGCAGAATTCTGAATCGAGGGCGTTGAAAACAGGGGGATGTTTAATTCGCGTAAGCCAACAGACTCAGCGAGTCGCGGGCCAGAGACTTGCACTTGTTAGCGGTTGGGATAGCAATACCGCTGAGATCGCGATAGCTCTCTTCGCCCAGCATCTTCATATTGAAGCTATTGTAATTGCTCAAATCCCAACGATTTTGCTGAGCGAAATAGACAATGGCGCGTTTGATTTGCGCATTAGGCAATTCATTGTATCCGCACTCATTTTTAAGATAGACAAAAACCGCCGTCAGATCGGCCAGATCTTCTGCCTCAGATTCATTCAGCGCCAGACTGGTATTGGAAAAGCCCAGCGTGGCTAGCAAGAGCATCAATAACGTTGTTTTTTTCATCATAAAATAGACCTGTTCATTATTTACTGACGTTACCAC
>JBAQHZ010000245.1:0-2904 GCA_049288585.1 Chania sp.
CACGTGCTCCCTGATTCAGGCTGTTGCGGCTCAGTAGATAGTTATAGACCTGCCCGGCTTCCTTGTTCATTTTGCCGGATTGATAGAGGCGCCCCATGGCTAACATGAGGTCGGCATTTTGCGGGTCGCTCTGCAGTGCCGCGATCAATTTGTCATAAGCCGCGCCATATTGCCCTTGCAGACGCAGTTTATCAGCTTCATTGATCACGCCACCGCTGCGTAACTGACCAATCTCTCTGGTAGAACTTTTTGCCAGCAATGCCGGATTTTTCAGCCATGCATCGGCTTCCTGGCTTAGCCCGGCCTGGTTAAGCACCGCGATCTGGGCAGCATAATCGCCAGCGCTGCCTTTAACCCCGCGGCGCATATTCTCACGCACCAGTTGCACCGCCGTAGAGGTATCACCAACTGCCATCAGATCTTTAGCCAGCTCCCCTAACGCTGCCGGCTCAGTTGGCGGTTTTTGCGCCATCTGGCGCAGGATCACGGCTGCACTGGCGGTATTGCCCTGACGAAGGTAGTTTTCGGCAGTGGTACGCTGCTGATTGACGGAGGCCACTGCGGCTAATTCCCGCATATCACGAGTCTGCTTCGAGGCCGGAATGCGCGCCATCAGCGTAGAAACGTTCAGCCAGTCATTGCGCTCAGAAGCAAACAAGGCCGCAGCGTAGAGCCCGTCTGTCGGGGCTCCCATCTGCATCATGGGGGAAATCAAGGTTTGCGCCTGAAGCTCTTGCCCTTGTTTATACAGAATGCGCGCCATATCCAAACGTACCCAAACGTTCGATGGCTGTTTTTCCAAAGCCTGTTGCAAAATCATCAGCGCACGCGGGGCATCATTGCTCTGCACCGCCAAAGCGGCCTCTTTACGCAATGGCTCGACGTTAACACCCGCAACCGCCTGCATAACTTTAGGCCGTAGATTGGCCGGGATCGTCTGCAGAACCAGTTCTGCCTCTTTCGTCTTGTTACGCTGTTGCAGTAACAGATAATAGAGCCCCAGCTTCGCATCATTGTTCTGCGGGTTCTGCGCCAGCAACCCGCGATAATCCTGTTCTGCCGCCGCGAAATCCCCTTTTCTACGGTAAACGTCCGCTCGGAACAGCGTAATGGCATTGCCTTTATCGCCCGTAGCATTGACCAGCGGCGCGGTAAGAGCCAAAGCATCGTCCAGCCTACCTGCACTGACCGCCTGCTTGGCTTTGGCTAATGAGCCATAGAGATTGGCATCCTGGGCTAAGGCGCTCCACTGTGCACTTTGTGGGCCGCCCTGTTTCGCTGCCTGAGTGAGATAACTTTCCGCTTGGCTGAAGTCACCACTGCGCATAGCCGTAAACCCCATGCCTGCCAAGGCATCCCGGTCATTCGGGTCACTGGCCAGAATACTTTCGAACTGGCTCTTCGCTCCCCCCAACTCCCCTTTATTCAGTTCGGCGTACCCGGCACTCTTCGCGGCTCCGGCAATATTCTGCTGGTAATAGGCCGCAACGGCTTTATCTGCCGGATGCCGTTGCTGATAGGCATCGTACAGTGGCTTATCAGTAGGTTGCGGTGCCAACCACAGCAGAGCCTGCTTCAAGCCCTGATCGGCATCAGCGTTAGTAGGAGCAATGGTAGCCAGCAGATTTATCCCGTCCCGGCGAGTCGACTCCTGATAAGTCATGACTTTCCCCAGCACCACCTGGGTTTGAGTGTCGCTGGGCTGCAAAGCCAGGCGCTGCTTCAGGCCATCAATCGCTTCCTGCCTGCCCGCAGGCGTTCCCGCCAAAGTGAGGTAATACTCATTGGCCAGGTTGTCTAACGGGGTTTTGCCATTGAAAATGGCCTGATAACTGGCAATCGCCTGGGGGAAATTCCCCTTCGCCGCATACTGCCGAGCCTGAGCCAACAAATTCTTAGCCGCTGGCGACTGGGCCACAGTATTGCCATCAAGCGCCTTCAGACGCGGATCGTTGGGCGCTACAGTGCCCAGTTTCTTCCGCCATAGTTCAGCCTGGGCCTTATCTCCGCCCTGCATGGCATACAAAGACAACAGGTACATCGCCTCGGTATTGTTCTCATCCATCAGCAGAACTTTCTGCAAAGCGCCCTGGGCCAGATCGTCATGAGATTTATCATGCCAATATGCAGCCTGTTCAAAGAGGGCTTTCAGCGCCGGATTGCTGTCATCGGCCATCGCAGAGACTGAGAATACCGTCAAACCGGCCAAAGAGACCGAGTACAGTTTCTTTTTCAGCAATAAGTTCAATTGGTTATACTCCATGGACAGCTCCTGTATAACTCTGGGGCGAGACATGTTTTAATTTTCATCTTCTGCATCTCTCCCTAAACGTTTGGCTGCATGTCTTCTTAACAGAACATAAAGACTCAACCCCAACACCACGGAAATCACTAAGCCAACCAGAGACAAAAGCACCACGTGTTTACTGGCATACCAGATCAAGATCAGATACCAAGGAAGCTCGCCGCTAGGGAACTGAGCGCCAACCTGAAAACTGTTCACGCCGTTCTGATCGGTAATCACCGCCAGATCGCCACGGATCCCGGCATTAATCTTCAATGACTTCAGGTCAGTATAGATCTTGCTCATCCCGCCATCATCGGTCGCACTGGCCACCACTACCACCCGCTGGGGATCCCAAGCGGAGCGGAAGCTGAAGAAACCACGCCAGTCAGAGAGTGAAGACAGGTAGCGATCCGCATCGACGCCTTGCGTCTGCCAGTTGCCTTTCAGGTAGGCTTGCAGTTTTTCCCTCATTGGCTGTGGCTTAACCGTCAGCACCCCACTGGGATCAAGGGCAAACGGCACATTTTGCAGCAGCCGCTGATAAAACGCTGACTGGACCAGCGAGGCCACCACCAGCACATCCTGCCCCTTGAATTCTGGATCGTCCGCTTCATTGC
>JBAQHZ010000246.1:0-2227 GCA_049288585.1 Chania sp.
GCTCGGCGGTGGCGCTGGAGAGTGATGACGTCGATGCCCGCATGATGTCCAATTTCATCCTCAAGCAGAAGCTGGCGCGCTATGCTGCTTCGCTGGTCAATGACGGTGAAACCATCTTTATCGAAAGCGGCAGCACCAACGCCCTGCTGGCCCGCTATCTTGCCGAACGCAAACACATCACGTTGATTACCGTCAGCCATTACATCTCTCATCTGCTGAAAGAGACCGATTGCGAGGTGATCGTGCTGGGTGGGATGTACCAGAAGAAAAGCGAAACCGTGGTCGGCCCGCTGACGCGGATGTGCATCCAGCAGGTGCATTTCAGTAAGGCGTTTATCGGGGTAGATGGTTACCACGCCGAAACCGGCTTCACCGGCCGCGATATGATGCGTGCCGACGTGGTCAATGCGGTACTGGCCAAAGGGGTGGAAAACATCGTGCTGTCCGACTCGTCAAAATTCGGCCAGATCCAACCTAATCCGCTGGATCCTATGAGCCAGATCGGCCGGGTGATTACCGATGCGCGGCTGGATCTCGACTATCAGCACTTGCTCAAGCGCCAGGGTATTCAGTTAGACCTGGTCGACGAATAAGACCGCCAAACGGGGCCAGTTGGCCCCCGCATCACTGACCGTAATAGGCATGTTTACCGTGCTTGCGCAGGTAATGTTTATCCAACAGCGTCTGTTGCATATTGGCTAACGCCGGTGCCAACTGGCGTGAAAAAATCCCCATATAGGCCACTTCTTCCAGCACCACGGCATTATGCACCGCGCTGTCGGCATCTTTACCCCAGGCAAACGGGCCGTGCGAATGCACAAGCACTGCCGGGATCGCTGCCGTATCCAAACCGCGCTCAGCGAAGGTCTCAACGATCACTCGCCCGGTTTCCCATTCGTAGCGGCCATTGATTTCCGCATCATACATTGGGCGGGTGCAGGGAATATCACCGTAGAAATAATCCGCGTGCGTTGTTCCCCAGGTGGGAATATCCAGCCCGGCCTGCGCCCAGATGGTGGCATGGCGCGAATGGGTATGCACAATCCCACCCGCTGCGGCAAAATTCAGGTAGAGCACCCGGTGGGTATCGCTATCGGACGACGGTTTTTTACTGCCCTCCACCACGTTGCCGCTTTCCAACTCCACCACCACCATATCGTCACGGCGCATTACGTCATACTCAACGCCGGAGGGTTTGATCACCATCAGCCCCTGTTGCCGGTCTACCGCACTGACGTTGCCCCAGGTAAAAGTGACCAGATGGTGGCGCGGCAGCGCCAGATTGGCTTCCAGCACCTGCTGTTTAAGTTCGTTGAGCATCGGTTTTTCCTTGTTGCTTGGCCTATGACTATTGTCGGCAGGCAAGCAACAGGCAGGTATGGCATAAATCGCTGAAGACCACGTAGGGTTCTGCTGGATGAGCAAGGATGTGCTGCTGGTAATGGGAAAGTACGCATAAGCCAGTTTGCAGGTTAATGCCTATACTGGGGTTGTACGCACAAACTGGCGGAACTTGTTCAACATGCTAAATAGGAAGCCTTACTCCCAGTCAATTCCCACTTAAATAGCTACCAAATCAATCATGAACCGTTTATTCCTGAACGCATAATGCCCAAGAAACTGCAAATGCGGCCAGCCAGATCTTGCCGCCAGCACTGCTGCTGGCGACGTCCAAGCCAATGGCCGAATGTTTTTTGTGCAAAGTCCGCTTTGCTTGATTTGGTGTTAAGGCGAATTTTTATTAATTGACATTCTCCGTAGTATCTAATCATTAGCTACGCATTAAAAAATAACCCCAGTAGACTGGAGGGATCTATACCCTAAATAATTCGAGTTGCAGGAAGGCGGCAAGTGAGTGAGTCCCCAGGAGCATAGATAACTATGTGACTGGGGTGAACAAACGCAGCCAACGCACATGCAACTCGAAGTATGACGGGTATATATTATTGAACATCAAATCCGGCTTATAGCCAGTTTGTATTTTCCCATCCATTTTTTTCCATACAGGACAAAAACGTTTTTTTTCTGCTATTTATATTAACGTCTAAGGAATAACTCTCGACACCTAATTTTTTTTCATACTTATAGCCACTACTATTACAATCCACGCTCCCCTTATTACATTTTAAGGAGATTTGTTTCTCTACGCTTCTTGTAGCGACTTCATTTTTGACAGGATATTGAGATAATGCCTTATCATTACAAATACTCTTCGCATCTTGAAGTG
>JBAQHZ010000247.1:0-2934 GCA_049288585.1 Chania sp.
ACAGTTGCTGCCGCAATACGAAGGCTGGATAGACGGCACGCTGGAGGGCGACAGCGGCAGGCAGGACGAAGTGATCGTCACCTTGATGATCTGGGCAATTGATGCGGGTGATTATCCCCTGGCAGCGCGCATTGGCCGCTATGTCATCGCTCACGATCTCTCTATGCCTGACCGCTTCCGCCGCACCGCCGCAACCCTGCTGGTTGAGGAACTCTGTGATCCTATCCTGGTGCAAGTGAAGGCTGACGACACCACCGACATTTCCATTCACCTGCCGGTACTGGATGAAATCACCCAGATCGTTGACGGCAAAGATATGCCGGATGAAGTACGGGCCAAGCTGTTAAAAACCCATGCTTATGCACTGCGCAGTGGCAATAAAACCGACCAGGTAACGGCATTGGGGTTGTTACGCAAGGCGATGAAGCTGGACGCTGGCGCCCACGTGAAAAGAGACATCGAAGTGCTGGCGCGCCTGGTTAAAAAATCCAGCCAATCCGACGTTACCGAGGGTGACGGCGATGCATCTGCCGAAAGTGGCGCGGATTCAGATCTAGGCGGTGCTGATAACAATGGCACCACCGCCGACACCAGCGTCACGACCGGCGAAAACATTGCAGCAACATCAAAAGCAACCACGCCAGCCGTGAAAAACAGCAAGGCCAAGACTCGCAAGCCTGCGGATAAAGCAACCGCCAAAAAAGCGACCAACCGCAGGCCGCCTGCGAAGAAAACCGAACAGGAATCAACAGAATAAACGACTTGCGCCCCGTGCGCTGGCGGCGCGGGTAGAGATCTGCCGCATTTGCGTGTGCTTTTCTCCACCCGCTCACCGCCACCTTTTAAGGAGATCAGGCCATGGGTTTTGTTGCTGGGCGAGCCGTCACCACCGCCGCTGACGATGTACCGGATACCGATGATAACGGCGAGAAGGTCAGCGCAGGCAGCTTTTGGCCTGACATTGCACTGCGGGATGTGCGCATGGAAATGCGCATCAACGGTGCGGTCACGACCACGCGACTTAAGCACGTTGTGATTGAGGCCGTCGCGCACGTAACCGACCAGTTAGCCCGCTGGCAGACCAGCCAGGAACAAGCCGGTTACACCACGCTGGACGCAGTGCCAGCCAGGTTAATCAACGGTGAGAACGTCAAGATCTACCGCTATCGCCGGGCCGTGTTCAGCATCACCCGCGCGCTATTGATTGAGAACTATCGCGACGTTGACACCACCGGCGACACCGGCGAGAAGCGTGCCGCAGGGCTGACATTGCAGGCGGCGGATTTGTGGCGGGATGCCCGCTGGGCCATCGCGGATATTCTCGGTGCCGAGCGCAATTTCACGGAGGCATTTTAGTGAAAGTGAGAGCTATGCAGGGCGACACGCTGGACTTGCTTTGCCAGCGCCATTACGGCACCACGCGAGGCGTGACTGAGGTTGTACTCGCTGCCAATCCAGGGATCGCTGAACAGATATTTCTGGATCCGGGCCAGATGGTTGAACTACCGGAAATTGACCAATCAGCGCAGCAGGAGGTCGTGCAGCTATGGACGTGATTGATCGTATCTGGAATTGGTTGACTTTCACCTGGTCGGCCGGGCTAACCAGCGTCGGCCTTATGACGCAAAAGGAATGGCTGGCAGCCGCCGGGATCATGATTGGCCTGACTGCCGCCGCGTTTGGTGAGATTCACCGCCGCCGCGTTATGCGCACCCAGGAAACCACCAATGTTTTACTAGAACAATTGGTCGATGCGGTGCGCAGCGACACGGAAAACCGACAGGAAGTGAGGGAGCTTATCAGCTCACTCAAAGGGGGTTCACGGTGAAAAAAAGCGTTATCGCATGCAGCATCACCGCCGTGATCACCCTGGCCGGTGCCTTGTGGCCTGAAGAGGTGCGAACCAGCCCGGCGGCGCAGCTAAAAATGGCAAGGTTTGAAGACTGTCGCAAGACGCCCTACTACTGCCCGGCGGGTGTGTTGACGGTCGGCATTGGCTCTACAACCAAGGTGCAAAACCGGGATCATCACGACGAAGAGATCGCCGAACGCTGGGTAAATGACCTGATCCGTGCAGAGAAATGCATTAACCACGAATTCAACGGCGAGGCTGCACCGCAGTTTGTCTTTGAGGCTCTGACCGACGTCAGTTTTAACGTGGGTTGCACCGGGATCAGTTGGTTCACTGACCGCCAAGGGAAAAGACAGCGCACAACCCTGTGGAAATACGCACAGGTGGGTAACTGGCTCGGCGTGTGTCACCGACTAACCGACTTTGTGAACTCCGGCGGCAAGCCTATGTCGGGCCTGGTTAAGCGCCGCCAGGAGTTTAAAGCCTGGTGTCTGTCCGACCCGAAACTGAAGGGGGCAAAGTGAAAACAGTAACGCTTTTTATCCTGCTCTTTCTTGCGGCATTGGCAGGCATGGGATGGCAGATGCACCAGCGCGAACTGGCCGAACAAGGCAGAGACAACGCCGAGCGCAATCTCAACCAGACCGGCAATGTACTGGCCGAAGTTCGCGCCCTGCGAAAGGACGTGAGCGACGTCGAAGCAGGATTGAAGAAGCTGAGCGAACAGCGGAATGCAAACGGAGAGAACCGACGTGAAAAAATCAAGACCGCGCTGGATAGCGAACCGTGTGCCGCTGTTCTTGTGCCTGCTGCTGTCGCTGACAGCCTGCAAAAACGCGCCGCAAAAGTCAGCGCCGCAAATCATTCAAGAGCCCTTGCCGGTAAGCCTGACATCAAGCACTGACGTTCCTGCGGTGCCGTCACCGATGACCTACGGCAGTCTGGCGCCGTGGTCAGACGCATTACTGGATGCACTGGATACCTGCAACGCCGACAAAGCCGCCATACGTGAACTGGAATTAAGGCGCATCGCCAGGGGGATGAAGTGAAAAAAGCCGAATTACTACGAGATGCGCTAATTG
>JBAQHZ010000248.1:0-4913 GCA_049288585.1 Chania sp.
GATCTGACTTCTTAAATTTCCAGGTTATTCATTGATAAAAAATAACGAATGTGAGTGCCAAAGCAGCCAGTCTTCCGGGTGCCGGGTGATTGATGCTTCAATAATATCGGGCAATTCAGTTTTTAAACGACGCGCAGGTACCGGCGGATAAATATGGATTTTTATTTCTTTGTCATAATACAAATAATAAAAAACCACCTGCGCCGATAGCGCTCTGGCAATACGAATAACGCCACTGTGCACATTAGCGGGGCGGTTAAATAATCTACAGTGCAATTTCGCCGTTTCCGCCTCATTGGCATTCACGGTATAGTCCGGCGTGATATCGGGGAAGATAATAATGTTACGCTGATGATCCGCCGCTTCCATAATTGCCGACATCAAATTACCAGCAATCGCACGGTTATCGTCGTGAATCGAGCAGTAAGACAGGTTAACTCCCCCCTGCTGCCGTGCTCTTTCATTATAGATCTCGACGCTTGCCGAAACGATCACCGTGGCTTTGCCGGGATAGGCGGCACCGCCCACCATACCGGCCAGCACATCAGACACCATATGCAACGGCGCCAGCACCACAGGAGACCCTGCCTGATGCAAGGGTTCAACCACCGCATTTAGCTCGGCTTTACAGCGCTCTAGCTGAGCCATCACCTGTGAGTTCTGGCCAAAGGTGGCCGCCAGTTCCAAGAGGCGACGGCGCTGACTGATTTTGACAAAATCGACCTGGCGATCGTCATCGAGCAAACACCGTTTATTGGCAGTGGCAACAAAGGCACGCTGCCGCTCTCCCCTATTACTCAGCTTCAGCCAGCGACCTACGGCCGCCAACCCAAGTAACAGCCGATAATCGCCATACCGCAGCATCCAACAAATAGCCTTACCGTGCGCACGGCGGATTGGATTGAAACTCCGCGCTATTGTTGTGAGAGAATTTCTCCACGCCAAATAAAACCACACGGCAAATAAACGCATTATTGCTCCAGCGATTTGTCATGTTGCAACAACGACAGCAGGTTATCGATAAACTCAGGGAATTCCCGATCCTGTTGTGCTAACCATTTCTTACCAACGATAAACGTCGGTGTTGCATTAATTTTGTAATACTTCGACACCTCAGTCATATAATTCAGCAGGTCTTTAACTGGCTGAGACTGACTGGCTTTGGTGTAGGCTACCAGATCGATGCCATTGTCTTGTAACCAGCGATCGCGATTTTGCAGGTTGCTCAAATCAATTTTATCTTTAATAACGGCTTTATACGCACTTTCACGGTGCTGTGGTTCAATCCCCATCACGGTCAACGTAGCAAACAACGGTGCCGTGTTCGAAAATGCCCCCATCTGATCGCCATTAACGTGCAGGCGGACCAGCTTGGATCCTTGCGGCATGCGCGCGTCTAATTTATCAACATTTTCTTCATTGATTGAACAATAATGACAAGCGTAAGAGAATAACTCGACGATGCTGCCGTCGTCCTTGATGGGACTGTTCTGCACTTCTTGAGCGCTAACCGAATGCAGGCTAGTCTGCTCTGCACCATCACCCGAATTCTGATTAAGAATAAAATAGTGGAAATAAGCGGTTGTTATCAGAGAAGATATTGCAATCACAAAAAGGGTGTAAGCGATGAGATATAGGGGTTTTTTGAACATAAGCAGGACGTCCTAAGAAGACATATTAATTAACTCTTATAACAGGAGGGACAATCATTGTCTTTTCAGTACGCTTGCGCCACTGATAACACCAGCAGCAATCACATCCCTGTCCATTTAAAAGTACAACATTTAAACAGGCTGATGCGAAAATACCTATCGCACCAGCACTGATACTATATTCTAAGACATAGTGAATCTATGCTTAAATTATGGATTCAAACTGCCACAGTTAGCCAGCGCAGTTGGTGCAGTAGTACTACTTACTTCGTTACCATTTTTGTCAACACAGGTAGTTAGCGCGTTGCAAACTGCAGCTGATTGCTTAACGTAACGAATAGTACAAACAGTCGTGCAAGTACCGCCAACGATTGAATTAGCTTCGAACAAATTAATCTTTTTCACAACATCTTCCTTATATAAAAGTGAAATAAAACAAACCCTAGCATTGCTCATCATTATGATAGAACAAGTCTACGCTTGATATAAAGGCACGAAAGAGTGCCTTTATTAAAGCGTAGGATTAGGGTGGAATTATTTACGTTCCATCTACAGAGGAGACAAGGATAGCGTGACGCCTAAGTCAGATCAATACAAATTTTCTCGCAGACAACACCCTGTTCATAAATTGCTTAATTATCAATACAGGATATTTCTTGTATTCTCTCAATTAAAATCCTTTTCACTATCAAGATTCATCTCATTACCTTAAAAAATGCAAATACGCATGCAGGATATTTCTTATAAATAGAATCCATCGGCAATGATATTTCTAAAAAAATAAATGAAATCTGATAACGTACCTGTCGATGGCACTTCCCCTTCTTGCGGTATCGATGCCTGAAACCGCTGAGGAAACCCCATCCATTAAGTGGGTGAATTCAAACAGCAAAAGCGGCACATATGTCAGCCCGCCGCAAGTTAAGAAAAAACTTAGTTTTATATCAGACTTAGTCATTTCATTAAGTGGATAAATCTTAGCTCTATCGTGAGGGTGACTAACGAGTCACCCGTTCCTGTGGATGCATCACCACACCACAGGCGTTCTTGCTTCCCGTTAACGCGAGTCTGGACAGCATGAAATTGTAACCTGATAAAGATAATTTCATCTCAATGGTTGCAGGCGCACTAAACTTGTAACAGCCGCGAGTGATTGAAACTGAAGGAAACGATTGCTCCCCAGAGTGCCACAACGGAGCCATGGAAATAATAGATTTGTACTGTCGCCCTGCGGAGTTATGACCTACTCTCGTAAGAGCAATAGACAAATTCAGTAGCATAAAGAGGAGGATAAAGTCGGTGAAGTTGTTGGCTCTGAGTGCTGGAGGAGGCGGGATGGTGGCTATGTGATCCGCCTATCGTGTAGGTTACCTGATGATCATGGTGTGGTTGTACCTTTTTGAAAGTTTAGCTCGTTGCCTGTTACCCATCCAAACAGATGCCACGAGTCGTTTATATTCTCGCCATTGCGGGCGTGAATAGAGGGCCGGAGCAGGCCCAGACGAGCGATAAACCACAGCGCCTGTGGGTAGATAAGTTAAATCATCGCTCCCTTAAAATCTGATCCTAAGAGATTGCATCGTGAATATAAAACTTGTTGCCGTTGTGCTTTTCACACTGTTCCTTTCCGCCTGTGACCGAGGGACGCCTGAAAATAAAGAAAACGTGCGTCCGGTCAGCATCTTTGATGTTATTAACAATGCTCAGCAAGGCGTGCGCATCTTCCCCGCCAGGATCGTGGCTGGTGATAGAACCGAATTAGCCTTTAAACGCCCCGGTCAATTGCAACAGTTGCTGGTTCGTGAAGGTGAACGAGTCAGCCAGGGGCAGTTGATTGCTGAACTTAACAGCAATGATGCCCGGTTGCGCCTCAAAGATCGCCAGGCAACCTTCGATTTGGCACAGGCCCAGTTCAACCGTTTCGCTACGCTAAGCGCACGCAATGTCATTCCACGTGCAGAGCTTGACGTGCAACGTGCCGCTCGCGACTCCGCCCGTGCTGCGCTGAAGCTCGCACAGGAAGAACTGAGCGACATGCAAGTCCGTGCGCCTTTCGCGGGTATTATTGCTTCAGTTAATGTGCGCAACTATCAGGTGATCCCGGCAGGCCAACCTATCGCCACCTTGAACGCGTTGGATTCACTGGATGTTATCTTCAGCATTCCTGAAAACCTGTTTACCCTTATTGATGCGGATAATGCGAAGTACCAACCTCGAGTGATCCTGAATAATTTACCAGGCCGTGAATTCATCGCTCAGTATAAAGAACACACCTCCAGCACCACGTCAGGATCCTTGACCTTCCAAATGACGCTGAGCATGGCTCGCCCACAAGACTTGCCCCTGCTTTCCGGCATGAGCGGCAGCGTAAAAATAAACCTCGGTAACCTGGCTAATGCGGCGCAAAGCAGCAATGTGGTGGTGCCCGTAGAGGCAGTATTTAACCCGGATAATACACCGCGTAATCAGCCACACGTGTGGGTGGTGAAAGAAAAGGATGGGAAACTCTTTGTTGAATCTCGCCAGGTTGAAACCGGGCAATTAACCGCCAATGGCATTCAGATCGTTTCCGGTCTGGCCGATGGCGAACGGATCGTAGCAGCCGGCACCCGTGAATTGCGCCCAAATCAAGAAGTGCGCGCCTGGGTTCGTGAGCGAGGTCTGTAATGAAACTGACAGAGAACTTCATCAACAACGGCACCCGTATCTGGTTGGCGATCCTGCTGCTGGGTATTGGCGGTGTGATTGCTTTTCTGAATATTGGCAGGCTGGAGGACCCGGCTTTTACCATTAAAACGGCGGTGGTGGTCACCCGTTACGAAGGTGCCTCTGCTCAGCAGGTTGAAGAGGAGGTCACCCTGCCGCTGGAAAACGCCATCCAGCAACTGCCCTATATCGACAACGTGACCTCTATTTCCAGCGTGGGGTTATCGCAGATCACCGTTAATATTCGTGCTGAATATGGTGCGGCAGAACTGCCACAAATCTGGGATGTGCTGCGCCGCCGTATCAATGACGCCACCGTACGTTTACCACCGGGCTCCAGCCCGCCAATCGTCAATGATGATTTCGGTGACGTCTACGGCTTCTTCTTCTCACTGCATGGGGCCGGTTACAGCAATCAGGAACTGCGTAACTTTGCCGAACTGCTGCGCCGTGAACTGGTGGTGGTTCCCGGCGTCGGTAAGGTCGGGATTGTCGGGGTCGTGCCGGAAGAGGTGCAGATCGAAATCTCCCGCGCTCAGATGACCGCCGCCAATA
>JBAQHZ010000249.1:0-2790 GCA_049288585.1 Chania sp.
ATTCTCACCAAACAGCGTCAAGGTACGTTTAAATTGCCCGGCGGTATGCAGCTCAACATCGATCTCATTCTTCTGTAACAAGCGATGGAAGTTGGGGATCTGGGCCACAACACCGATCGAACCGATAATGGCAAAAGGTGCCGCCACAATGCGATCGGCCACGCAGGCCATCATATAGCCCCCGCTGGCGGCGACTTTATCCACCGCGACCGTCAGGCGGATGCCACCTTTGCGCAAACGCTCCAACTGCGAAGCCGCCAGGCCATAGCCGTGCACCACGCCGCCAGGGCTTTCCAACCGCAGCAGTACTTCATCCTGAGCCGTTGCTACGGCCAGCACGGCAGAAATCTCTTCACGCAGAGAAGTGACTTCATGAGCGTCCATGCTGCCTTTAAAATCGAGCACATACAGACAAGGTTTGCTGGCTTCTACCGCGCCGGATTTGGCTCGGCTCTTTTTCAGTTTTTCATCAGCCTTGATTTGTTTCTTGAACTGCTTGCTCCAGGCTTTTTGTTCCGCAGCCCCCATACGGGCCAAGCGCATTTCACGCTGCATTTCACGATACTGTTCACCCAGATCGGTAAGCTGTAACTCCCCTTTCTGCTGACTTTTGCGATGCCCTAAACTCACCGCCAACAACGCCAGCGCAGCAATGGCAATCACCACCGTGGCAACTTTGGCCAGAAAAAGGCCGTAAATAGATATAAACTCCACAGATTCCGCCTTTATTTACAGTTTGTTAGTATGACTTGGTTCATTTTAACCAATTGCTGTTACGGCTGTCGCGGCCAAATGAAAATTCCTTGTACTTGCACCTTCACTATGGTTTTTTCATAGAGACAGGCAAGCCTCTTTTGTTACAAAAGAAGGTCGATTCTGCGGGCTAATCATTGAAAATGCGATCCATTTCAGGCATATAACACGCATTATTCATCAAACTGATGATCCCCTACACAACCATCGGCACTCCCTGCGCGAGGAGCTATTGTGCATTACCAACCGAAACATGACCTACTCGAACAACGCATTATCCTAGTGACTGGCGCGGGCGACGGCATTGGCCGTGAAGCAGCATTGACCTACGCACGTTTTGGCGCGCAGCTGATATTGCTGGGGCGTACTGAGAGTAAGCTGCGGGCGGTACAGGCGGAAATTGCCGCTGGCGGCGGTGCACCAGCGCAGATTATTACGCTCGACTTACTGCATCTCACTCCCGAGCAATGCCAGCAGGTAGCCAACGAATTAGCAGCCAAAGTGCCGCGCCTCGACGGTGTGTTGCACAATGCCGGGTTGCTGGGCGATATCGCCCCCATGGCCGAGCTTTCGATGACAATGTGGAACGAGGTGATGCAAGTCAACGTCAACGCCACTTTCATGCTCACTCAGGCATTGCTGCCGTTGCTGCTGCAATCCAGCTCAGGTTCTCTGATTTTTACCAGTTCCAGCGTGGGTCGTATGGGCCGTGCCAATTGGGGCGCTTATACGGTTTCCAAATTCGCCACCGAGGGGATGATGCAGGTACTGGCAGATGAGTATAAAACGCGTAACTTGCGGGTAAATTGCATCAATCCTGGCGGAACACGCACGCAAATGCGCGCATCTGCTTTTCCTGATGAAGACAAAAGCAAGCTGAAAACCCCGGCCGAGCTCATGCCGTTATACCTGTATCTGATGGGCGATGACAGCCGCCGTGAAACCGGCATCAGCTTCGATGCCCAACCTAACCGCAAACCCGGCGCAGCCGAATAAGGAGCCTATTTAAATGGCTGAAGAACGTCACCAGCAGCGTCAACAACGCTTGAAACAACAGGTGGATGCACGCATTGCCGCCGCTCAGGACGTGCGCGGTTTATTAATGGTATTTACCGGCAACGGTAAAGGCAAAACCACGGCGGCATTCGGCACGGTTACGCGCGCGGTGGGCCACGGTATGAACGCTGGCGTGATCCAGTTTATCAAAGGCCAATGGCCAAACGGTGAGAAAAACCTACTACAACAACACGGTGTGGAATTTCAGGTCATGGCGACTGGCTTTACCTGGGAAACCCAGGACAAAGAGAGTGACACCGCCGCCTGTCAGGCCGTTTGGCAACATGGCAAGCGTATGCTGGCTGACAGCAACCTGGATCTGGTGCTGCTGGATGAGTTGACCTACATGGTGAGCTACGGCTATCTGGAGCTGGAGGAGTTGCTGGAGGCACTGCATCAGCGCCCTGCACATCAGACGGTAATCATCACCGGGCGCGGTTGCCACCGTGATTTGCTGGAGCTAGCCGATACCGTCACAGAAATGCGGCCGGTGAAGCACGCGTTTGACGCAGGGATCAAGGCACAACAAGGGATCGATTGGTAACAGAATGCGCATAGCCCTAGCGTTCAGCAGGGCTATGCGGGCAAGATCTTAACTACGTTTGGAAGGCTTTGCCGGTTTACCCGGCTTGCTGCCTGGCGCACCACGGCGGCTGCCGGTTGCAACCTGGCTGTGGCGTTTCACCGCACGGCGGATCTGATTGGCTTTCACCCGGCGGCGTTCACGCTCAACCGGTAGCTTGCTGACGGTTTCTGGCTTCAGTTCCACCAGTTCACGCAGATAGTTGATCGCCTTCAAATCCAGCTCGCTCCAGCCGCCACGCGGTATCCCTTTAGGTAGATCGATATCACCGTAGCGAACGCGAATCAAACGGCTGACCTGAACGCCAACCGCTTCCCACAGACGGCGAACTTCACGGTTACGCCCTTCGGTCAGGGTAACGTTATACCACTGGTTGATCCCTTCGCCACCCTGGAAGG
>JBAQHZ010000250.1:0-1689 GCA_049288585.1 Chania sp.
GGGTTAGCCCATAAACCCACTATGCTACGGCTTGAAAATAAAGGGTACGAAAGTTGGCAACGTCGTTTGGGGGAACTATGGCCTATTTCATTGACCGACGGCTGAATGGCAAAAACAAGAGCATGGTGAATCGCCAGCGTTTCTTGCGCCGTTATAAGTCGCAAATCAAACAGTCGATTGCCGAAGCCATCAATAAGCGTTCGGTCACCGATGTAGACAGCGGAGAATCGGTTTCGATTCCTGCTGGGGATATCAACGAACCAATGTTTCATCAAGGACGCGGCGGAACACGTCACCGCGTTCATCCGGGCAACGATCACTTCGTGCAAAATGACCGCGTCGAGCGTCCACAAGGTGGCGGCGGCGGTGGTAGCGGGCAAGGTAACGCCAGCCAGGATGGAGAAGGTGAAGACGAGTTCGTCTTCCAGATCTCCAAAGATGAGTATCTCGATCTGTTATTTGAAGATTTGGCGCTGCCAAACCTGAAGAAAAATCAATACAAGCAGTTAACTGAATACAAAACCCATCGTGCCGGTTACACCGCTAACGGTGTGCCAGCCAATATCAGCGTTGTGCGCTCGTTGCAGAATTCACTGGCGCGGCGAACCGCCATGACTGCCGGTAAACGGCGTACACTGCATGAGCTTGAAGACACTCTAACCCAGTTGGAAAACACCGAACCGGTGCAATTGCTGGAAGAGGAGCGTCTGCGTAAAGAAATTGCCGAACTGCGCAATAAGATCGCCAGCGTGCCATTTATCGACACCTTCGATCTGCGCTACAAAAACTATGAGCGTCGCCCGGAGCCTTCCAGCCAGGCGGTCATGTTCTGCCTGATGGACGTTTCGGGTTCAATGGATCAGGCCACCAAAGATATGGCCAAACGTTTTTATATTTTGCTCTATTTGTTCCTGAGCCGAACTTATAAGAACGTCGAGGTGGTGTATATTCGCCACCATACGCAGGCCAAAGAGGTAGACGAGCAGGAATTTTTCTACTCGCAAGAGACCGGCGGAACCATTGTTTCCAGCGCACTGAAGCTGATGGCGGAAGTGGTTGAGGAGCGCTACGACCCGGCACAGTGGAACATCTATGCCGCACAGGCTTCAGATGGCGATAACTGGGCGGATGACTCACCGCTGTGTCACGAACTGCTGGCGAAACAGATCCTGCCAATGGTGCGTTACTACAGCTACATCGAGATCACACGCCGCGCCCATCAAACGCTGTGGCGCGAATATGAAAACCTGCAGGCAACGTTTGAAAACTTTGCTATGCAGCATATCCGTGAGCCAGAGGATATTTATCCGGTATTCCGGGCACTTTTCCACAAACAAACGGCGTAAACCGATCTTAATCTCAATCAGCCAGATAACTCAGGTTTCTGGCTGATTTTATTTGTAGCTGAATATCTCAACCTAAGGTTAGAAATAATAAACCCCAGCGCAGAGGCCAGGGTTGAAATGTTTGCCGGTCGCTTTCCCGGCTGTCATGGTGTGGCGTAAGCGTTCATCGAACACTCCGGCGTTACACGGCCTGAGCACGGCCCTTTCACAACAGAAAAAACTACTTTTTCAATAAACTTTTCTGTTGCTGAAGTATTGAATATTTTGGTGATTGCTTTCGAGGAAGGTGATATTCAACCCCGGTATAGTACCGGGATTGAATAGGTAGTGCGGATTATCGCTT
>JBAQHZ010000251.1:0-2317 GCA_049288585.1 Chania sp.
AAACTTCAGATGATAAAGGAGGTATTTGCTCACAAGTTTATGCGATTGAGTCGTCTACGGGGAATATTGTTGGTTGGGATGCAAATTGTGATATCACTACTGGAAGAAAAGAGTACGGAGAAATTTCTTCGAGCATTCCCATTCCTAGCAGAGTTTTGGTGCCAGAAATAGCTCGTGCTGTTGTAGCTAAAAACAAAGCCTCGAAAAAATAGCACAAGAAAAAGAAAACACCACTCGCCCTATGTCTTTTGCAGACTATTTGGCGAGCCTTGTAGGGCAATCAGAAGAGCAGGTGTTTAAACAAGGGTTTCGCTATCCGTCGGTTTCACAACGCCTTGATAGCGGCAAAGTATTGAAAACATATGAAGCAAGGTGGAATAAAAGAGAGAGCGATAATAGTAGCTACGTGTGCAACTGCTCTTATTTTACTGTTTTTTTAAAGGGAAATTGGTGGGCTGTAATGCTGAAAAGCGTACAAAGCAAGAGATACCTATGCACCCTTTAAAAGATAAGACTGTCCCAGCAAATCACACCATTCCTTTCCATGCTCGAACAGTTGGCACAAAACGGCAGTTCACAACCGGTGCATTTGGTGTATGGCGTCACCCATGAACACGATCTGGTGAAACTGGATCAGCTGGAACAATACCGCGCACGCTTGCCCAACTTCAGCTATCTCACCTGTGCGGCCCACCGCCGATGGTGGAAGCGGTATTGAACGATTTCCAGCGCCGTGCCTTTACCCCGGCCAGCTTCCATTATGAAAAATTCGCCGTCAGTCAACCGGCCTAAGGAGTTACCATGCAGAGAATGCGATTTGAAAACAAAGTGATGGTGATCACCGAGGCCGCACAGGGCATTGGTAAAGCTGTGGCTGAACAAGTCGCTCGCGAAGGCGCAAGACTGGCGTTAATCGACCAAGCGCCCTACCGCATTACCGAAATCCCGCATCTGGTGCATGAGGGCAAGGTAAAGGCCTACTACATCATGGGGGAGGATCGCTACAGACCGAAGCCGATCTCAGCCCGGCTGCGCAGCGCCGTGGAAGATGTGATGTAAACCCTCGCTGAGACCATCAAGCCACCAATAACCCCAACAGCGCCCCGCCCGCCAGGATCCACAGCGGGTGGAGGCGTTTTTTCATTCCCAGTACGGTGGCCAGCAGGGTCAACAGCGCCAGCCGCCAGTTGGTGACCGACGCCTCGGTGATCAAGATACCGCTGGCGACAACCAGCCCAACCGTGACCGGCACCAACCCAGCCTGCACAATGCGCCGCCACGGTTTGTCTTTGAAGCGTTTCCAAGCCTTCATCACCAGCACCGTCAACACGGAAGAAGGGACAAAATTAGCAACTGATACAACCAGCAGCCCGGCCCCACCCGCCACGTGCCAGCCAATCAGCGGCACGATCATCATATTCGGCCCTGGTGCCGCCTGCGCCATAGCGAACAAGGCACTGAATTCCTGCGCACTCATCCATTGATGCACTTCTACCACCTGCCGCTGCATTTCCGGCAAGATAGTAAAGCCTCCGCCCAGTGCCATCAGCGAAAGCTGGCTAAAAATGATCGCCAACGAGATTAATACCGCCATCATAAAAGCTTCCTCCACGCCAACACCATACTCAGCGCGGCCAGCCCCAGCATGGTGGGCAATAGCGGCAAATGCAGCCAGGCGATCGCCACCAGGCAAATGGCAACCACCGCCAACGCCAGCCATTTCCCCCACAGCGGTAGCAGCATTTTTATCCCGGTAGAAAGCAGCAACCCTGCTGCGGCCGCAGCCAATCCGGCAAAAATATGCTGCACATGGGGTTCGTTCTGGAAACGCGCATACATCACGCCTAAGCCGATGACGATCGCAGTAGGGGCGCAGATCAGGCCCAGCAAGGCGCAGAGTGCGCCACGTAAACCGCGAAACTCCATGCCGACCGCGACGGAAAGATTGATCACGTTCCCGCCAGGCAGGAATTGGCACAGGCCTAATAGCTCGGTGAATTGTGCTCCGGTCAGCCAGCGCTTCTTCTCAACCAACATGCTGCGTGCCAGTGGCAGAACCCCGCCAAAACCGGTCAAGCCGAGCATTAAAAAACCGAGAAATAGTTGGATGTTATCCGGTGGCGCACTGACTGCATCGTCGGCTGATTTAGGGGCCGTCATAAGATTTCCTATCTCACTTATTTGATTATTCGCATGATGCGCGCAGCCACGCCGGGATGTCTAATGGATTAACGGCATAGGCTCCCTTCCCATTGATATCTCTGGTGGATAAGCGCATTTGTTGATATAAAATTTGCACTCACCGCAATGTATTATC
>JBAQHZ010000252.1:0-5085 GCA_049288585.1 Chania sp.
CTCAATGATCACGCCACCCAGCAGGCTGTGCAGCATGTGCAACAGTTCGTGGTGATTTTTGAGCTGCGAGCGCAAAGGCCGCAGAACATTTTCGATCAGGGCTTGGGGAGGATACTCGCGCCCTAGCTCAAAGATGCGGCTACGCAGTTTGGAGGCGGAAGGGATCTGCAACAGGGCCAGTAGCTCTCGTTGCAGCGTTGCCCAGTTAGTGCTGTGGTCGGGTACTGCGGAGCCGTCCAGCAAAGGTTTGATCTGGCTGACCGGTACGCCGCGCTCGATCCAACGGAGAATATTGTGGATGCGGGCCACATCTTCTTCGTTGAACTGGCGATGGCCGCCTTCGGTGCGCTGTGGTTTCAGCAGTCCATAGCGCCGTTGCCAGGCGCGCAGCGTGACCGGATTAATGCCGCAAAGTTGTGCAACTTCGCCAATTGTGTATAACGCCATTTTATTTTTCCTGCTTGGAACACTTACTACATTAACCATAGCGGCTTAATGCAAAGTTGTACAAAAAAATAAAATTTGTACAACTTCATCCAGGCAAGAAACGACAGAAGCAGGGTTACTGCGGTAAAATCCGGTAAGCGCAGCGGCGTGCACCCGCTAGAATATGTTCGGAACGCTCAACCTGCGCTTGCAGCACCTCGGTGAACACATTCAGCTCTGCCCTGCAGAACGCTTGGCAAACCCGGGCGGCGGTGCAAATGGGGCAGTGGTTTTCCACCAGCAGAAAGGTACCGTCTTGCAACTCGCTCCATTCGGCCATATAGCCTTCGTGGCAGCGAATGGTCGCCAGGCGTGAAACGCGCTCACGTAAATCGCTAGCCCCGGCCATCGCCTGTTGATAATTGCTGCGGGTTTCCTGTTCGCGGCTGTCGATCAATAAGTCTAGTGCCTGTTCCCCCAGCTTGTTGCGCACGGTGCGCAGCAGTTGGGCCGTCAGTTCGGCATGAGCATCAGGAAAGTGGGCATTGCCTGCCGGGGTGAGATACCAGAGCTGCACCGGGCGGCCAACGCCACGCGTCTCGGCTTTCGCTTCAACTAACCCATCTTTCGCCAGTTTAACGAACTGCTGACGAGCGGCCTCACCGGTAGTGCCAAGCACTTTCCCGGCTTCCGAAGCCTGCTGTGGGCCGCAGGTTTTCAATAGCTTCAGCAAACGGTCACTGACCGAATGGGCTGTGCATTCGCCATTTTCCAAGTTAATTCTTGACATATCACCTCACCTCGGTCTTACTTATTCCAAGATATTCCTTGTTAAATTTAGCGCAATCACGCTGCTAACTCAATGTCATTCCTCTGAAAACAGGACGATAACGATGATATCCGACGATAAAAGCCAGTGGAGCGATCTGTTTCGCGGCAAAAATACCGCTATTACCTTTGCTCTGTCACTCGGTGTTGCGCTGCATGCGATCAATATTCTGGTAGCAACCACCATTCTACCCTCCGTAGTAAAGGATATCGGTGGGTTAGATCTCTATGCTTGGAATACCACACTATTTGTAGTGGCTTCAATATTAGGATCAGCGCTGTCGGCACGTTTGCTGAGCCACAACGGGGCGCGTAGTGCCTATCTGGTAGCATCACTGTTTTTCATCGTTGGTGCCATGCTGTGTGCGTTGGCCCCTTCAATGCCCGTAATGCTGATTGGGCGGACGATACTGGGCTTTGGGGGTGGGCTTATTTTCGCCTTGTCATACGCGATGGTTAATCTGATGTTTGAACAGAAACTCTGGCCACGCGCCATGGCGTTGATCTCCGCCATGTGGGGGATCGCCACGCTGGTGGGGCCTGCGGTCGGTGGGATTTTCGCGCAATTGGATGCCTGGCGTTGGGCGTTCGGTATTCTGTTGCCGATCATGGCGCTGTATGCCGCCTTTACTTTCTTTGTTCTGCCGAAAAGCAAACCGCAGCAGCAGGTTGCTACTCCGTTACCCTTGATGCAGCTTTTACTGCTGACAGCAGCCGTGTTGGTGGTTTCGGCAGGCAGTCTGGCAAAGAGTAGCTGGGTCAATATGAGCGGTATTGCCTTGGCCTTGCTGTTGATGGTGTGGCTGATGCGCCGTGAAAAATATTCCAGTGCGCGCCTGTTACCCTATGGAGCGCTACGCCGTGGTTCGGCGCTCTCCTCTTTGTATGCCACGTTATCATTGCTGGTTATCGGTATGACCAGCGAGATTTTTGTCCCTTATTTCCTGCAAACTTTGCATGGTCAATCACCACTGATTTCTGGCTACATTGCTGCGACGATGGCAGCAGGCTGGACGTTAGCAGAAATCCTCAGCTCTGGCTGGCGCGGTGTGGGGATACGCCGGGCGATCGTCAGCGGGCCGATATTCGTCTTATTCGGGTTGCTGGTGCTGGCGATGCTCATGCCAATACTCTCTGATGGTCATTGGCTGGCATTGTGGCCGATTGTGCTGGCCCTGACGCTGGTAGGTTTTGGTATCGGTCTGGGTTGGCCGCACCTGTTGACTCGCATTTTGCAGGCAGCGCCTCAGGCAGACAGAGATATCGCCGGAGCCTCGATCACCACCGTGCAGCTGTTTGCCACGGCGTTGGGTGCGGCATTGGCGGGTATGGTCACTAATATTGCAGGATTTAACTCGCCAGGTGGGGCTACCGGCGCGGCTTCTGCAGCCTATTGGCTGTTCCTGCTGTTTGCTTTGGCTCCATTGCTGGCGATCTACAGTGCCTGGCGCAGTGCCGCGATGCCGGTACCCGAAAATGAAGTAGACCAGGTTGTACAAACGCCTAATTCCAGCGAATGTTAGGATGGCGTGAGGCTTGGCGATTTATATTGAAATAAATACGCAAGCAGATGCAATACTCATGGCCTTTCCTGCGTTATTCTGTTTCTTCGAATGAAGGAGAACAGAATAATGACTTATCAATCAACTCTCGCAGAGCCGCCAATGCTGCGTTTACGCCCGGCCTTGCAGGGGGCGGTGGCGATCTTGCCGTTATGCCTGGCGGTGTTGCCCTGGGGGATCCTGGCGGGCTCAATGGCCATCCAGAGTGGCATGACGGGGGCCGAGGGGCTGGGGATGTCGGCGATTGTTTTTGCCGGGGCATCACAGCTGGTCGCTATGGGAATGATCAAGAGCGGGGCCGGTTTGCTGGCGATCCTGGTTTCCACCTTTTTTGTTACCGCCCAGCATTTCTTATATGGGTTACGCATGCGCGAATGCATTGCTCCGCTGCCATTGAGATGGCGTATCGTGTTGGCTTTTCTGCTGACCGATGAACTGTTTGCCCTGACCGGTAATCAGGGCCCAGCGCGCTTTAACCGCTGGTATGCGTTGGGAGCCGGGCTGGCGTTTTATCTGTGCTGGTTCTTTGCCACGCTGCTGGGGGTGGTTGCTGCCAGCAGCGTCAGCAATCTCGACAGCTACGGGCTTGATTTCTCGATCGCTGCCACCTTTATTGCCATTGTGGTGCCGATGATCCGTAACCTGCCGGTGCTCGCTTGCGTGCTGACGGCGCTGGCGTTGTCGATCGGCCTGCACCATTATCAGGTGCAGGGAGCGTTGATTATCACTACCGTGGCGGCCATGGTGGTTGGGCTGCTGTGCAGCAGGGGGCAGGCATGATTTGGCTGACCATTGTGCTGATGGGCGTGATCGTCTTTTTCAACCGTTATTGCTTTTTAGCGCCGAGCCTGCCAGTGCGTTTATCGCAACGCATGAGAACTCTGCTGAGTTTTTCTGTACCCGCGGTGTTGACGGCTATTTGCGGGCCGATCATTGCTTTCAACGGTGATGAATGGCGGGCGTTGCCAGAGAACCCTTATCTGTGGGCCGCGGTGTTCGCGGTTGTTCTGGCTTTCTTCCTGCGCAATATGCTGGCAGTAGTGGTGTTGAGTATGCTGATGTTTACTCTGTTACGTGCTTTGTTCTAAATTCTATGCACCTGGTCCTGAGCCAGCCCATTACACCCTTGTGATCTGTAGGCTATAAACATGATTGAGATACAGCAACTGGATGCTAACGCAGCGCAAACCGCCATTCCTGAATTGGCCGAGATATTACATGCCAGCGTCTTACAGGGAGCCAGCATTGGCTTTGTACAACCCTTCAGTCTTGAGCAGGCGGCCGCTTTCTGGTTGCGTCTGCTGCCAGCGATCGAGTGTGGCGATCGGGTGATGTTAGTGGCACGCGAAGCAGGCCGGGTGGTCGGCACTGTCCAACTGTTGTTGGATATGCCGGATAATGGCCACCACCGGGCAGAGATCGCTAAATTGATAGTGCATCCGTATGCACGGCGTAAAGGGATTGCCCGCCAGTTAATGCAGCAGGCTGAGCGCTTGGCGATTGCCCATCAGCGGCAGTTGCTGGTGCTCGATACCCTGAGCGGCGATACGGCTGAAGGGATGTATCGCTCGCTGGGGTACCAACTGGCTGGCATGATCCCGCACTACGCCCGCGCTAGCAACGGCGCGTCACTGGAATCGACCAGCTATATGTATAAATTGCTGTGATATTTAAGGACAGTGAATGAACATTGAAGTGATCAGAGCCGATTACGGTAACCCGCAGCACGCAGAGTTAATTGTCGAATTGCTGGATCACTATGCTCGTGACCCTATGGGGGGCGCTGATCCGCTCAGTGACTATGCCCGTACCCATCTGGTGGCGGAGCTGGCAAAACGGCCGTTTGCCCTGACGCTGCTGGCGCTGGTTGATGGTAACGGAGCCGGGTTGGCCAACTGTTTTGAAGGTTTTTCCACCTTCAGTTGCCAACCGTTGCTGAATATTCACGATATGGCGGTTTCCTCTGCGTTCCGTGGCTTGGGCATCAGCCAGCATCTGCTGGCGGCGGTAGAGGCTGAGGCGCGCCAGCGTGGCTGTTGTAAGATCACGTTGGAAGTGCTGGAGGGGAATACAGTGGCGCAAGCCAGCTACCGCAAATTTGGTTTTGCCGGTTATCAATTACAGGAAGCGGCGGGGAGTGCTCTGTTCTGGCAGAAAACACTGTCATGAAAAAAACCGGGCGCAGCAGCCCGGTGAAATAATTCAATAAGAGAATTTGCAGTGGTGTTTATACCCAAAATAATTCGAGTTGCTTGTAGGCGGCAACTGA
>JBAQHZ010000253.1:0-1760 GCA_049288585.1 Chania sp.
CTAACCCTCTCCCTGTAGGGAGAGGGTTAGGGTGAGGGGGATATCGCTTAATGCTTAATCCGTTCTCTTTGATAAAGGGCTCTATTTTGTTTGTTGGTTTGAATAAGCATGCTTTTCGGACGCTCAAGATTTGGCGTTTATCAGGTAGCACCGTGAAAGCGCCTTCAATGGCGTCGACACCGGTGCCCACCTGTTGTAGTGGTCGTTAGATATCATGGCGCATATTGATACTACAACTACCAACACTAATGGCCTCAGCCTGCGGGTGAAGGGCAAGGTGCAAGGGGTGGGTTTTCGCCCCTATGTCTGGCTGCTGGCGCGGCAGTTCGAGCTGCGCGGTGACGTCAGTAACGACGGTGCTGGGGTGATTGTCCGGCTATGGCAATCGACCAAGGTGGCAGATTTTCTGCACGCCTTGCCGCTGCAATGCCCGCCGCTGGCGCGGATCGACAGCGTCAGCCAGCAACCCCTGCACTGGCCGCAGGAACCGCAGGATTTCACCATCGCCAGCAGCGGTGCGGGGCAGCTTGATACCCATATTGTGGCCGATGCTGCCACCTGTGAAGCTTGCCTAAAAGAACTGAACTCGCCGCACAACCGGCGTTACCGCTACCCGTTTATCAACTGCACCCACTGTGGTCCGCGTTTTACCATTATTCGGCAGATGCCTTACGATCGCCCCAACACCTCTATGCAACCATTCCCGCTGTGCGCGGCCTGCCAGGCGGAGTATGACGATCCGGCCGACCGCCGGTTCCACGCGCAGCCCAATGCCTGCCCGGTTTGCGGCCCGCAGCTGTGGCTGAGCGATGCCAACGGCAAGGCTACCGCCAGCGCGGAAGAGGCGTTGCAGCGAGCCGCTCAGGCGCTGATGGCGGGGGAGATTCTGGCGATCAAAGGCATCGGCGGTTTTCATCTGGCCTGCGATGCCACTAATTCAGCGGCGGTGCAGCGCCTACGCTTGCGCAAACGTCGCCCGGCCAAACCGCTGGCGGTGATGATGCCCGATGCTGATTGGCTGGCAGCGTGCGTGCAGGGGGCAGATCCCGCGCCATTGCTCAAACTGCTGCGCAGCCCGGCGGCACCGGTGGTGCTGGTGCCTGTGCATCCCGGCAGCCCGCTGTGCCGGGAAATTGCCCCAGGGCTGAGCGAGGTGGGGGTAATGTTGCCCGCCAATCCGCTGCAACATTTGTTGCTCCAGCAGGTTGCCCGCCCGCTGGTGATGACGTCCGCTAATCTGTCGGGCAACCCCCCGGCGCTGACCAACCAGCAGGCGCTTGATGAATTGGCAGGAATTGCCGATGGCTGGTTGCTGCATAACCGTGAGATCGTCCAGCGTGCCGACGATACGGTGCTGCGGCTGAACCCGCAGAGCACTGAAATGCTGCGCCGCGCGCGCGGCTACGTGCCCGATGCGCTGGCGCTGCCCCCCGGCTTTAGCGCCCAAACCCCTATTCTGGCACTGGGGGCCGATACCAAAAATACCTTCTGCCTGCTGTGGGGCGATCGCGCCGTAGTCAGCCAGCATCTTGGTTCACTGAGCAATGACGCTACCAGCCAGCAGCAACAGCAATTGATTGCGCTGTTTGGTGAGATCTACGGCGTGGTGCCGCAGGCGATCGCCATTGATGCTCACCCTGGTTATCTCAGCCACCAGCAGGGAAAAGCGCTGGCCGAGCGTTTAGCCATTCCCTGCGTGGAAACGCTTCACCACCATGCGCACCTAGCAAGTTGCTTGGCTGAACATGCTTGGCCGCGTG
>JBAQHZ010000254.1:0-11123 GCA_049288585.1 Chania sp.
CCCAATCGCCTGCTGTCTGGCAAGAGTCTTTCCCTGATATCGCTGCTACACGGCCCGGCGCTGTGGCTGCTGTTACCGCTATTGGTACTGGCCGCTCTCAGCCTGTTGGCCCCGGTGCGGCGCTATGCGTTGCTGACGGCGTTAACGGCCAGCGCATTGCTGGCGCTGATCTTTTGGCTGAGTGGCCATGCGGCGCAACAGTTGGCACAACAGGGCTCACCGCTGGCGCGCACGTCGTGGGGCAGTGGCTACTGGCTGATGGCGGCGCTCTGCGGGTTGATTGCCGCCGATGCTATGACGCGAATTACCCCTTCGCACCTGTGGCGCATGCTGGGCAATCTGTTGGTGATGCTGCCTGCGCTGTTGCTGCTGTTCAGCGGCCAGTTGGATCAGCTTTCGTTGCTTAAGGAGTACCACAACCGGCAGGAGGTGTTTGACGCGGCGCTGTTGCAGCATCTGACCATTTTGCTGGCCACCATGGTGCCAGCATTGCTGATCGGCGTGCCGCTGGGCGTGTTGTGCTTTCGCTCTGAACGCTGGCAAACGCCGATTTTCTCTACGCTGAATATCATTCAGACCGTGCCTTCTATCGCGCTGTTCGGTCTGCTGATCGCCCCGCTGGCCGGATTGGCGGCGGCGCTGCCGTGGCTGGGGATCAGCGGTATCGGCCTGGCCCCGGCGATTGTCGCGCTGGTGCTGTATGCCCTGTTGCCGCTGGTGCGCAGCGTGGTGGCGGGTTTACAAAGCGTTCCCGCCAGCGTGATCGAATCGGCCAGCGGGATGGGGATGACGCGTGGGCAGATTTTTTTCTGCGTGCAGCTCCCTTTGGCGCTGCCGCTGTTCCTCACCGGCGTGCGTATTCTGGCGGTACAAACCGTGGGTATGGCGGTGGTGGCCGCACTGATCGGTGCCGGTGGTTTTGGTGCCATCGTGTTTCAAGGGTTGCTTAGCAGCGCGCTGGATCTGGTGCTGCTCGGGGTACTGCCGGTGATCGCCATGGCGGTGATCCTGGACTCGCTGTTTAAATTTATTATTTCACTGCTGGAAGTGACACGCTGATGATTCGCTTTGATCGGGTAAGCAAGATTTTTCAGGGTAAACCGGCGGTTGATGACCTGTCGCTGAATATCGCCGAGGGGGAGTTTACCGTGCTGATCGGTACCTCCGGCTCCGGCAAGTCCACCACGTTAAAGATGATCAATCGGCTGATTGAACATGACGAAGGCAAAATCTATTTCGCCGGTGAAGAGATCCATAAATTCAAACCGCAGGATCTGCGCCGCCGCATGGGCTATGCCATTCAGTCGATCGGCCTGTTCCCGCACTGGACGGTGGAAGAGAATATCGCCACCGTGCCGCAGCTCTTGAAGTGGCCACGGGCGCGCATTCGCGATCGGGTTACTGAACTGATGGAACTGCTGAATCTAGAGCCGGAACGTTTTCGCCGCCGTTATCCGCATCAGCTTTCTGGCGGGCAGCAGCAGCGGGTTGGCGTGGCGCGTGCGTTAGCCGCCGATCCTGAGGTCTTGCTGATGGATGAGCCCTTTGGCGCGCTCGATCCGGTTACCCGGCTGACTTTGCAAAATGAAATTGCGCGGATTCATCAGCTTTCTGGCCGCACCATTGTGCTGGTGACCCACGATATTGACGAAGCTCTGGGGTTGGCGAACCGCATTGTGTTGCTCGATCAGGGGCGGGTGGTGCAGCAGGGCACGCCGTTGGCGCTGCTGACCGAGCCGGTGAATGATTTTGTGCGAGATTTTTTTGGCCGCAGCGATCGCGGCATCAAGCTATTAGCGTTGGGAACGGTCGCCGAACGGATGCGCCCAGGCAGCGCTGAAGGGGAACCGATTCAGGCGGCGATGAGCCTGCGCGATGCGCTGTCGGTATTTGTTGCCCGTGGCAGCGAACGCCTGCCGGTGATTGGCGAGCAGGGTGAAGCGCTTGGCGTGCTGCATTTCAGCGATCTGATCGCGCAAAAGGCACTGTCATGAAAGGTGTGTGGCGCGATCCGCTGCCGTGGACATTTGCCCTGTTGCTGGCGCTGGTGTTTGGCATGAACCATCTGCACTGGCTGTTTGCTGCCTGGTTCCCCGAGCTAGACAGGCCGGTGTATCAGCAGGACAGCTTTTTCTCACTGGTCGAGGCGCATTTGCTGCTGGTGGCAGTATCGAGTTTTATCGCGGTGCTGATTGGCGTGACTGCCGGCATCGCCGTGACGCGCGAGGCGGGGTGCGAGTTCCGCTCGCTGGTGGAAACGGTAGTGGCCGTCGGCCAGACCTTTCCGCCGGTGGCGGTGCTGGCGATTGCGGTGCCGGTGATGGGCTTTAGCGAACAACCGGCGATCATTGCTCTGGTGTTGTACGGCCTGTTGCCGATCCTGCAAGGAACGCTGACCGGGATCGAGTCGGTACCGGCTGCCACGCGCGAGGTGGCGCAGGGCGTGGGCATGAGCCGCTGGCAGATCCTGTGGCGCGTTGAGCTGCCGCTGGCGGCACCGGTGATTGTGGCGGGCATTCGAACCTCGGTGATCATCAATATCGGCACGGCGGCGATCGCTTCTACTGTGGGCACCAAAACGCTGGGCTCGCCAATCATCATCGGTCTGAGCGGGTTCAATACGGCTTATGTGATCCAAGGGGCGGTGGTGGTGGCGCTATTGGCGATCATCACCGACATGCTGTTCGAACGCTGGGTGCGCTACCTGACTACTTGGCGTGCGGTGTCATCTTCTGCGGGGTAAATAAAATGCTGGCAGTCTCTTTGCCCATGTATGGCGTTAATCATCAACAGGTTGAGCCCTTCTGGCTGGCGTTGCGTGATAAATTGCAGCAGCTTGGGATGGCCGAGGTGCCGCAGGTATTGATCTGGCCGCAAGATCTGTTGGCGCACTGGCAGAGCCCGGATCTGTTGCTGAGCCAGACTTGCGGTTATCCGTTGGTGGCGATGCTGCCGCAGGTGCAACTGGTAGGCACCTACCATTATCGCGTGGAAGGGGGCTGCGGGGCGAATTACAGCAGTTGGCTGGTGGTGCGAGATAACGAGCCGGGGGAACGGCTGGAGGATTTCCGTTACCGGGTTGCGGCCTATAACAGCCTAGATTCGCAGTCCGGTTACAACAGCCTGCTGGCGCTGATTGCGCCGTTGGCGCGGCAAGGGCGGTTCTTCCGGCAGGCGATCGCTTCTGGTGCTCATTATGAATCAATAAAGATGATCCGCAGCGGGCAGGCGGATATTGCGGCGATCGATTGCGTCAGCTTTGCCTTGCTCAAACGCGCCCGGCCGCAGGCAGTGGCCGGGCTGAAGATTATTGGCCGCACCGAAGCGGTGCCAGGATTGCCGCTGATTACCGCAGCGGGTACAACGCCACAGCAACTAGCGCTGCTGCGCGCGGCGGCCAGCGCGATGGTCAGCGATCCGGCCGGTGAAAGCCTGTTGATTGGTGATTTCAGCCTGGTGCCGCGTGAGGCCTATCAGGTCATCACTGAACACCGACAGCAGGCGGCAGCGCTGGGCGTGACGGCGCTATAGCAGCACCGTCATTTGCTCTGAAGAGTGGCTGCCGGAGCAGTGCTGGCGGGTGCTTCGCTGGAGACCGGGGTTGCTTCAAGTGGGGTAGTAGACCGGGTATAGATATTTAGCCCGGCCAGGAATACGCCGCCCAGAGAACCAAAGGCGCACAGGGCGATGACGATGACGAACGCTTTTTTTAGCATGAGTTATATTTCGCAGGTGAGTCAGAACAGCGAGAATTATAGCCCCTTCAGCGAAACAATCATCGTTTATACCCTAAATAATTCGAGTTGCTTGTAGGCGGTAACTGAACGAAGCCCCAGGAGCTTACTCAAGTAAGTGACTGGGGTGAGTGACAAATCTGCTTGGCAGATTTGAACGCTGCTTGCAGCGGCCCCGAAGGGGCGAGGCCCACTCTGGGCCGAGTAACGCAGCCAACACTCATGCAGCTTGAAGGGCGACGGGTATATTCAATGGATGAGGCAGTAAACCTAGCCTGTTATCGGGTTAAACGGATATGCCAAAATGTGCGATCAGCGCCTTTTTACCCGCTGCGGTGAGTTGCAGCGCTCGGCTGTCAAGCTGGCGCTGGATCCAACCACGCCTTTCGAACGCTGCCAGCAGCGCGGCACCGAGTGCGCCGCCAAGGTGGGCTTTGCGTTCACTCCAGTCCAGGCAACCGCAGGCAAAACGCCGCCGAGAGAGCACCGGGGAACAGTCGATGCCTAACTGCGCCAACGCGGCTTGCCCCTGATTACTGAGCTGATAGTCGCCGTCACCGCTCAGCCATGCCAGCTCAAACAGGCGGTTGTGTAACAGAACGGCGACTTCGCCCGCCATATGGTCGTAGCAGGTGCGGGCAAAGCGTAATGAGCTCGGCGTGGTGCTTTTCACCACTGGCTGTTCAACGCCAGCCAGCGCCATCAGGGTTTCCAACACGTCGGCCACCGGTTGACCGGCCAAGCGGTAAAAACGGTGGCGTCCTTGCTTCACGCAGGCGATTAGGCGTTGTTCCAGCAGGCGTGCCAGATGGTTGCTGGCGGTTGACGCAGCGACATCCACCGCAGCACTCAACTCGGTGGCAGTATAGGCGCGGCCATCCATCAGCAGGCACAGCATGCGTGCTCTGGTAGGGTCCGCGATGGCAGCAGTCAATGCCGCGAGGCGATCTTCAATATCGATGTCATTCATATTTCGAGCATAAGCGAAGTGTTCTCGTTCGTCTAACGCCACAATGCCAATTCCTCTGTTTAACCTGAAGGAAATATCTCATGACGGTCTGCCCCTTTTCCGTTGTCACTCGGCAAGCGGTACGTGAAGCCTTGACTCATGCCGATCTTGGCGTGCGCCCGCCACATGAACCCGTGCCGATGGCGCTGCTTAACACCCCGGCGCAACCAGTGTTTACCGCATTGGTACGCATGCGTGACGATGCTGGGCATCGCGAACTGAAAGCCGCAATCAGCACGGTTTTAACCTCGTTCAGTGATAATGAGATCCGCCAAATAGCAACTCGAGTGGCGCAACAATTGGCCCCTGACGTGCTAACAGCCGAACAGCTAACGCGCTTCAATTACGCCTTACCGATTGGCGTATTGGCGCAGATGCTGGGCGTTGCCTATCAGGAACGTACTGCGCTGGTGGATAGCGTATTGGATTTTGTGCGCTGCATTGCTCCTGGCGGCAGCGAGCAGCAGATGGCGTGCGGTGCCGTTGCCGCCGGAAAATTGCATGAATGGATGCAGACTGCCGATGGCCCATTATTCACCCGCTTGTGCCAACACATTGGCGATCGTTCGGTGGCGATCGCCAATGCCATCGGGCTGTTTTTTCAGGCCTGTGAGGGAACTGCCGGATTATTAGGGCAAACGCTGTTATTGATGCAGGAACGGGATGTGGTAGCGGAAGATGGCCTCGCTGCCGTGCTACAGAAAACGCCGCCGATTCATACCACCCGCCGTTTTGCGTTGCGCGATACCGAACTGGCTGGTGAGCGGTTGACGGCTGGGCAGGTGGTACTGATTCCGTTGAAGACGGCTGAGGAAATTTTTGCCTTCGGCTGCGGCAGCCATCAGTGCCCTGGGTCCGATTGGGCGCAATCTATTGCCTTAAGCGGTATTCGTCATTTATTGGCGCTCAATATTGAGCCAAAATTATTAGCCCACTTTCGCTGGCGTGTTTCGCAGAATGCGCATGTGCCGGAATTTTTTACTGTTGAGGAACGATAATGATCGCGGTTATTTTTGAATTACAGTCTGCCGAAGGGCAGCGGGAAACTTATCTCAATTTGGCGGCTGAGCTGAAACCGCTATTGGCGGAAATCGACGGATTTATTTCTATCGAGCGCTTTCAGAGCCTGTCCGATCCGCAAAAATTGCTGTCGTTATCATTCTGGCGCGATGAAGCAGCGGTACAGCAGTGGCGCAATCTGGAGCAGCACCGTAAGGCGCAGGCACGCGGGCGGCACGACGTGCTGGAATATTATCGGCTGCGGGTGGCTGATGTGGTGCGTGATTATGGGCTGGAGCCGCGCGAACAGGCACCGGCAGATAGCCAGCACTTTCATCAGAAGTAGAGGTCTGGGGCGAGCCTGAAGATAGCTCTTACCCAAAATTATTAAAGCGGCTTTGTCGCGCCAGCCTGAACAATCGGTGCCAGTTGTGCCTGTTCCAGCGTAACGATTTTCCCTTGCCGGGTGATCAGCACCTGTTGCAGTGGCTGGCCACTTTCTTTTTCTGTCAACATGACATGGGGCTTATCGCCAAGCAGATACTTGTGCCCCCATTCCATCAACGCCATCAGAATTGGCCCCAAGTCGACGTCGCCAAGTTTCCGCCACAAGAATAAAATACTAATCATTGCGGAGATATTTCTTGAAGCCTATCTCCGCAGCTTCCTCACCGCACAAATCTTCATCAAAACTCCCCACGATATCTGCGTTTCGTTATGGCATAATGCGCGCCAAATCACATTCCCTATGATATGAAGAGCGAGCGCTGTGTTAAGCACTAACAACATCACTATGCAGTTTGGCAGTAAGCCGTTGTTTGAAAACATTTCCGTCAAGTTTGGCGGCGGTAACCGTTACGGTTTGATCGGAGCCAACGGCTGCGGTAAATCCACCTTTATGAAAATCCTCGGCGGCGATCTGGTGCCAAGCGCCGGTAACGTGTTCCTCGATCCGAACGAACGCCTGGGTAAACTGCGTCAGGATCAGTTCGCGTTTGAAGAGTTCAGCGTGCTGGATACCGTGATCATGGGCCACACCGAACTGTGGGCGGTAAAAGAAGAGCGCGATCGCATTTACGCCCTGGCGGAAATGAGCGAAGAAGATGGCTATAAAGTGGCCGATCTGGAAGTCGCCTACGGTGAGATGGACGGTTACACAGCTGAAGCCCGCGCGGGTGAACTGCTGCTCGGCGTAGGTATTCCGGTAGAGCAACATTACGGCCCGATGAGCGAAATCGCCCCAGGTTTTAAGCTGCGTGTGCTGTTGGCGCAGGCGCTGTTTTCTAATCCAGAAATTCTGCTGCTCGACGAGCCGACCAACAACCTGGACATCGATACCATTCGCTGGCTGGAGCAGGTGCTGAACGAGCGTAACAGCACCATGATTATCATTTCGCACGACCGTCACTTCCTGAACATGGTGTGTACCCACATGGCGGATCTGGACTACGGCGAACTGCGCGTATACCCAGGCAACTACGACGAATATATGACGGCGGCCACTCAGGCGCGTGAGCGTTTGATGTCAGACAACGCCAAGAAAAAGGCACAGATTAACGAATTGCAGTCATTCGTTAGCCGCTTCAGTGCCAACGCCTCCAAGTCCAAGCAGGCGACTTCCCGTGCCCGCCAGATCGACAAGATTCAGTTGGAAGAGGTGAAAGCCTCCAGCCGTCAGAACCCGTTTATCCGCTTCGAGCAGGATAAGAAACTGTTCCGTAACGCGCTGGAAGTGGAAGCGTTGAGTAAAGGTTTCGACAACGGCCCGCTGTTCAGCAAGCTCAATTTAATGGTTGAAGTGGGTGAGAAGGTCGCAATTCTGGGGCCTAACGGCATCGGTAAATCCACCTTGCTGAAAACTCTGGTCGGTGACGTAGAGCCGGATAACGGCACCGTGAAATGGTCAGAAAACGCCAGGATCGGTTACTACGCGCAGGATCATGAATACGAGTTTGATGACACCTTGACGGTGTTCGACTGGATGAGCCAGTGGAAGCAGGAAAAAGACGACGAGCAGGCGGTACGTAGCGTGCTGGGTCGTTTACTGTTCAGCCAGGACGACATCAAGAAGCGCGTGAAAGTGCTGTCGGGTGGTGAGAAGGGCCGTATGCTCTTTGGTAAGTTGATGATGCAGCGCCCGAACATTCTGGTGATGGATGAACCAACCAACCACATGGATATGGAATCCATCGAGTCGCTGAATATGGCGCTGGAAATGTACGAAGGCACGCTGATCTTCGTATCTCATGACCGCGAATTCGTCAGTTCACTGGCAACCCGTATTCTGGAAATGACCCCGAACAAGGTGATCGACTTTACCGGCAACTACGAAGACTATCTGCGTAGTCAGGGTATCGCTTAAGCTTTATACAAAGTTAGTGAAGGTTAAGATCCTGGGCTCAGCATGCTGAGCCTTTTTCACATCTGCTCCCCACCACACACTTCACACTGCGGATCTTTCGGCAGTTTCATCTCGCGAAACTGCATGCTCATGGCGTCAAACATCAGCAATTTCCCCACCAGCGGTTGGCCATAATCGGTCAGCAGCTTGATCGCTTCCATTGCCTGTAGCGTACCGATAGTGCCCACCAAAGGCGCCATTACCCCAGCCTCCACACAGGTGAGCGCATTCTCGCCAAACAGGCGGCTCAGGCAGCGGTAACAAGGCTCATCCGGTCGATAGGTAAACACGCTGAGTTGGCCTTCCATACGGATGGCGGCACCTGAAACCAGCGGCTTGCGCTGCGTATGGCACAGGCGGTTCAGCAGATCGCGCGTGGCGACGTTATCGGTGCAGTCCAGCACTACATCACAGGCGGCAATCTGCGCCTCATCCGGTTGTCCATTGACGGTATCGACACGGATATGTGGATTGATCGCATTTAGTTCACCGCGCGCCGAGTCCACTTTAGGCAGGCCGATACGGGCATCCCGGTGCAGGATCTGGCGCTGTAGATTGGAGAGCGAAACGGTGTCGAAATCAACCAATGTCAGATGGCCGACGCCAGCAGCAGCCAAATAGGGCGCTGCGGCACAGCCTAATCCGCCGAGCCCGACGATCAGCACGTGGGCGGCTTTCAGCTTTTCCTGTCCATCGAAGTCAAAACCGCGTAACACGATCTGGCGGTTATAGCGCAGCGTTTCGGCATCGGTTAATTCCGGCAGCATGTTCAGCTCCTCAGCAGAGCGTTGAAAGGTTCGACATCCACCATTTCCCCGGCAGCGACAAATCCGCGTTCGCGCTCCAGCACGATAAAGCAATTGCCCTGGCTGTAGGAACTGAATACGTGCGAGCCCTGATGGCCGGTGGTACTCACTTCCAACTCACCATTAGCGTTGCTGGTGAAGATACCGCGTTGGAAATCGAGGCGGCCCGGTGATTTCTTCAGTGGCGTCAGCGCGTGGGCTTTCAGGCGCGCCGGTAAGCGCCATTCGCTATGCCCGGCCAGCTTGGCGAGCAGCGGTTGCACCAATTGATAGAAGGTTAGAGCAGCAGAAACCGGGTTGCCCGGCAAGCCACAGAACCAGGCGTGTTGCAGTTTGCCAAAGGCAAAAGGTTTACCGGGCTTGATCGCCAGTTTCCAGAAGCCGACTTGGCCGAGTTCATCCAGCATCTGTTTGGTGTAATCGGCTTCACCAACGGAAACGCCGCCGCTGCTGATCACCACGTCCGCTTGGCTATTTGCCTGATTGAACGCGGCGCGCAGTGCGTCTTGATCGTCGGGGATAATCCCCAGATCGATCACCGTGCAGCCGAGCTGTTCCAGCATCAGGCGCACCGCAAAGCGGTTGGTATCGTAGATCTGGCCAGCTTGCAGGGTTTGGCCGACGGGTTGCAGCTCGTCGCCGGTAGAGAACACCGCTACCTTCAGCTTGCGCATCACCTGCACGTTAGCCACGCCGAGCGAAGCCAGCAGCGGCAGTTGTGCGGCCCCCAGTTTTACCCCGGCGGGTAAGACACCCGCTCCCTGGCGGATATCTTCTCCTGCCAGCCGGATATTCTGCCCGCTGCGTACCGGCGCGTTGAAGCGCACACCGGCCTCGCTCACTTCTGCCTGTTCCTGCATGATCACCGCATCGGCCCCCGTTGGGATCGGCGCACCGGTCATGATGCGTATACAGGTATTGGCTGGCCACTCGCCGGTGAATGGCGTACCGGCAAAGGCTTTGCCCGCCACCGGTAACGGCGCGTTAGCGTTTAATTCGTTGGTGCGTACCGCGTAGCCGTCCATCGCCGAGTTGGCAAAAGGGGGCACATCGATAGGGGAAATCACTGCCACCGCCGTAATTCGCCCGGCGGCGCTGGTCAGCGCAATGGATTCAGTCTCTTGTAATGGTGCAACTTGGGAGAGCATGGTCTCCAGTGCCTGCTCAAGGGTGATAAGGTCAGAAGTGTGGCAATGATCCATTAAGTAAACTCCGTAATCAGCGTGCGCGAGTTTTTCGGCAAAGTGCGGCTATTATGGCAGATAACGGCGGGTGGGAGAATGAGGCCATCCTGAGGACAACAACAGGAAACAACATGCACAGACAGATACTGGATTTTTGGTTTACCGAGATTGACCCGGTGATGTGGTTTAATAAAGATGATGACTTTGATCGTCTGTTACACAACCGCTTCGGCCAGGTTTGGCAGGCGGCGGCACAGGGAGAATTGGCGCACTGGCGTGCTACGATCGAAGGGCGGTTGGCGGAGATTATTGTGCTCGATCAGTTCAGCCGTAATCTGTTCCGCGACACACCGCGTGCATTTTCCTGTGATGGTATGGCACTGGTATTAGCACAGGAAGCGATCGCCAGCGGATTATGCCAGCAGCTCAGTATTGAGCAACGCGGTTTTCTTTATTTGCCGTTTATGCATTCTGAATCCGCGCAGATTCATCAACAGGCGTTGGTGTTGTACAGCGAATTAAACCATCGCGATCAACTGGAATATGAATTACGTCATAAAGCCATTATTGAACGTTTTGGTCGTTATCCACATCGTAATGCGATATTAGGCCGGGAGTCTACGCCAGAGGAGCGGGAATTTCTGCTGCAACCAGGATCGGGGTTCTGAATATTGTTGCCCGCATCCAGTTGGCTGGGCGCAATGAAATTACCTTATAGCTGCTGAGATAACAGGCTGTTTTTATTCTATTAAGCTCTTTCGACGCACAAAATAATCTAAGCAGATGTCAGCCCAAGATACAGCGGATACTTTGCGCTTTACATCGCATGCTGGGCTAAATATAGTCGGGAAAGACAGAATAATAGTTATACCCTTCATACTTCAAGTTGCTTGGGTGTTGGCTGCGTTACTCGGCCCAAGTCTGGGCCTCGCCCCTCCGGGGCCGCTGCAAGCAGCGTTCAAATCTGCTGAGCAGATTTGTCTTTCACCC
>JBAQHZ010000255.1:0-3858 GCA_049288585.1 Chania sp.
GCAATCGGTTGAACTGGCAACAGCCTTGAAAACGCTGGGCTGTGACTACATTCATATTTCTAGCGGTGGCCTATCACCACAGCAGCAGATCCCGCTTGGCCCGAATTATCAGGTGCCTTTTGCAGAGACTATTAAGCATCAAGTTGGCATGCCAACCATCGCCGTGGGGCTAATCACCGAGCCAGAACAGGCGGAAGCGATTATCGCTACCGGCCAGGCTGACATGGTGGCACTGGCGCGCGGTATTCTCTACAACCCGCGTTGGCCGTGGCATGCAGCGGCCAAGCTGGGTGCTAAAGTACAGGCACCGCCACAGTATTGGCGTTCAGAACCGCATGGGCTAAAAGGCTTGTTTAAAAACGATTAAAGACCCAATGAGCGGGTCTCTGCGCCCGCTCCGCCTATTCGGCTTAGCGTCTTTTAGCGCTGTTTTTTCCTAAAAAACACCGTTCTCACCCGGCTCAAGGCAAGAAAATGATGTTTTAATGCTGTGGGTTTTCCTGTTGTCTTAGAAAAATGTCACAATACACAACAATAAACGGCAGGAAAATCATCGCATGAGGCAAGATCTTCGGATCATAGGCTCTGTAGTTTCCCTGTGATTACTGTTAAATGACTGCTTCTAAGCTGAGAACACATGACTCAAGTTCCTTCTTTTAATCGATCTTTACTGCATCCTCGCTACTGGCTCACCTGGTTCGGCATTGGTTTACTGTATATGCTGGTCCTGCTCCCCTACCCGATTATTTACCACTTGGGTACTGGGCTGGGCCGATTTTCTATGCGTTTTCTTAAACGCCGAGTCACCATCACACGACGTAACCTTGAACTGTGTTTTCCTGAAATGCCAAAAGCCGAGCGTGAGGCGTTGATCGTAAAGAACTTTGAGTCGGTAGGCATGGGGCTGTTTGAAACCGGCATGGCTTGGTTCTGGCCAAATTGGCGCATCGAACGCTGGTTTACCGTCAGCGGCCTGGAACACATTGAGCAGGCGCGTGCCTACCAGCAAGGCATTTTGCTGATCGGGTTGCATTTTCTGACGCTGGAACTGGGGGCACGGATTTTTGGTATCCACAATCCGGGCATTGGGGTTTACCGCCCACATGACAACCCCTTGATGGACTGGCTGCAAACCCGCGGCCGTATGCGTTCCAACAAGTCGATGCTGGATCGCAAAGATGTCAAAGGAATGATCCGCGCGCTGAAGCAGGGCGAAATCATCTGGTATGCACCGGATCACGATTACGGCCCGCGCAGCAGTGTGTTCGCTCCGCTGTTTGCGGTCGAAAAAGCCGCTACCACCACCGGCAGCTATATATTGATACGTATGGGCAAGCCAGCCATTATTCCTTTCACTCCACGCCGCCTACCGGAAGGCAAAGGGTATGAATTGATCATGCAGCCCGCCGTGGAAAACTTCCCGCTGGATAATGAGCATGTGGCCGCCGCGTTTATGAATAAAGTGGTAGAAAAGGAGATCCTGATGGCGCCGGATCAATATATGTGGCTGCACCGCCGTTTCAAAACCCGCCCGGAAGGTGAACCTTCGCTTTATTCAGCGTAACGTTTTTTACCAGTGCGATCTTGAGAAGCAGGCCAAACAGTGTGATGTTATGGCTTTATCATTGGCAAAGGGAGCCACTATGTACGTCGTCAACCTGACCTATCACCGCCCAATTGAAGAAGTCGACAGTCACCTTGAAGGGCATATTGCCTGGTTGAAGCAACATTATCAGGAAGGTACTTTTATCGCCTCGGGCCGCAAGAATCCGCGCATCGGCGGTGTGATCCTGGTGAAAGGTATTGAACGGTCGCGGCTGGATGCTATTTTAGCGCAGGATCCGTTCAACGCAGTCGCCCATTATGAAGTCACCGATGTCGCCCTCACCCTGACGTCTAGCGGGTTTGAAGCACTGGCTGGCATATAAAAGTTCCTTGGTTCCCGTACGTGTCGCGTGCGGGAATAACCCCTTCGCTAGTTTTAAAACTTTATTTCATTTTCTTATCCATACCCCTCGCTGGTTAATTGATAACCCGTGCAACTAAGCGCATACTTCTCAGGCTATCTATCCGTTTGGCACTATTACCTCATGTAGTTACAAAATTTTTGCTTTCTGCACGGAAACCTATGGCCCTGGCATCAGAACCTGTTAACTGGCAACGTAACCTCTTTATCATCTGGATTGGGTGTTTTCTGGCCGGTGCTGCGTTCAGTCTGATCATGCCATTCCTGCCGTTGTACGTTGAAGCCCTTGGCGTTACCGGCCATCAAGCACTGAATATGTGGTCCGGTCTGGTTTTCAGCATTACCTTCCTGTTTTCAGCCATTGCCTCTCCCTTCTGGGGCGGGCTTGCCGATCGGCATGGACGTAAGCTGATGCTGTTACGCTCGGCTTTGGGCATGTCGATTGTGATGGTGCTGATGGGAATGGCGCAAAACATTTGGCAGTTTCTGGCGCTGCGTGCGGTGTTGGGGCTGCTGGGCGGTTTTATTCCCAATGCCAACGCGCTGATTGCCACTCAAGTGCCACGCAACCGCAGCGGTTGGGCCTTGGGTACCCTGTCTACCGGCGGCGTCAGTGGCGCGTTGATCGGCCCGTTGATTGGCGGCTTGCTGGCCGATCAGTATGGCTTGCGTCCGGTATTCTTCATCACCGCGGCCGTACTGTTTATCTGCTTTCTGCTGACGTTGTTCTACGTGAAGGAACAATTCACGCCGGTACAGAAAAAAGACATGTTGCATGCGCGCCAGGTATTCGCTTCGCTAAAAAGCCCCAAGCTGATCCTCAGCCTGTTTGTGACATCTATGGTCATCCAGATTGCTACCGGCTCGATTGCGCCGATTTTGACGCTGTATGTACGTGATTTAGCAGGTGATATTCACAATCTGGCCTTTATCAGCGGCCTGATCGCCTCAGTGCCCGGCGTTGCGGCGCTGATAAGCGCACCCAGATTGGGTAAATTGGGGGATAAAATCGGCCCGGAACGTATTCTGGTGTGTATGCTGATCGTTTCCGTGCTTCTGCTGATCCCAATGGCATTTGTTCAGGAACCCTGGCAGCTTGGCGTGTTGCGCTTTCTGCTCGGCGCTGCGGACGGCGCATTGTTGCCTGCGGTGCAAACCCTGTTGCTTTACAACTGCACCAATCAGGTTGCCGGGCGGATATTCAGCTATAACCAATCATTCCGCGATATCGGTAATGTCAGTGGCCCGCTGCTAGGTGCGGCGGTATCGGCCAGTTATGGGTTCCGCGCCGTGTTCTGCGTGACTGCAATGGTGGTGGTGTTTAACGTTTTCTACTCCTGGTGGTGTCTGCAGCGGCGCCCGGCCAGAATGCGCGAAGACAGGCTACATGAAGAACAATAGCCAGATTTATCGCCACTTATACCAATACCTCTCAGTTAAGTCCTATTTCCTGCGCTTTTCTCTTGTCGAATAACCCTGCCGGTATATGCGCTAATTCCAGAAAGCTCCGATATCAATGCCCTGTTTTAATAAAATTTAAAGATAACTCAGAGTAATAAACCGCCTATTAATGCAAATTCTCTTTTAGACAAAATAAAAACCAAGAAAGTAGATGTTTGTCGACTTTTCGTCTAAAAAATGGGATATAGATAACCAGACGAAATTATTGCCCAGTAACCAGATGGTTAAAAAATATCACGCCAGAGCTAAAATTCAGGCCAAGTGAAACATGGGCCAGCACGTTTTCCATGGTTCACATGGGTGGCGGCTGAGGTTTTGCCAGGTAATCCATGCAAATTGGATCACCTTTCTTAAACACACACATACCACAGTACAGCCGCTTTATGGCGGCACATTTTATCGGGAAGATTTTATGCAATCCTCTGTTACAC
>JBAQHZ010000256.1:0-2107 GCA_049288585.1 Chania sp.
TATAGCCGCAAATGCACTGCCGATCGCGCTTAAAGCCAAGACTAAAGGAAGAATCAAAACCCGCTTTTTCATAAATTACCCTCAAATTGATTTTTTTGATGCCGCTACAGGCTTTAGACTGCGTCCCACCAAAATCAATTTGCAGTAATCGTGCCACATTGGTTGTTACAAGACGGAGGGAACGACTCCGACCTGTTGAAAACTGTTTCCTGGGACGATAACCGCAAAAATTGATCGGCCAGCACAGGCCGCGCCATGGGTAACCCGCATAAACCCTAACCCTGAAACAGTGAGCGTGGTGAAGCAGGATCATTATGGTGCATACTTCGCACTAAATCAGTGCTGGGTTGCACAAATGTATTAAATTAGATGCTAGCGTGTTAATTCGCACCCTGCCAACGCGTAAATAAATCTTCTGGCAGCTCGATACCGAACTGATCGACCACGCGGTTAACCGTCTGATCGATAATATCCTCAACGCTCTGCGGGTGATGGTAAAAAGCAGGCACCGGCGGCATGATCACCGCGCCCATCTCCGCCGCCTGCGTCATCAGGCGCAAATGCCCAAGATGCAGCGGTGTTTCACGCACGCACAGCACCAAGGGCCGACGTTCTTTCAACACGACATCGGCGGCTCGCGTCAGTAAACCATCGCTATAGCTATTGACAATACCGGATAAGGTTTTGATTGAGCAAGGTAAAATTACCATTCCCAGCGTTTTGAAAGAACCAGAGGAGATATTGGCGGCAATATCGCGCACGTCATGCACCACATCGGCCAATGCCTGCACATCACGCAGGTTCAGCGAGGTTTCCAGAGCCAATGTCTGCCGCGCTGCATGACTCATCACTAAGTGGGTTTCCACATCTTCGACGCCACGTAATACCTGTAGCAAACGTACGCCGTAGATTGCGCCGCTGGCGCCGGAAATACCGATAATGAGTCTTTTCATGAAATGGGCCTCTGCGGGGATATCTGGTTAGAATAGTCGAATCAGCGCAGACTTTGCAGCAAGCTTTATCGATAAGCAAGCCGGGGGGAAGAAAGGTGTGCACCGCGACGGACGCCACGGTGCACCTTTTTGGCGAGGAGCTCTTTTGGCAGAACCAAAATGCAACCTAGCCTTCGTTATGCATTTCCAGATTTTCTGCTTCCGCCTGCCCGCGTAATGCTTTGGCATCATCATTACGAAGCGTTTCAAGATATTCCAGATAGCTCTGGTCAACGTCTTTGGTCACGTAAATGCCATTGAACACCGAGCATTCAAACTGGGTAATATCCGGATTCTCTTCACGCACGGCTTCGATCAGATCGTTCAGATCCTGGAAGATCAGGCCATCGGCGCCGATTAGCTGACGGATTTCGTCCACTTCACGCCCGTGGGCGATCAGCTCGGTGGCACTCGGCATGTCGATACCATAAACGTTCGGGAAACGGATTTCTGGCGCGGCAGAAGCCAGATAAACGCGTTTTGCCCCGGCATCGCGCGCCATTTCCACAATCTGCTCAGAGGTGGTGCCACGAACGATGGAGTCATCCACCAACAGCACATTCTTGTCACGGAACTCGGCACGGTTGGCATTCAGCTTACGGCGCACCGATTGGCGGCGAGCCTGCTGGCCCGGCATGATAAAAGTGCGGCCGACGTAGCGGTTCTTCACAAAGCCTTGGCGGTAGGGTTTATCCAGAATGCGCGCGATTTGCAGCGCGATATCGCAAGAGGTTTCCGGGATCGGGATCACCACATCGATATCCAGATCTTCCCATTCGCGGGCAATCTTTTCGCCCAGCTTCTGCCCCATGCGCACGCGGGCGCTATAGACAGAAATTTTGTCCATAAAGGAGTCAGGACGGGCAAAATAGACGTATTCGAACAGGCATGGATTGTTCTTTGGATTCTCAGCGCATTGGCGCGTAAACAACTGGCCTTTTTCGGTGATGTACACCGCTTCACCCGGCGCAACGTCACGCAGGAACTCAAAGCCCAGCGTATCCAGCGCGACGCTCTCAGATGCCACCATGTATTCACAGCGGCCATCCCCCAGTTCACGCTTACCGATCACCAACGGACGGATACCGTTCGGATCGCGGAACGCAACCAGGCCG
>JBAQHZ010000257.1:0-7434 GCA_049288585.1 Chania sp.
ATGCTGCGCCGCCTGGTGGCGCTGGGTAAACAGCACAAGCTGGGCTTTGGGGTGAAATTGACCAACACCTTGGGAACCATCAACCACAAAGGCGCGCTGCCCGGCGAAGAGATGTACATGTCTGGCCGCGCGCTATTCCCGCTGTCTATCAACGTGGCGGCGGTATTATCACGCGAGTTTAACGGCGAACTGCCGATCTCCTATTACGGCGGCGCCAGCACATTTAATATCCGCGATATTTTTGAAACCGGCATTCGGCCGATCACCATGGCCACCGATCTGCTGAAGCCCGGCGGCTATTTACGCCAGACCGAATGCCTGCGTGAACTGGAACAGTCAGAATGCTGGCAGATGACGCGCATTGACGTGGCCAAGTTGGAAGCCCTGGCGGAAAAAGCCGTCAGCATGGAATACACCCAGAAACATTGGAAAGCGCAGGACAGCATCGACGCGGGCGGGCCGCTGCCGATGATCGACTGCTACGTGGCGCCTTGCGTTAGCGCCTGCGCCATCAAGCAGGATATCCCGGAATATATCCGCTTGCTGGGTGAGCAGCGCTATGCCGAGGCGCTGGAGCTGATTTATCAGCGCAACGCTTTGCCAGCCATTACCGGCCATATTTGCGATCACCAATGCCAGTACAACTGCACCCGTATTGATTACGACAGCGCGCTGAACATCCGCGAACTGAAAAAAGTGGCGCTGGAGAAAGGCTGGGACGAGTACCAGCGCCGTTGGCACAAGCCTGCGGGCTCCGGCAGCAAACACCCGGTGGCTATTCTGGGCGCAGGCCCGGCGGGGCTTTCTGCCGGTTACTTCCTGGCGCGCGCGGGTTATCAGGTCACGCTGTTTGAGCGCGAGCCTAATGCTGGCGGCGTGGTGAAAAATATCATTCCGCAATTCCGTATTCCGGCCGAGGTGATTCAGCACGACATCGATTTTGTTGCCGCGCACGGCGTGAAGTTTGTCTATGGTTGCGATCCCGATCTGACGGTGGACAAGCTGCAACAGCAGGGCTTCGACTACGTATTTATCGGTATCGGCACCGACAAAAACAGCGGCGTGAAGCTGGCAGGCAATAACCGCAACGTCTACAAATCCCTGCCGTTCCTGCGCGATTTCAACCAAGGCAAACCGCTGAGCCTGGGTAAACACGTGGCGGTGGTCGGGGCGGGCAATACAGCGATGGACTGCGCCCGTGCGGCGCTGAAAGTGCCGGGCGTGCAGGATGTCACGGTGCTCTATCGCCGCACGTTGAACGAAATGCCTGCCTACCGCGAAGAGTATCTGGAGGCGGTGGAAGATCGGGTGCAGTTTATGTTCCTCACCAACCCGGAACATTTCGATGCCAACGGCACCTTAACCGCCAGAGTGATGGAACTGGGCGAACCGGACGAGCGGGGCCGCCGTCGCCCGCTGGCTACCGAACAAACCCTTAGCTTGCAGATTGACGCGCTGATCACTGCGATTGGTGAACAGGCGGATGAAGACGTGCTGCGCAAGCTGGGCGTGCCGCTGGATGAGGCCGGTTACCCGCAGGTCAATATCGCGACCGGTGAAACCACCCGGCCTAACGTATTCCTGATTGGCGATGTGCAGCGTGGCCCGTCATCGATCGTCGCCGCCATCGGCAGTGCCCGCAGTGCGGCAGAAGCGGTGCTGGCGCGGGAAAATGTCAAAACCCATCACACGGATAAATACTGGTCGAATGTGGATCCGGCGGAAATCTATCGCCGCAAAGGGGCGATTACGGTGGCGGTGGCGGATAAGGCGGAACGCGAAGCCTTTGTGGCGCAGGAAGCGCAGCGCTGCCTGGAATGTAACTACGTGTGCAGCAAGTGTGTCGATGTTTGCCCGAACCGCGCCAACGTGTCGATTGCGATACCGGGCTTCCGCGATCGTTTCCAAACCCTCCATCTGGATGCTTACTGCAACGAATGCGGCAACTGCGCCCAGTTCTGCCCATGGCAGGGCAAACCCTACAAAGACAAGATCACCATCTTTAACCTGCCGCAGGACTTTGCCAACAGCACCAACGCCGGTTTTCTGGTGAACGGTCAGCAGGTCAGCGTGCGCCTGGGGGACAACGTCTATCAACTGCAGATGGGGGATGACGGCCAGATCAAGCAGGTGCCGTCGGAGCTGGGGGAGATGTGCCACATCATCAACCAGGTGTATGCCCATCATCATTATCTGCTTGGCAAGGTGGAGGTGTAATCATGCTGATCTTAACCAATGCCACCGCCGTACAGCTTGAACCCGCCAGCGTTCAGCACGGGATCGACATCGCCATTGAAGGGGCGTTGATCAAAGAGGTGGGCCACGGGCTGGCGGCAAAATATCCGCAGGCGGAAACCCGCAATATGCACGGCAAGCTGGTGATGCCGGGCATTGTTTGCGCCCATAACCATTTCTACTCCGGTCTGTCGCGCGGCATTATGGCCAACATCGCGCCGTGCCCGGATTTTATCTCCACATTGAAAAACCTGTGGTGGCGTTTGGATCGCGCGCTGGATGAGGAGTCGCTGTATTACAGCGGCCTGATCTGCTCGCTGGAAGCGATCAAGAGCGGTTGTACCGCCGTGATCGACCACCACGCCTCACCGAGTTTTATCGCCGGATCGCTGAAAACCCTGCGTGCTGGCTTTATCAAGGCCGGGCTGCGCGGCATGACCTGTTTTGAAACCACCGATCGCAACGGCGGTAATCGTGAATTGCAGGCCGGGGTTGAGGAAAATATCGCCTTTGCAAACCTGATCGACGCCGCCAAAGCCGCCGGTAAGGAACCCTATCTGGTGGAAGCGCATATCGGTGCCCACGCGCCGTTCACCGTGGCCGATGCTGGGCTGGAGATGCTGCGCGAAGCGGTGCAGAGCACCGGGCGCGGGCTGCATATTCACGCTGCCGAAGACCGCTATGATGTGTCACACAGCCATGACAAGTACGGCCAAGATCTGATGGCGCGGCTGGCGCAGTACGATCTGCTTGGCGCTAAAACGCTGGTGGCTCACGGCCTGTATCTTTCTGCCGCCGATATCGAGCTGATCAACCAGCACGATGCTTTCCTGGTGCACAACGCGCGTTCCAATATGAACAACCATGTTGGCTATAACCATCAACTGCCGCAGTACCGCAACCTGGCGCTCGGCACCGACGGCATTGGTTCCGACATGTTCGAAGAGCTGAAGTTTGCCTACTTCAAACACCGCGATGCCGGTGGAACGCTGTGGCCAGACAGCTTTGCCCGCTTCCTGGCGAACGGCAACCAACTGCTGGCGCGTAACTTTGGCGCACGGTTCGGCTGCCTGGCGGCAGGTTACAAAGCGGATCTCACCATCTGTGATTATCCGTCACCTACGCCGCTGACGGCGCAGAATATCGGTGGTCACCTGGCTTTCGGTATGGGAGCGAGCAGCGTGAACAGCGTGATGGTGGAAGGCAAGATGGTCTATCAGGACGGCAAATTCCCATTCGATGTTGAACCGCTTTACGCCGAGGCGCGCAAGGTTGCGGCCCAGCTATGGCAGCGTATGGATGCCTTGAACTAAGCAGGTTGCCGCCCGCGAAGTTCGGGGCGGTCGACCTTGATGAGGGTGAAAAATGATTGAGCAATTTTATCGTCCGGAATCGGTGCAGCAGGCGCTGGAACTGAAACGCCAGTTTCTTGATGAAGCGGTGTACTTCGGCGGTGGCAGCAAGTTAAACGCTACGCCGACCAAAACCCATAGAAAGATCGCCATTGCGCTATCGCAACTGGGGCTGGATCAGGTCAGTTGGCAACAGGGTGAACTGCATATCGGGGCCACCATCAGCTTACAGAAGCTAATGGATGCGGCGTTGATCCCGCAGGCGCTGCGTGAGGCGCTGGGTTTTGTCTACTCCCGCCATATTCGCAATCAGGCTACGTTGGGCGGTGAAATCGCCGCCGCGCCTAAAGATTCGGTGCTGTTGCCGGTGTTGCTGGCGCTGAGCGCCAAAGTGGTGATTGGCTGCGGGAATACCCTCGAACTGGAGGATTATCTGGCGGGTTACCACCAGGAGTTATTGCTGAAGCTGGTGCTGCCGGATCCTTACCGCTGCTGCGCCACGCGCAAGGTTGCGCGTTCGGCGGCCGGGCTGGCGGTGCTGACCGCCGCCGTTTCCTGCGATGTACAATCAAAGGTACGCATCGCCCTGAGCGGGGTGGTGGCGCGGCCAAGCCGCCTGCGCGACGCCGAGCAAATCGGCCTGAGCGGCGCGGCGTTGGAGAAGGTGGTGGCCGAAGCGGTGGCTCCGAAAGACGATCTCTGCGGCAGCGTGGCCTATAAACGCTATATCAGCGGGGTAGTAGTGGCCGATCTGCTCGCCAGTTGCCAGGCGTCAGGAGGGGAACAATGATGAACATTCGCTTTACGCTCAATGACAGCGCGCAAGAGATACAGTGCCAACCCGGCGAAAACGTGCAGCAACTGCTGTTTAAGCTGGGGATGCATTCGGTCCGCGACAGCGATGACGGATTCGGCTTTGCCGGTTCGGATGCGATTCTGTTTAACGGCATGGTGGTTAACGCCTCGTTGCTGATTGCCGCCCAGCTTGACGGCGCAGTGATCACCACCGCAGAAGCGCTTGGCAGTTGGAACCAGCTTAGCCTGCTGCAACAGGCGATGGTGGACGTGGGGATTGTGCAGTCCGGCTATAACGACCCGGCGGCGGCGCTGATCCTGACGGATTTATTAGAGCGCATCGCAGCGCCAACGCGGGCGCAGATCGACGATGCGCTATCGGGGCTGTTCAGCCGCGACGCCGGTTATCAGCAATTTTATCAGGTGGTGGCATTGGCGGTAGCGCGCCGCAGCGACCCTGAATTCCAGGCTCCGGCGGCCCCCGAGTTTCGCAGCGATCTTAACGTGGTTGGCAAATTGTGCCCGAAAGTGGACGCGGCGAAAATGGTGCAGGCCAAGCCTTGCTATGTTGAAGATCGCGTGGCGCGTAACGCCTGCATCATCAAGATGTTGCGCAGCCCGCACCCTCATGCGCTGATTACCCGCCTGGACGTCAGCCAAGCCGAAGCGCTGCCGGGGGTGGTGCATGTGATCACCCATCTCAACTGCCCAGATATTTACTACACCCCCGGCGGGCAGAGCGCGCCGGAGCCTTCGCCGCTGGATCGCCGGATGTTTGGCCAGAAACTGCGCCACGTGGGCGACCGGGTAGCGGCGGTGGTAGCCGAAAGCGAAGCGATCGCGCTGGCCGCGCTGGCGTTGATTGAGGTCGAATACCAGGTGTTGCAGTCGGTGATGTCGATTGATGAAGCGATGGCGGAAGGTGCCCCGCTGGTGCACGACGAGCCGATTGCCTACGTCAACGGTGCACCCGCCGATTTGGCCGAGCAGAATCGGGGTTCTGCGCAGCGTGCCGGTGAGTACCTGACGATCAACTTCCCGATTGGTGCCAAGCCGCACAGCAATATCGCTGCCGCAGTCCATGGGCACATCGGCAATGTGGATCAGGGTTTTGCCGAGGCGGATGTGGTGCTGGAGCGCACTTATGAATCCAAGCAGGTGCAGCAGTGCCCGGCAGAGAAACACGTTTGCTACACCTATATGGATGGTGATCGGCTGGTGATCCACGCCTCAACCCAGGTGCCATGGCACCTGCGTCGCCAGGTGGCGCGCATTGTCGGGCTGAAACAGCATAAGGTGCATGTGATCAAAGAGCGGGTGGGCGGCGGTTTTGGCTCCAAGCAGGACATTTTGCTGGAAGAGGTCTGTGCCTGGGCCACCTGCGTCACCGGCCGCGCGGTCTATTTCCATTACACCCGCGAAGAGGAATTTATCAGCAACACCTCGCGCCACGTGGCGAAAGTAAAGGTGAAGGTCGGCGCGAAAAAAGATGGCCGCCTGACGGCGATCGACATGAATTTCCTCGCCAACACCGGCCCTTACGGCAACCATGCGCTGACGGTGCCCAGCAACGGCCCGGCGTTGTCGCTGCCGCTCTATCCGTGCGACAACGTCAACTTCCAGGTGACTACCTATTACAGCAACATCTGCCCGAACGGTGCTTATCAGGGGTACGGCGCGCCGAAGGGCAACTTTGCCCTGACCATGATTTTGGCCGAGTTGGCAGAAAAACTGGGGCGCGACCCGCTGGAGATTATTGAGCTTAACCGGGTGGTAGAAGGGCAGGAACTGAAGATCCTTGGGGCGATCGGCGAAGGAAAAATGCCGACCTCGGTGCCCAGCGCCGCCAGCTGCGCGCTGGAGCCGATCTTGCGCAAAGGGCGCGAACTGATCCGCTGGAACTCACCGAAGGCGAAAAACGGCGACTGGCAGATTGGCCGTGGTGTCGCGATTATCATGCAGAAATCCGGCATCCCGGATATCGATCAGGCTAACTGCATGATTAAGCTCGAATCGGACGGCACCTTTATCGTCCATTCCGGCGGTGCAGATATCGGCACCGGTCTGGATACGGTGGTTGGCAAGTTGGCGGCCGAAGTGCTGTGTTGCCCGTTTGCCGATGTGCACGTGATCTCGGGCGATACCGATCACGCCCTGTTTGATAAAGGAGCCTACGCTTCGTCCGGTACCTGCTTCTCTGGCAACGCGGCGAAAAACGCGGCGGAGAATCTCCGGGCAAAAATCCTGTTCCACGGCGCGCAGATGTTGGGTGAGCCGGAAGCCGATGTGGCACTAGCGGCACCCGGCGTGGTGCGTGGCAAACAGGGTGAAGTGTCATTCGCGCAAATCGCCCATAAAGCAGAGACCGGCACCGGTTTTGGCACCCTGGTGGCTACCGCAAGCTATATCTCTTCTGATTTTGCCTTCCCGTTCGGTGCCAACTTCGCCGAAGTGGCGGTCAATACGCGCACCGGCGAGATCCGGCTGGATAAGTTCTACGCCTTGCTGGACTGCGGCACGCCGGTGAACCCGGAACTGGCGCTGGGGCAGATTTACGGGGCCTCGCTGCGCGCCATCGGCCACAGCATGTCGGAAGAGATTATCTACGATCGCCAGGGAGTACCGATCACCCGTGACCTGCAAAGCTACGGCGCGCCGAAGATTGGCGATATCCCGCTCGACTTCCAGGCCTTTCTGGTGCCGAGCGACGATCAGGTGGGGCCATACGGTGCCAAATCGATCTCTGAAATCGGCGTTAACGGCGCGGCTCCGGCCATCGCCATGGCGATTCATGATGCCTGCGGCGTTTGGCTGCGTGAATGGCATTTCACACCGGAGAAAGTTCTGAGGGGGTTAAATAAATTGTCAGCGTGAGCCTAGATGCCCGTCGTGTAATCAACAATGCGACGGGCAAAGCGATTCAATACTGTTATTGCCGCCATAGAGACAATGAGCGAAGTAAAAATGCTCAGGCGGGCCCATTGCCAGTCACTAAGTAGAAACGTGCATACTCATTTCGCGCAACGCTAACAGTGGCGGCCCTCTCCCACAG
>JBAQHZ010000258.1:0-13983 GCA_049288585.1 Chania sp.
GAGCATAGATAACTATGTGACTGGGGCGAGTAAGCGCAGCCAACGCACATGCAACTTGAATTATGACGAGCATGAAAAACTCTCAATGAGTGCTCACACCTTTGCTTCTATAACCTGTGCTAGGATGACTCGTTTGTTTATATGGCATTTGGGCGATGGCGATTATCTATATCCGGTAGATGTTGAAAGCAATTTTAACGTCGGCGAGTATAAGGGGTGACAGTGACGAATCGAGTAGAACAACTGCGTCAGCAGTTAGCGCAGCGTATTTTAGTGTTGGACGGCGGTATGGGCACCATGATCCAGAGCTATCGGCTGGAGGAGCAGGATTACCGCGGTGAACGCTTTGCGGACTGGCAAAGCGATCTGAAGGGCAACAACGATCTGCTGGTACTGACCAAACCGGAAGTGATCACGGCGATCCACAACGGCTATCTGGAGGCCGGCGCCGACATTCTGGAAACTAACACCTTCAACTCCACCCCGATTGCCATGGCCGACTACCATATGGAGTCGCTGTCTGCCGAGATTAACTATCAGGCCGCGTTGCTGGCCCGCGCCTGTGCCGATGAATGGACCGCACGTACTCCGGAACAACCGCGTTACGTCGCCGGGGTGCTGGGCCCGACCAACCGTACCGCTTCTATCTCACCCGATGTAAACGATCCGGCATTCCGTAATGTCTCTTTCGACCAGTTGGTGGACGCTTACCGTGAATCGACCCGTGCGCTGGTGGCGGGCGGCGTCGATCTGATCATGATCGAAACTATCTTCGATACGTTGAATGCCAAAGCCGCAGCCTTTGCGGTAGAAACCGAATTTGAAGCCTTGGGTGTGGCGTTGCCGATCATGATTTCTGGCACCATTACCGATGCTTCCGGCCGTACCCTGTCCGGTCAGACCACCGAAGCCTTCTACAACTCGCTGCGCCACGTTAAACCGCTGACCTTTGGCCTGAACTGTGCGCTCGGCCCGGATGAGCTGCGCCAATACGTGGCGGAACTGTCGCGCATTTCTGAAAGCTACGTGACCGCACACCCCAACGCCGGTTTGCCCAACGCCTTTGGTGAATACGATCTGGATGCCGAAGAGATGGCCAAACAGGTCGGTGAATGGGCGCAAGCCGGTTTCCTGAATATCATCGGCGGTTGCTGTGGTACCACCCCGGCTCATATCGCCGCGATGGCGAAAGCGGTAGCCGGCGTGCCGCCGCGCAAGCTGCCAGAACTGCCGGTGGCCTGCCGGTTGTCCGGCCTGGAACCGCTGAATATTGATGCCAAATCGCTGTTTGTCAACGTGGGTGAGCGTACCAACGTTACCGGTTCGGCACGTTTCAAACGCTTGATCAAAGAAGAGAAATACAGCGAAGCGCTGGCGGTGGCGCGTCAGCAGGTGGAAAGCGGCGCGCAGATCATCGACATCAATATGGATGAGGGCATGCTCGACGCCGAAGCGGCGATGGTGCGCTTTCTCAGCCTGATTGCCGGTGAGCCGGACATTGCCCGCGTGCCGATCATGATCGACTCCTCCAAATGGAGCGTGATCGAAAAAGGCCTGAAATGTATTCAGGGCAAAGGCATCGTAAACTCGATCTCAATGAAGGAGGGTGAAGAGGCCTTTATCCATCATGCCAAACTGGTGCGCCGCTATGGTGCGGCGGTGGTGGTGATGGCGTTTGACGAAGTCGGCCAGGCCGATACCCGCGAGCGCAAGTTCGAGATCTGCCGCCGAGCCTATAAGATCCTCACTGAACGCGTCGGCTTTCCGCCGGAAGACATCATTTTTGACCCGAACATTTTTGCCGTCGCGACCGGGATCGAAGAGCATAACAACTATGCCGTCGACTTTATCGAAGCCTGCGGCGACATCAAAACTCATCTGCCACACGCGATGATCTCCGGTGGTGTCTCCAACGTGTCGTTCTCGTTCCGTGGTAACGATCCGGTGCGTGAGGCGATCCACGCGGTGTTCCTGTATCACGCCATCCGTAACGGCATGGATATGGGGATCGTCAACGCCGGGCAACTGGCGATCTACGACGATCTGAGTACCGAATTGCGTGAAGCCGTAGAGGACGTGGTGCTCAATCGCCGCCCGGATGGCACCGAGCGCTTGCTGGATCTGGCGGAAAAATACCGAGGCAGCAAAGATAACGAAGTGGCGGTGCAGCAGGCGGAATGGCGCGGCTGGCCGGTGGCGAAACGCCTGGAATATTCACTGGTTAAGGGCATCACCGAATTTATTGAGCTCGATACCGAAGAAGCCCGCCAGCAAGCGGATCGCCCGATCGAAGTGATCGAAGGCCCGCTGATGTCTGGGATGAACGTGGTCGGCGATCTGTTCGGCGAAGGGAAAATGTTCCTGCCGCAGGTGGTGAAATCCGCCCGCGTGATGAAGCAGGCGGTGGCTTACCTCGAACCTTATATTGAGGCCAGCAAGCAGAAAGGCACCACGGCGGGCAAAATCCTGCTGGCGACGGTGAAGGGCGACGTGCATGACATCGGCAAGAATATCGTCGGCGTGGTGCTGCAATGCAATAACTACGAAATTATCGATCTGGGCGTGATGGTGCCGACGGACAAGATCCTCAAGACCGCGCGCGAGCAGAAAGTGGATATTATCGGCCTGTCGGGCCTGATCACCCCATCTTTGGATGAGATGGTAAACGTGGCGAAAGAGATGGAGCGCCAAGGCTTTACCTTGCCGCTGTTGATCGGCGGTGCCACCACCTCGAAAGCGCATACTGCGGTGAAAATCGAGCAGAACTACAGCGGCTCGACCACCTATGTGCAAAACGCCTCGCGTACCGTCGGCGTGGTGTCGGCGTTGCTGTCAGATACCCAGCGTGACGAGTTTGTCGCCCGCACGCGCAAAGAGTATGAAACCGTGCGTATTCAGCATGGGCGCAAAAAGCCGCGTACTCCACCGGTGAGTTTGCAGCAGGCGCGGGATAACGCCATGGTGCTGGATTGGGAGAACTACCAGCCGCCGGTGCCAAACAGGCTGGGCGTATTCCCGGTGACGGCGAGCATTAACCAGTTGCGCCACTATATCGACTGGACGCCGTTCTTTATGACCTGGTCGCTGGCGGGTAAATACCCACGCATACTGGAAGATGAAGTGGTGGGTGAAGAAGCCAAGCGCCTGCTCCAGGATGCTAACCAGATGCTGGATATGTTGGCGGAAAGCGGTAGCCTCAATCCGCGCGGTGTTTATGGCTTGTTCCCGGCCAACCGCGTGGGTGATGACGTGGAAGTCTATCGCGATGAAAATCGCGATGAGGTGCTGGTAGTGAGCCGTCACCTGCGCCAGCAGACCGAAAAAACCGATTTCCCGAACTACTGTTTGGCGGATTTCGTGGCACCGAAAAGCAGCGGCAAGGCTGACTACTTTGGCGCGTTTGCCGTCACCGGCGGGCTGGAAGAAGATGCGCTGGCGGCAGCCTACGACGCTAAACACGATGATTACAACAAAATCATGGTGAAAGCGCTGTCGGATCGCTTGGCGGAAGCCTTTGCCGAATACCTGCATGAGCAGGTGCGTAAGCTGCATTGGGGCTTTGCGACGGATGAAAACCTGAGTAACGAAGAGCTGATCCGGGAAAATTATCAAGGCATCCGCCCGGCACCCGGCTATCCGGCCTGCCCAGAGCATACCGAGAAGGCCGAGATCTGGCAGTTGCTGGACGTTAACCGCCATACCGGCATGCAACTGACCGAATCCTTCGCCATGTGGCCGGGGGCGGCGGTTTCCGGTTGGTATTTCAGCCACCCAGAGAGCAAGTATTTTGCCGTGGCGCAAATCCAGCGCGATCAGGTGGAAGACTATGCGGCGCGTAAAGGGATGAAAGTCAGCAACGTTGAGCGCTGGCTGGCGCCGAATCTGGGATATGACGCGGATTAACGGGGTTCAGATCGCTTAAGGCAGAAGCCCCTTTTCCTTTGGGAAAGGGGGTTATCTTAACTGAATGGCATGAATCATCGCGGTGGGTCTTTCAGGGCGACTCCAGCCCATTGTTGAACTGTGCGCAGGTGGTTTGCGTTGTTGATGCCATCTCGCGTCAGCAGTGCCGCCCGAACAATAACCTCGAAATCTTCTTCTCCTGCCACCATGGCATTACTGATTCTGCACAGTTTCTGCGTGATGAGGGCGCTGGTACCCACAAGTGCAAGATCAGAGATCCGAAATGTAAGAAAACCGCTGTTTTTTTAGACTGACATATAATTATCGTCATCAATAAATACGCCAAACACTCGAATGCCGCCAAACTGGCGCGCGAATATATCTTCTCTGATGCAGGCCAGATCAACCCGGCGCGCGGCTATGCCCGCCCGATCCGTGCTGAACATACTACGCTGCCAGACGACGTAAAGGCCAAGCTGCTACCGGCGGAACAGTATAAAAATGCCCACCCGATTGCCGATCCGGCTGCCTGGGAAAAGAGTGCCAAACTGCTGCCGCGCCTGTGGCAGGAAAACGTCATTATGCAGATGCAACAGTGAGTTAACGCATGATGAAGACGATCCTCGTACTGCTGGATGGCCTCAACTATCAGGTAGCCCATGATGCTATGGGCTATCTCCAGGCGGAATGTGTGGCAGGGCGCGGGCGGTTGTATCTGATGGAGAGCGAGTTGCCCTCGCTCTCCCGGCCGTTGTATGCATGCATTCTCACCGGCGTAACGCCGGTAGAAAGTGGCGTAGCACACAATCAGGTATCGCGACTGTCGCGGGAGAAAAGCGTATTTCACTATGCGCGTGCCGCCGGGTTGACCACTGCGGCAGCGGCCTATCACTGGTTCAGCGAACTGTATACCGTACGCCATTCGATGCCGCCCGCGATCGCCATACCGATGACCCGGCATTGCCGATCCAGCATGGTCATTTCTATTACGACGATTGCTACCCGGATTCACATCTGTTTGACGATGCGGAACATTTGCGCCGTCGTTACCATCCTGATTTTCTGCTGATCCATCCGATGAATATTGATGATGTCGGGCATCGTCATGGGCTGTCTTCCCCCCTATATCGCAATGCGGCCCGCAATGCCGACGGCCTGTTGGCACGCTATCTGGCGGATTGGCTGGCAGCGGGTTATCAGGTGATGATCACCGCCGATCACGGCATGAATGACGATCATAGCCACGGCGGGGTATTGCCGGAAGAGCGGCAGATACCGCTGTTGGTGTTTGGTGAGGCATTCAGCCAGAACGATGCCAATCCGCAACAGACCGAGCTGTGTGGCACCCTGTGTGAACTATTGCAGGTGGTACACGACAAGCCTCGCGGCCGGGCGTTGCTGGCATGAAGGTGAAGAGATGAAAGCCAAGTGGATTGCTGCGCTGTGCCTGCTGCCGTTTATCGCGCTGTTTGGCGCGTTTCAGATTGCCCCGCTGATATGGATTGCGGTCAGCAGCTTTTTCAGTGAAAGCAGCGGCTGGGGTTGGGGTAACTATGTTGATGTGCTGACCTCGCCGTTTTACCTACAGGCATTCCAGTTCTCGCTGAAGGTCTCACTGTGGTCAAGCGTTTACGGTTTGCTAATTGCGTTAGTGGGCAGTTACTCACTTCGCCAGCTAGGCCCAACCCGGCTGCATGATTTTGTGATGTCATTTACCAATATGACCAGCAACTTTGCCGGAGTACCGCTGGCGTTCGCATTTGTCATTCTGCTGGCCAACGCTCTAGGGGCCTACGCCACGGTGTATGCGTTGACCACCGGTAATTTCAACGTGATCCCGATCCGTATTTCAGCGCTGGTGGCCGGGGATATTTCTCTCGATCCGAACTTGGCCAGCGCGCTGGCCATGATGCTGGTGGTGATGATGGGATTTATCACGGTGGTGCATCAATGGCTCCTGCGCAGGAGTTACCTTAATGCACGCTCGTGAGTTGGCTAGGGGTGTCTATGCGGCGTTTTGAAACGGTTTATCACCGGGTGGTGGTGACCCTGTTATTTCTGATCCTGCTGCTGCCCTTGGCGGCGACGCTGGTGTATGCCCTAGCGACGCAGTGGGGCGCGACCATTTTGCCGCAGGGTTTTACCCTGAAGTGGCTGGTGGCGTTATGGAGCGATCCGCGCTTTCTACAGGCGCTGTGGCACTCACTGCTGATCTGTTTCGGTACGCTGGTGCTGGCGGTGGTGGTGATCCTGCCGCTGATGTTTGTGATTGCTTACTATTTTCCTAAGCTTGATGCGGTGATGAACGTACTGATCCTGCTACCGTTTGCCGTGCCGCCGGTGGTGTCCTCTGTGGGTTTGATGCAGCTGTTTGCTGCCGATCCGCTGCCGCTGTTGGGCACACCCTGGATCCTGATTGGTTGCTATTTCACCATCGCGTTGCCGTTTTATCTACCGCGCCATCAGCAACAATATGCAGGCAATCAACCTGCGCGATCTGATGGATGCCGCCCATCTATTGGGGGCCAGTACCTGGCAGGCGGCGTTGCTGGTGGTGCTGCCAAACTTGCGCAAAGGCGGGATGATCGCAGTGTTGCTGTCGTTCTCATTTCTGATTGGTGAGTTTGTATTCGCTAACCTGCTGGTCGGCAGCCAGTATGAAACGCTGTCGGCATTGGACGCCCGCATTCGTAAACATCTGCGTGAGCAAATCCGCCGGATCCAGCGGGAACTGAACCTGACGGCGATTTTCGTCACCCACGATCAGGAAGAAGCGTTAACGCTTTCCGATCGCATCGTGTTGATGAACAAAGGGGAGATTGTGCAAAGCGGCAACGCAGAAACGCTGTATACCCAACCGGCCAATGCCTTTGCCGCTGGGTTTATTGGCAGTTACAACCTGTTGAGTGCTGAACAGGCGCAGGCTCTGACCGGGCGAACCTACCGTGGGCAAGTGGCGATCCGCCCGGAATCGATCCAATTGCTGCCCGCTGGGGAAGGGATTGCCGCCGTCGTTCTCCACCACAGCCTGTTGGGCAATGTGGTGCGTTATCGCGTTCAGGCCCATGGCGTTGAGCTGTGGGTGGACGTGCTCAATCGTTCCATTGCCGATTTGCGCGCCAATGGCAGTGAAATTGGGTTACAATTAGAAACTGTAACATTACGCGAAGTTGCATGATTTTGTCGCGATCTTCAACGATAACAACAGGATGATAACCCATCGCAGCGTGATGCTTCTTTTCAGCGAACTACGTTTTATCGTCGCATCTATCGGTGGGAAATCACTGCTGCAACAACAATGACTTTAGGCCTGTGACTTGCCGGGCGTTAATGGAGTACTCCGTCTGTGTTAACCCTTCTTCACCTGCTTTCCGCTATCGCCATGCTGGTGTGGGGTACCCACATCGTACGTACCGGGATTATGCGGGTTTATGGCGCTAACCTGCGTCAGGTGCTGAGCCACAGCGTAGAGAAAAAGCCGCTGGCTTTTATGGCCGGGATCGGCGTGACCGCGTTAGTGCAGAGCAGCAATGCCACGGCGTTGCTGGTCACCTCTTTTGTCGCTCAAGGGCTGGTGGGCCTGGGGCCTGCGCTGGTGATCATGCTCGGTGCTGATGTCGGTACCGCAATCATGGCGCGTGTGCTGACGTTCAATCTTTCCTGGCTTTCGCCGCTGCTGATTTTTGTCGGCGTGATCGTCTTTCTCAGCCGCAAGCAGACTCGTGTCGGGCAGATGGGGCGTGTGGCCATCGGCCTGGGCCTGATCGTGCTGGCACTGGAGCTGATTGTGGCCGCCGCTACGCCGATTACCCAAGGGTATGGCGTGAAGGTGCTGTTCTCATCGCTGACCGGTGATGTGATGCTCGACGCGCTGATTGGCGCTCTGTTTGCCGTCGTCAGCTATTCCAGCCTGGCGGCGGTACTGTTGACTGCCACTCTGACTGCGTCCGGCGTGATTTCCCTACAGGTTGCGCTCTGCCTGGTGATTGGGGCCAATCTGGGCAGTGGCCTGCTGGTCACCCTCAACACCGGTGGGCAAAATGCCGCTGCGCGCCGTGTGGCACTCGGCAGCCTGTTGTTCAAACTGCTGGGCTGCGCATTGGTACTGCCGTTTGTCTCTGTGCTGGCAAAGGGGATCGAAGGATTGCCGGGCGCTGCGGAAGAATTGGTGATCTATTTCCACATGTTCTACAACCTGATTCGCTGCCTGTTGCAGGTGCCGCTGTCAGGGCCGATGGCGCGTCTGTGTGAGCTGCTGATTGCTGATGTGCCCGAGGTAGACCCCCGCTTGCGGCCACGCCATCTCGACGCCAGTGCGCTGGATACTCCCTCTCTGGCGCTGGTTAATGCGGCGCGGGAAACCCTGCGCATGGGGGATGTGATCGAGCATATGATGATTCTGCATGGTGAGGTGCTGCACGGTAAGCTTGGCCAGAATAAGGAAGTTCGCCGCCTGGATGATGATGTGCACGTGTTGTACACCGCGATAAAACTCTATCTGGCACAGATTCAGAAAGAGGATTTAGGCGAGGCGGATTCGCGCCGTTGGGCGGAGATTATCGAAATGGCGCTCAACCTGGAACAGGCGGGCGATATTATCGAGCGTATGGCCAATGATGTGGCGGATAAATCGCACGGTTCACGAAATTCGTTCTCCGCGGAAGGCCTGGCAGAGTTGGATACGTTACACGAAAGGTTGACCGGCAACCTGCGGCTGAGCATGTCGGTATTTATCGCCGGGGACATCACCAGCGCCAAGCGCTTGCGTCGCTCCAAACACCGTTTCCGTATTCTGGATCGTCGCTATGCGCATGCTCATGTTGAACGTCTGCATCAGCAAAACGTACAAAGCATAGCCACCAGTGCGCTGCATCTGGGCCTGCTGGGAGATATGAAACGGCTTAACTCGCTGTTTTGCTCGGTAGCCTATAACGTGCTTGATCAAGATGAAAAAGACGACGATCGTGATTGGGAAGAGACGCCTAGCACAAGGTAAAAAGGGCCGGAGACGGCCCCTTGGCGAGAGTTACTCTTTCTTGGTGGGGCGGCCAGACCAGTAACCGGCCAGCAGGGAGCCGGAAAGGTTATGCCACACCGAGAATAGCGCGCCGGGCAATGCCGCCAGCGGTGAGAAATAAATCTTGCCCAGCGTGGCCGCCAGCCCGGAGTTCTGCATACCGACTTCAATCGCCAACGTGCGGCAGGTGGATTCATCGAAGCCGAACAGTTTGCCGCCCCAGTAACCACTGAGCAACCCGATGCCGTTATGCAAAATCACCGCCACAATCACCACCAGCCCAACCGAAGCGATATGGCTCTGGCTGCCCGCCACCACCGCACTGATGATGGTCACGATACAGACCATCGACAGCGCGGGTAAGAACGGTTCAACGCGCTTCACCGTTTTGGTAAAAGTATGGTGGATGATCAGGCCAAGACCGATTGGGATCACCACGATCTGCAGGATGCTTAACAACATCCCCATAATATCGACGCTGATTTTGGCATCGACATACAGGCGCGTCAGCAGCGGAGTGGCAAACACGCCAACCAGTGTAGACACCGCAGAAATGGTCACCGACAAGGCTACGTCGCCCTTTGCCAGATAAATGATCACGTTGGACGCCGTGCCGCTGGCGACGCTGCCCACCAGCACCATACCGGCGGAGAGATCCGGCGGCATACGGAACAGTATCGCCAGGATCCACGCCGCCAGCGGCATGATCAGGTAATGCAGGAAGATCCCGGCGGCTACCGGGCCGGGGCGCGACAGCACGCGTTTGAAATCACCCAGACGCAGCGTCACGCCCATGGCGAACATAACCAGCATCAGCAGCGGGCTGATGTAGGGGCTGATGCCCGTGAAGGTGGCAGGGGTATAGTAAGCCGCGACGGAAAGCAGCACGGCCCACAGCGGGAACAAACGGGTTATTTTTGCCAGCATTGATAGTGTTTCCCTTCACAAAGCATCTAGTCGTCGTGTTATTCAAACAGGTTGCGGTGCAGCGTTCGTACCACTTGTTCTGCATCGTCACCCGGTACCAGGAAGCACAGATTATAGCTGCTGGCCCCGTAGCAGATCATGCGGATATTGAACGGATCCAGCACGCCGAACACTTCTTTGCCCACGCCGCAAGCTTGGGAAAGCTTGTTACCGATTAAGGCAACCAACGCCAGATTCTCTTCCACCTCAACCCGGCACAGCGAAGATAGATCGGTGAGCAGGGAAGTGGTCAGCAGGCTGCCGCCGGTTGAGGTAGGGCCGGTGGTATCCATGGTCAGCGCGATGCTGACTTCGGAGGTAGTGATCAGATCGACAGAAATATTATGGCGCGCCAGAATGTTAAACACTTCTGCCAAGAAACCGCGAGCGTGCAACATGTTCAGGCTGTGCAACGTCAGCAGCGTCTGCTTGCGGCGCAGTGCCAGCGCACGGAACAGTGGTGGGTTTTCGGTGGTGTTGCACACCAGCGTGCCACCTGCGGCGGGATCTTTACTCGAGCCGACAAACACCGGGATATCACTGCGCACGGCGGGCAGCAGCGTTGCCGGATGCAGCACTTTCGCACCAAAGGTGGCCATTTCTGCCGCTTCTTCGAAGGCGATTTTATCGATGCGCTTGGCGGCAGGCACCACGCGTGGATCGGTGGTGTAGATGCCCGGCACGTCGGTCCAGATATCCACGCGGCTGACGTTCAGCGCTTCCCCCAGCAGGGCGGCGGTGTAGTCGCTGCCGCCGCGACCCAGCGTGGTAGTGCGGCCTTTCGCTTCGCTGCCGATAAAGCCTTGGGTAATGATTAGGGCTTCCTGCAGGCGCGGTTTCAACAGCGTTTGGGCCAGTTCCGTTAATGCCGCATTGTCTGGTACCGCACGGCCGAAATGATCGTCGGTGCGCATCACTTTGCGCACGTCGAACCACTCCGCCTGTACGCGGCGCTGGCGCAGGATCTCAACAAACAGCAGGGTGGACATCAGCTCGCCATGGCTGACCAGTTCATCGGTCAATGCGGGGGAGGTGGCCAATGCCGCGGCTTCCGACAGCATGGCGATGTTTTCCAGCATGCGGTCGATTTCATCACGGATCACCGCCGGATTATCGAGGCGTTCGAGGATGGTATATTGAATACGGCGAATTTCATCGAGCTGGTAAGTGCGTTTCTCGGTGTTGCAACCTTCAGCCAAGGCCACCAGCAGGTTGGTGATGCCGGCAGAGGCGGAAAGGACCACCAGGCGCACGTTAGGATTGGACAGCACGACATCGACACTGCGGTTCATCGCGTCGAAATCTGCCACGCTGGTACCGCCGAATTTTGCCACTACGGTATTGTTCAGGGATGCTGCTTGAATCATGTAAAACCTCGTGTCAGGGATGCCATATCATGATGGCAATTGATTTCCATAGCCTTGGCACAAGGGAAGAGCGGTAAACAGGGAGCAAGCGTAGAGGTTAAGACTACGGTACACCCAGAAGCGCCCCACCTTGCTGAACCCCCTTGCAGGGCGTTCCATGGTGACAACTCAGGGGATTCAGCCCCTGTAGCCGACGTGATGATTGCCGCATTCACCGCGCCTCGGCGTCGCTCCCCCTCAAATGTCGTCATCGGATAACGGCTCCTCTGACACTTTACCTGGGCGACGCGCCTCTTCTGGCTTGCGCACCGGGCGCGCAAGTAGGATGTTAGGAATAACGGGTTTACGTGCCGCTGTCAACGAGCAAACGTTGAGGGATCTTCATCTTGTCAGCGTACGGGGCATCTTGCGAACTGATCGATGGCAAAACTGTGGGTGTTTGGCACCGTTTTTATCGCGGTGATAACGGGTTGTTACCTGAAAGACAGAGGGTTTGTTGTGGAAAGGTAAAAAGAAAGCGTTCCGGTTTGACAGTTAATCCCTATCGCAAGAAAAGAGATCGTAATCACAGGTGAACAGGCTACAATCGGCCAATCACCTCCCTTCATTCTCAAGCATAAGAGCGTTGCTATGAAAAATATCAATCCTAGTCAAACCACTGCTTGGCAAGCCCTGCAGCAACATTTTGAACAGATGAAAGACGTACAGATCGGTGATCTGTTTGCTCAGGATAGCGAGCGTTTCTCCAAGTTCTCTGCCACGTTTAACGATCAGATGCTGGTGGATTACTCCAAAAACCGCATCACCGCAGAAACCCTGGAAAAACTTCAGGCGCTGGCCAAAGAGACCGACTTGCAGAGCGCAATCAAGTCGATGTTCGCCGGTGAGAAGATCAACCGTACTGACGATCGCGCCGTACTGCATGTGGCGCTGCGTAATCGCAGCAACACGCCAATCCTCGTTGACGGTAAAGACGTGATGCCGGAAGTGAATGCGGTGCTGGCAAAAATGAAACAGTTCTGTGACCGCGTGATTGGCGGTGACTGGAAAGGCTACACCGGCAAGCCGATTACCGACGTGGTGAATATCGGTATCGGTGGCTCTGACCTCGGCCCTTATATGGCGACCGAAGCGCTGCGTCCGTATAAAAACCATCTGAATATGCACTTCGTTTCCAACGTGGATGGCACCCACATTGCTGAAACGCTCAAGCCGTTGGATCCTGCCACCACGCTGTTCCTGGTCGCCTCTAAAACCTTCACTACCCAGGAAACCATGACCAACGCCCACAGCGCGCGCGATTGGTTCCTGAAAACCGCCGGTGATCAGAAACACGTGGCGAAGCACTTTGCCGCGTTGTCCACTAACGGTAAAGCGGTGGCCGAGTTTGGTATCGACACCGACAATATGTTCGAATTCTGGGACTGGGTGGGCGGCCGTTACTCTCTGTGGTCGGCTATCGGCCTGTCTATTGCGCTGTCGCTGGGCTTTGATAACTTCGAGCAACTGCTGAGCGGTGCGCACGAGATGGATAAGCATTTTGCGCAGACGCCTGCTGAGAACAACCTGCCGGTGCTGCTGGCGCTGATCGGCATCTGGTACAACAACTTCTTCGGCGCAGAAACAGAAGCGATTCTGCCGTACGATCAATACATGCACCGTTTTGCTGCTTATTTCCAGCAGGGCAACATGGAATCCAACGGTAAATATGTCGATCGCAACGGTAATCCGGTGGATTACCAGACTGGCCCAATTATCTGGGGCGAGCCAGGTACCAACGGCCAGCATGCGTTCTATCAGTTGATTCATCAGGGGACTAAACTGGTTCCTTGCGATTTTATCGCCCCGGCCATCAGCCATAATCCGTTAAGCGATCATCACGCCAAGTTGCTGTCGAACTTCTTTGCTCAAACGGAAGCGCTGGCGTTTGGCAAATCACTGGCAGCGGTAGAAGAAGAGTTCGCGGTACAGGGTAAAAAACCGGAAGAGGTCAAGCACGTCGCGCCATTCAAGGTGTTTGAAGGCAACCGCCCGACCAACTCTATCCTGCTGCGAGAGATCACGCCGTTCAGCCTGGGCAGCCTGATTGCCCTGTATGAACACAAGATCTTTACCCAAGGTGTCATCCTTAATATTTTCACCTTCGACCAATGGGGCGTGGAGTTGGGTAAACAACTGGCAAACCGCATTCTGCCAGAACTGGCGGGTAAAGAGGCCGTGGCGAGCCACGACAGTTCAACCAACGGCCTGATCAATCGTTTCAAAGCGTGGCGTTAAGCCTGTGGCTTGAAACCCGCCTGCAAGCGCTGGTGCGTTAGCCTAAAGGATGAGCCTCACTAATGAGGTTCATCCTTCCCAACATAAGTAAATTGACAGAGTGCACAATTTATTTATGGCAAATGAGATACTCTGATCGCTAGTTTGACTAGATTCTATATTCTGAACAATTCGAGCTGTAGCAAGGTGATGACGTAGCGAGGCTACAGATAGCCTGAGTGACAAAGTCAATGCCCATGTAACTTGACGATGAAGGATATAGAGGGTTCGTTCAGTTGCCATATATACCCGTCATACTTCAAGTTGCTTGGGTGTTGGCTGCCTTTACTCACCCCAGTCACTTACTGGTGTAAGCTCTTGGGGATTATGAGCCTCAAAGAGGCTCACCCTTCGGGTCAGCGCAAGCGCTGCTCAAATCGGTCTCTGACCGATTTGTCACTCAGTTGCCGCCTA
>JBAQHZ010000259.1:0-3919 GCA_049288585.1 Chania sp.
TAATAAAGGAACTGAACATGCTGTATCCCAATGAAGAACAACTGTACGCCGCCATTGACTGGCAGGACTGTTCCGGCGATTTCGAGGACATCCTATACCACAAATCCAGCGATGGCATTGCCAAAATCACCATCAACCGCCCGCAAGTGCGTAACGCCTTCCGCCCGCATACGGTGAAAGAGATGATCGATGCGCTGGCGAACGCGCGTTATGACGACGGGATCGGCACCATCATTCTTACCGGTGCTGGTGACAAGGCCTTCTGCTCCGGTGGCGATCAGAAAGTGCGCGGTGACTACGGCGGCTATCGCGACGACAGCGGCGTGCACCACCTGAACGTGCTGGATTTCCAGCGCCAGATCCGCACCTGCCCGAAGCCGGTGGTGGCGATGGTGGCTGGTTATTCGATTGGCGGCGGTCACGTATTGCATATGATGTGCGATCTGACCATTGCGGCCGATAACGCCATTTTTGGCCAGACTGGGCCGAAGGTCGGTTCCTTTGACGGCGGCTGGGGTGCTTCTTACATGGCGCGCATTGTTGGCCAGAAAAAAGCGCGTGAGATCTGGTTCCTGTGTCGTCAGTACGACGCTGCGGCTGCGTTGGATATGGGCTTGGTCAATACCGTGGTGCCATTGGCGGATCTGGAAAAAGAAACCGTACGCTGGTGCCGTGAGATGCTGCAAAACAGCCCGATGGCCTTGCGTTGCCTGAAAGCAGCGCTCAACGCCGACTGTGACGGCCAGGCAGGTTTGCAGGAGCTGGCGGGTAACGCCACCATGTTGTTCTATATGACCGACGAAGGTCAGGAAGGGCGCAACGCATTCAATGAAAAGCGCCAGCCGGATTTCAGCAAATTCAAGCGTAATCCGTAATGACTGCGCTAACCCGTAACGCAGCCCTTTACCGTTACTGCCTGCCGATGGAGGCGGGCGTGGTGCTGCGCAACCAGCGGTTGAAAACCCGTGATGGCTTATTGATCCACCTGCAACAGGGGGATCAGCAGGGTTGGGGCGAGATCGCGCCGCTGCCGGAATTCAGTCAGGAAACGCTCGAACAGGCACAGCAGGCCGCCTTAATCTGGCTACAGGCGTGGCTGGCGGGTGAGGCCAGCGCTGCTAGCGAACCGCCTTCGGTGGCTTTCGGTACCAGTTGCGCGTTGGCTGAATTGTCAGAGCAGTTGCCGTTGCAGGCCGACTATCGCAAGGCTCCGCTTTGTACCGGCGATCCCGACGAATTGTTTGCGGTACTGAGCGCATTGCCGGGTGAGAAGGTAGCCAAGGTGAAAGTGGGCCTGTATGAGGCAGTGCGCGATGGCATGGTGGTCAACGTGCTGCTGGAGGCTTTGCCTGATCTTAAATTGCGGCTGGATGCCAACCGCAGTTGGACGCGCTCCAAGGCCGACAGCTTTGCCAAGTACGTCAACCCGGCATGGCGCGATCGCATCGCATTTCTGGAGGAGCCCTGCAAAACTCGTGATGAGTCGCGGGATTTTGCGCTGGCGACCGGTATTGCTATCGCCTGGGACGAGAGCGTGCGTGAAGCGGACTTTGTGGTGCAGGCTGAGCCGGGCGTGGCCGCGATTGTTATCAAACCAACGCTGGTCGGCAGCTTGAACCGCTGCCGTGAACTGGTGGAGCAGGCGCGCCAGGCGGGGTTAGTCGCAGTGATCAGTTCCAGCATTGAATCCAGTCTGGGGCTAACGCAGCTGGCACGCATTGCCCACTGGCTGACGCCGGAGACCGTGCCGGGGCTGGATACTTTGAACCTGATGCAGGCGCAACTGATGCGCGGTTGGCCAGAGAGTACGCTGCCGTTGCTCGGTACGGATGCGCTGGAGTGCTTATGGCGCAGCTAAACGACTGGCCGTGGCGCTATTGGGCCGCACAGCGCCCGCAGATGACGGCGGTGATCGTTGGGCATCAGCCGATCGGCTGGCTGGAGCTGCAACGGCAGGTTGATCTGCTGGCGGCGGATTTCCAGCATCAAGGGGTTTTACCAGGCAGTGGCGTGGTGCTGTGTGGCAAAAATAGCTATCCATTGCTGCTGGCTTATTTGGCATTGCTGCAAGGCGGGGCACGCGTGTTGCCGCTTAACCCGGCGTTGCCTGCCTCGATGCTGGCAGCGTTGCTACCGGATCTGGATATCACTTTTGCTTTCAGCCCCGATGGTTTACCCGAGCTGCAGCCTGAAATTATCCGATTATCGCCATCGGCAGGAACGGAATACCCTCTGCAAGAGCTAGCGTGGAATGCACAACGGTTGGCAACGCTGACGCTGACCTCCGGTTCCAGCGGCTTGCCAAAAGCGGCCGCACACAGCTATGCCGGGCACCTTACCAGCGCCGAAGGCGTGCTGCATCTGATGGACTTTCAGCCGCAGGATCGTTGGTTGCTTTCTCTGCCGCTGTTCCACGTTTCTGGGCAAGGCATTATTTGGCGCTGGCTGGTGGCAGGTGCGCAGTTGGTGGTGCGTGATATGCAGCCGTTGGCCGACGCGCTGGCTGGCTGCACTCATGCTTCGCTGATACCGACCCAGTTATGGCGCTTACTGTCTGAACCGATGACCGAACATGCGTTGAAAGAGGTGCTGCTCGGTGGGGCGATGATCCCGGTTTCGCTCACCCAGCAGGCGGAGGCGATGGGGATCCGCTGCTGGTGCGGTTACGGTTTGACCGAACTGGCTTCCACGGTATGCGCCAAACGCGCCGACGAACGGCCGGGCGTGGGCTTGCCGCTGCATGGCCGCGAGATACGGCTGGTGGATCAGGAGGTGTGGATCCGCTCGCCAAGCCTGGCTCTGGGTTATTGGCACCAGGGCGCACTGCTGCCGATCGCCGATGAGCAGGGCTGGTTCCACACGCGCGATCGTGGTGCGATGGAGCAGCGCGAACTGCGGATTATCGGTCGGTTGGATAATCTGTTCTTCAGCGGTGGCGAAGGGGTGCAACCCGAAGACGTTGAACGGGTGCTGGCAGCGCATCCACAGATCTTGCAGGTGTTTATCGTGCCGGTTGACGATCCCGAATTTGGTCAGCGGCCAGTGGCGGTGATTGACTACGAAGGGGAGTTGACGCTGGATGCCTTGCTGGCATGGGCGGATGACAAACTGGCGAATTTCCAGCGGCCAATCGCGCTGTTTGCTCTACGTGACGAACTAAAAACCGGCGGTATCAAGATTTCGCGCCGCCGCTTACGGCAGTGGGTAGTTGAGCAGTTGAAGGGGGCTCGCTGAAAAACAAGGCCGCTAAGGGGATAATATTCGTACAACGGCTCATACCCGTGTAGGACAGCGGTTTGCAGAACACCAAGGGGGTAGCGAAGATGCCACCGTGGATATTTGTTCTGGCAAGTATTTGTCGGGAGCGCCTCGGAGGTTATTTTTTAGTTCATTATTCAGTGCTGAAATCATAGCGTGAGCATGATCCTTATTGATTAGAGAATCATGTCGCTTCAATAATTACGTGTGTATATAAGAAATATCCATAATGTATTTCCTGTTGTGACCCTTATTTTAAAGATTACGAAATTTAATATAGGATTTATTCTTGTGAAAAACAAGAAATATCCTTTTTTGAAAACATAACTATTAAGGTGAGGCTTTGTTATTACAGTAATAATTATATTGATTAATATCATGTGTGGGGTTATTCTTAACGTCATACGAAGATGGTGTCCTGTGAGCACCCGCTTGTTTATGCTTTAATAAAGGCATAAATCTTGTGTCTTTATAGTGAGCGTGAATTTGTTGCTATTATAGCAATAGGGGAGCGTTTAATTTAGTTTCAATTTTATATAAGGATGATATTGTGAATAAAATTAATTTATCTGAAGCTAGCGTAATTGTTGGTGGTACCGCCACTCCGGTTTGTACTGTTAGCTTCAAGAAAACTTCACCTACAGTCTGCATGGAAGTAAAC
>JBAQHZ010000260.1:0-2254 GCA_049288585.1 Chania sp.
ACCATGGACGGCGGGCAAAAATGGGCGGTGATCCTGGGCGATGGCCGGTTAGCGAGCGAAGACATTCAAGAATAAAGAATACCCTAGCGACTACCCTGTGCTTTTTACACTGCAACCAGGTTTAGGCTCAGGGTCGAGTGGTTGAACATTGGTGGAAAGAAATAACGCAGTACATTATATAACGAGTAAAACTCCAATCGATTGCGGGTATTAGTTTTTTCTGTGATATGGCGTTTATGCACGTACACGGTATGGGTACTGATCTGGAGCTTTTTGGCTATGTGGTAGTTTGGCATCTCCGACATCCAGTATTTCATTACCGTCAATTCCTGGGGACTGAAAAGAGAATACTCATGGCTACCGTCCATCAGCGAAACCGGATTTTCCCGTAGCGTGCATAGGACTCTGGGCAAAATCATTTTGCTGAACAGAAAAGTATTGTCGGTTATGCGTATGGGCTTTTCACCGTAAGGATAAGGCGTATCCAGGTAAACATGCATCATTGATCCCTGAGTAGCACCGATAAATGCTTCGAGCAGGTGGCTATTTTCAGTACGGCGACAGTAGTTCGTCAGGTTTACCAAGATATGTTTGGGTTTGAAGCTGGCCAATAAAGAGAGTGCCGCATCAAGGCAGTGGCTGGATGTCACTGAGGCAAACACGCTGTCTGTAAAGTGGCTGACAATGCCTAAACGAGTGAAACAACATTCGTCCACAACGAGCAGTTTCATAGCGACGTCCTTGTTAGCTGTATAAAAACCGAATAGTCACAAGGAGTTAAAATAGGCTTTACCTTGTCGTGCGATCAATTCGGAAATCCAGAGGCTAACGGCAGGAATATCCGTCCATATAAAATTATTTTTATATATCAATGCATTGTTGGGTTTTTAGCCTGCAACTGGCCGGAATAGCAAGTTGCAGGAGGGGGAGGCTCAGAAGCGTTGCAGACTGAAAGGGGCAATGTTTAATTGAGAGGTTTTGTCTTGTGCAAACAGTGCCGCAATCTCGCCCAGTACGCTGGCGAATTTAAAGCCATGACCACTCAGGCCAGTGATCACCATCAGGCGTTGGCAATCTGGCAGGGTATCAATGATAAAGTCTTCATCAGGGCTCATGTCGTAGCTGCAGACCTCGCCACGTAAGCAGACGCCGACGCCTGGCAGAAACTGGCGCAGAAAACCAAACACTTCAGCGCCATCGCTGGCGAAACTACCAAAAGGTTTGCGTTGCTCGACGGTTTCAATCGGTTGGCCGCCATCGTGTTTGCCCACTTTTAAGCCGTCATTATCAGAGGGAAAACCGTAGTAGCGACCACCATCCGATGCTTCGACGGTAAATGCGGGGAATTGATTATTCTCACTGTAACGACCGTCCGCCTGATACCAGGAGAAAACTTTGCGCAGTGGGATAATCGGCAACTGTGGCAACAGATTCTTCACCCAGGTACCTGCGGTGATCACCGCCTTACGGCCCTGAAAACGCCCTTCGGCGGTAACGACTTCGACACCACCTTCAATAGGTTCTACAGCGCTGACTTGGCAGTTGAACAGTTGCGCACAGCCAGCTTCTCTTGCCAGTCTGATGTAGCTGGCAACCGCCAATTCAGAAAGCAAAACGCCGGCATCGGGTTCGAATACGCCGATGTAGCCTTCAGGCGCATTAAATTCGGCCCAGCGCTGTTTTATTTGCTCTGCGCTCAGCAACTGCGTGTTGAGGTTGTAGCTTTTTGCGCTGTATTGCGCGTTGGCAATAAACTCGGAATCTTGCGGGCCCATATTGAGTACACCACAGGGGTGGAACAGTTTTTCACCGCTTTTTTGCTCCAATCCATTCCATAAAGCCTGGGCGCGCAGAATGAATGGCACGTATTTTTCACCTTCACCGTAAGCATGGCGGATAATCCGCGTAGCGCTATGGTGGCTACCGTTACGGTGTGGCGGTATTGCGCTGTCAATCATGAGTACTTTTAAACCGTTGCTGGTGGCGTAATAGCCCGCAGCTGCGCCAACCGAACCGCTGCCCACGATGATTAAGTCATATTCCACGCGCCTTACCCTCTCTGTTATGTGTGGCCTAGGGTTTTATGATAAGAGTTTGGCGGCGGCAATGCACTCACCGCGCAGGAATAGCACCAAAGAAAAAGGCGCCGTAGAACTGCTGGCGCCTTAGAGAGGGTTGATGCACGAATCAGTGTTTTTTTCGATCAAGATCGTAGTAATCCGTTGACTCTATTTTTGCAATGCCAGCCTCTAAG
>JBAQHZ010000261.1:0-9717 GCA_049288585.1 Chania sp.
GGGCAGGAATCAGGCCTAGCAGACTGCTGACAAAGCCGGTTATTAGGGGGAGCGTGCCGAAGGGGTCGTAACGGCGTAAGCCGTCGACAAATTTGCCGGGAGCAAATTTGAACGACGTTACGTCGGCCCGCAGGGTGGGACACAAGGATGTGTCCCATCATAGCCCCTCGGTGCGCTAGACCCGGGTATCTCGGGCTAGAAGACGACCTTGTCGTCAACCTCAGAGGCCAGGAATCTGGCCTCGGTACAGAGGTTATGCCAACCACTCAGGCAAATCATTCAGCCCCATCGCCTGGCGCACCAGTTTTGGCTTCACGCCCGGCAGGCTGTCTGCCAAGCGCAGGCCGACGTCGCGCAGCAGTTTTTTGGCTGGGTTGTTACCGGCAAACAGCTCGCGGAACCCTTGCATACTGGCCAGCATTACCGCGGCACCATGCTTACGGCGGCGCTCATAGCGGCGCAGATACAGGTGCTGGCCGATGTCTTTACCCTGACGTTGCAGGCGCTTGAGCTCGGATATCAGCTCGGCGGCATCCATAAAGCCCAGATTCACCCCTTGCCCGGCCAGCGGATGCACGGTGTGCGCCGCATCCCCCACCAGCGCCAGACGATGGGCGGCAAAGCTGCGGGCATAACGCCCGGTAAGCGGGAAGGTTAAGCGTTCGCTTTCCAGCACGCAGTTGCCCAAACGCATATCAAAGGTCATGGCCAGTTCGCGGTTAAAAGCTGTTGGCTCAAGCTGCTTTAGCCGTTCCGCTTCTTCCGGTGCTACCGACCAGACGATCGAGCTCAGATGCGGATCGTTAAATGGCAGGAAGGCCAGAATACCGTCGCCGTGGAAAACCTGGCGCGCCGTAGCCAAATGCGGTTCTTCGGTGCGGATCGTGGCCACCAGCGCGCTGTGGCGATAATCCCAGAAGGTCAGCGGGATATCGGCATGCTGGCGCAGCCAGGAATTGGCACCGTCTGCCCCTACCAGCAAGCGGGCGGTCAACATGCGGCCATCTTCCAGCGTGATAAAGGCATCGTTCTCGCCCCATGCCACCTGTTTCAGCGCCGCAGGGGCGATCAGCGTTACGTCGGCCAGCGCTTGCGCCTTTTTCCACAGCGCCTGCTGAATCACTTCATTTTCAATGATATGGCCCAAATGGCTGAAGCCGCATTCATCGCCCCGGAAAGCGATTTTGCCAAAACTGTCGCGATCCCAGACTTCCATCGCGTTGTACGCGCTGGCGCGCAGATTGCGGATATCATCCCACACGCCAATCTGTTGCAGCAGACGCTCGCTGGCAGCATTAATGGCGGAAACGCGCAGCGCCGGAAGCTCTTGCAGCGGCGATGTTTCCGGCTGCCGCTGTTCCAGCACCGCCACGCGCAGGCCGCTCCCCTGCAAACCGCAGGCCAGCGCCAATCCCACCATACCGCCACCGGCGATAATCACATCAAATGATTGCATGCTGCTTGAATTCCTTAAATTAGCGGACACCCAAAAACGGGATATTTAGCGCTCAACCCAGCCCAAGGTGCGTTTGGCAAAAGCGTCACGCACCGCCGGTAACTGCTCCATTGCCATCAGCCCCAGATTACGCCCGGCAACCAGTGGAGCATAGTCGTTGGCAAACAGGCGGATTAAACCGTCGGTCACGCTGATGGTCGCCTGCTGATCCTGCTGCCGCCGCTGCTGATAACGGCTCAATAAGGCATAAGCACCCAGATCTTCACCGGCCTGTGCTGCTTCTGCCAGCGTTTCTGCCAACGACATCACATCGCGCAGCCCCAGATTAAAACCCTGCCCGGCGATCGGGTGCAGCGTTTGCGCCGCATTCCCCACCAGCGCCAAGCGGTGGCTGACATGCTGGTTAGCCATCAACAGACTTAAAGGATAACTGTGGCGCTGGCCCGCTTTCAGCATTTTGCCCAACCGCCAGCCGAACGCCTGTTGTAGTTCACTAAGGAAACGTTCATCGTCCCAGCTATCCACCTGTGCCCGATCGGCTCTGGCATGACACCAGACCAGCGAACTGCGCCCCTGCGACATCGGCAGCAGCGCCAACGGCCCGAAGCGGGTAAAGCGTTCAAAGGCACGCCCCTGCGGCGCTTCTGCGGTGGTGATATTGGCAATGGTCGCAAACTGCGGATAATCATGTTGCTGCCACTGCACATTACAGGCCTGCGCCAGTGCCGAGCGTGAACCATCCGCCGCCACCAACAGTTGCCCGCTTAAACGCAGCCCATTGTCCAACTTCACTTCAGCATGAGTCACCGTACGCAGCACATCGACCACTTTAGCCGGGCAATGCAGCCTGATGCCTGGCGCTTTCGCCAGCAGCGCAAACAGCCGCTGCCCGGCGTCGTGCAGCTCAATCACCTGCCCCAGCGCATCAACCTGATAATCCTGCGCATGCAGATTCACAAACCCGGCATGACCGCGATCGCTGACATGTACATGGGTAATTGCCGTGGCGCAGCTACGCAACGCGGGCCAGATGCCGATGCGCGCTAACTGCTGGCAGGTTCCCTGCGCCAGAGCGATGGCTCGGGCATCAAAACCAGGATGAGCACTATCGTCTGGCTGAGTAGCCTCAACCAGATCGACCGCCACCTTACCCTGAGTCAGGGATGAAATCGCCAACGCCAGCGTTGCGCCCGCCATCCCACCGCCGACAATAATAATGCTCATGCTATTTGGCCGCAGCCATCAGGGCTTCGATGGCATCAGGATCCTTCACTACGCTGGCGGTGAGGTTTTCATTGCCGTCTTTGGTAATCAGGATGTCATCTTCGATACGGATGCCGATACCACGGTATTCCTGCGGCACGTCGGCATCCGGCGCGATATACAGGCCAGGTTCGATCGTCAGCACCATTCCCGGCTCCAAAATACGATCGCGGCTTGGGGAACCGTAGTGACCGACGTCATGCACATCCAACCCCAGCCAGTGGCTCAGGCCATGCATAAAGAACGGGCGATGTGCCTGTTCGGCAAACAGATGTTCCACCTCACCTTTCAGCACGCCCAGTTCAACCAGGCCGGTGATCATGATGCGCACCACCTGATCGTTCACCTCGCGGATGCTGATCCCCGGCTTGAACATCTCCAAACCGCGATTGATCGATGCCAGCACGATGTCATACACCGCACGCTGTGGCTTGCTGAACTTGCCGTTTACCGGGAAGGTGCGCGTGATGTCACCGGCATAACTGCGATATTCACAACCCGCATCAATCAGCACCAGATCGCCATCGCGCATTTCGCATTCGTTCTCGGTGTAATGCAGGATACATGCATTTTCACCGCTGCCGACGATGGTGTTGTAAGAAGGGTAACGCGCGCCGAGGCGGCCAAATTCGTGCAGGATTTCTGCTTCCAGTTGATATTCGAACATCCCGGGGCGGCATTTTTCCATCGCACGGGTATGGGCCAGCGCGCTGATCTCACCGGCGCGGCGCATAGCGGCCACTTCTTCTGGCGATTTGAACAGGCGCATGTCATGCAGCCACGGGCGGTAATCGGTGATGGTCGCCGGGGCTTGCAGGTTCTGGCGGAAACCCTTGCGCAATTTATCCAGCGCAGCAAACAGGATGTCATCCGCATAAGCGTATTGCCCCTGTGCGTGATACACCACGTCCAGGCCGTTGAGCAACAGGTGCAGTTGGTCATTGATCTCATTGAATGCCAAGGCGCGATCCACGCCCAGTTTCGCTGGCGCGGCCTCTTGCCCTAAACGGCGGCCAAACCAGATTTCTGCCGTCAGATCGCGTACCCGGTTGAACAGGACGCTGTGATTATGGGTTTCATCGCTTTTCACCAGAATCAACACGGCTTCCGGCTCGTTAAAGCCGGTCAGATACCAGAAATCACTGTTCTGACGATAGGGGTATTCAGAATCCGCATTACGTGCCACTTCCGGGGCAGCGAAAACAACCGCTGCGCTGCCCGGAGCCATCTTCGCCAACAGCGCCTGACGGCGGTTGTGAAATTCCTGCTGAGTCATCACCTTCTCCTGAAATCGGTTTACCTGTGCTCATGGGCAGCCACGCTGAACTGCGCAATCAATGTAATGTCGGTTTGTTCATTTCCGGTGCCGTCGGCTTATGACGGGTAAATTCAGTATGGCAAAGGAGCGCAACAACCCGCACATATTCAACCACTTCTTCCAGCGACTGCTCCAACTCTTCCTGGTCTTCGTCTTCGTCGTAGCCCAGTTGTGCGATATTGCGCAGATCGTCGATCGCTTCGCCCACTTCGTCTTTCATCTGCGCCAATTTGGGCTGCATCATGCCCAGCCCCAGCAGGAAATGGTTCACCCATCCTGCCAGCGCATCGGCACGCTCAAAGACGCTGACGGTATCGCCTTCCGGCATCAATAACTGGAACATGAACTCGTCGTTTTCCAGCGTATCGCGAGTCGCTTCATGCAGTTGCTGCAACGGCAAACCCAGTGCCTGTGGGAAGGCCTCGCCTTCGTTGGTCAGTTCGAACACCAGCGTCCGCCAGCTGGCATCACGGTTGCCGCCGCACAGTAGGCCGCTGATCAAGCCGTGCATTTCTGCGGCTGTTAAGGCTACCGCCTGCTGGTTGAGAGCAACGGTCAAAGATTGGTAACTTGGAAATGTATTCTGTATGGACATGCGCATTCGTCGTCGTTGGCAGGATAAGTTCGTGTTATGCTACCACCAAGGTCCGTCGCTATACCAGTTGAGCGCACTACCTCAGTGGCAGGTTATAATCAGAGCATCTTGGCATTTCCAACAGACTAAATCGCGGTAAGTATGCATTTTGAAACCCTTTTTTATCTGGTAATGTTAAGCACTATCGATTAAAACCAGATGCTGAAAAAGTGTTGAATCTTGGTACCGAGGTATATATAGTGGCGCCCGCTTTGAGTTGCACGGCACAGGCTGGCCGGAGCTGGCGCGAAATTTAGGCAGGAAGGTGGCATGTCTGCACAACCGGTAGATATTCAAATTTTTGGCCGTTCGTTAAGAGTTAATTGCCCGCCAGAACAACAAGATGCGTTGAACATGGCAGCAGAAGATCTTAACCAGCGGTTGCAAGATCTTAAAGTTCGCACTAGAGTCACAAATACAGAACAACTTGTTTTCATCGCAGCATTGAACGTCTGTCACGAACTTGCTCAAGAGCGCTTGAAAACCCGTGACTATGCGGCCAATATGGAACAACGAATTCGTATGCTGCAACAGACCATTGAACAGGCATTGCTTGAACAGGGTCGCATCTCTGAACGTCAAGATGCACAATTCGAATAACTTAAGTTGCTGAAGTTGAAGGTTTCGGCAATGAGTAAAAAATTTCTCTGAGATGTTTGCCAGCGGGCCCGTCCCCTGAGCCGATATTTAGTACCAATAGAATGTGATGACTCGTGACCGGTGTGCATGCTCGGCCCGTCCGAGAAGCCTTAAGGTTGCGACATCATGTTCACCTTGAACCATGGGTTCAAGGGTTACAGCCTGCGACGGCATCTCGGAGATTCCCTTCACTCGTGGTTTACCACGCAAATTCGATATTATGTCTTTTCAACCACAGTTCGTTCAGCAACGCCAAACACTCCGTAATGAAATCCGCCAACGGCGCCGCGCTTTAACGCCCGCGCAGCAGCATGACTTTGCGTTGCAGATTGCAGCACGCCTGGCCCAACATCCTCGCATACAAGCAGCACATCGCATTGCGGTGTTTCTCTCTTTTGACGGTGAGTTGGATACCCGCCCGCTGATTGAGCAGCTATGGCAACAGGGCAAGCAGGTTTACCTGCCGGTATTGCACCCGTTCAGCCCCGGCAATCTGCTGTTTCTGCGTTATACCCCAAATACGCCACTGGTGCGCAACTGCTTCAATATTCTGGAGCCCGCGCTGGATGTGCGCCACGTGTTACCGGTGTTGCAACTGGATGTGGTTCTGACGCCGCTGGTAGCGTTCGACGCTGTAGGCCAACGGTTGGGAATGGGCGGCGGGTTTTACGATCGCACCTTGCAGAACTGGCAGCATGGCGGCCCGTACCCGATGGGGTTGGCGCATGATTGCCAGCGGGTAGAACAACTGCCCGTAGAACACTGGGATATCCCGCTGCCGGAGATCGTGACGCCTTCGCAAATCTGGGTATGGCAAACGGTAAAATAGCAAAAGGCCGGATTTCTCCGGCCTTTAAGATCTCGCAAAGCCGTTATCAGAACAGCAGGCGTGCGCGGATAGTTCCTTCAATCGCTTTCATACGTTGCAACGCGGCGTCAGCGCGCTCGGTTTCTGCTTCGATATCGATCACCACATAGCCGATTTCCGCACCGGTCTGCAGATACTGAGCTGCGATGTTCACGCCTTCTTCCGCGAAAATCTGGTTAATCTGCGTCAGAACGCCTGGGCGGTTTTCATGGATATGCAGCAGGCGGCTGGAGTTCGGGCCATGCATCGGCAGCGAAACTTCCGGGAAGTTAACCGCAGACAGCGTAGAACCGTTGTCGGAGTATTTCGCCAGTTTCCCAGCCACTTCGTCACCGATGTTCTCCTGCGCTTCTTCGGTCGAACCACCGATATGCGGCGTCAGCAGCACGTTGTCAAACTCACACAGCGGCGAATTGAACGGATCGCTGTTGGTCGCAGGCTCTTCTGGGAAGACGTCAATCGCCGCCCCTGCAAGATGATGACTCGCCAGCGCATTACACAGCGCAGGAATATCCACCACGGTACCGCGTGAGGCGTTGATCAGGATCGCACCCGGCTTCATCAGTGCCAGCTCTTCGGTACCAATCATATTCTTGGTCGACAGCGTTTCCGGCACGTGCAGCGTTACCACATCGCTCATATTGAGCAGATCGGATAAGTGGCGCACTTGCTGAGCGTTACCCAGCGGCAGCTTGTTTTCGATATCGTAGAAGAACACCTTCATACCCAGGCCTTCCGCCAGAATACCGAGCTGAGTACCGATATGGCCGTAGCCGATAATCCCCAGCTTCTTGCCACGCGCTTCATACGAACCCACAGCCAGTTTTTGCCACTGGCCACGGTGCGCCTTGGCGTTAGCCATTGGGATACCGCGCAGCATCAGCAGCAGTTCGCCCAGCACCATTTCAGCCACGGAACGGGTATTGGAGAATGGCGCGTTAAACACTGGAATACCGCGTTTGGTCGCCGCTTTCAAATCAACCTGGTTGGTGCCGATACAGAAACAGCCCACTGCCACCAGTTTCTCTGCGGCAGCAAAAACCTCTTCGGTCAGATTGGTACGCGAACGAATACCAACGAAATGCGCATCGCGGATCGATGCCTTAAGCGCTTCGGTGTCTAACGCACCTTTATGGTATTCAATGTTGGTATATCCGGCAGCACGCAAGCTATCTACCGTGCTTTGATGAACCCCTTCCACCAACAAGAATTTAATCTTGTCTTTTCCCAATGATACTTTTGCCATTTACCCGACCCTATATTCAGACTTCAGAAACGACTGTCATCCCCTTCTTACTTGAAGCTGCAGCGTTGTTGGCTGCGGGCGCCTAGCGGCAACTCCAAGTACTTTGGGTATATAAAACAGCACATCCCCCCAACATAACAAAAATAACGCGCCCGGCAATACAAACGATTGCTCGCCGATCAGCACAAGGCTCATTGATGCCGGTGGTTTCTGGTGGAAGATGCCATAGTGAAAGAATTTGGTAGGAGCTTAGCGGAGATTATTGCCATAACGTGACATATATCACTAAATTTGGCAGTTTTAAGATAAGATATTTTTTAGCCGAAAATCTCAAGAAACAGGCAAGCAGCAAATCATCAGGGCGCAATTGGCTGCGCCCCTGCAAGCGTGGTTATCTCACCACTTTTTTAACGCCATCCGGCGTACCCACCAGCGCAACATCCGCACCACGGTTGGCAAACAGGCCGACGGTCACCACACCGGCGATACTGTTGATCTTGTTTTCCAGCTCAACCGCATCGAGAATGTTCAGGTTATGTACGTCCAGAATCACGTTGCCATTATCAGTCAGCACGTTCTGGCGATATTCCGGCAAGCCGCCCAGTTTCACCAGTTCACGCGCCACATAAGAGCGCGCCATCGGGATCACTTCCACCGGCAGCGGAAATTTGCCCAACACATCAACCTGCTTGGTTGAATCGACAATGCAGATAAACTTACGGGCGATCGCGGCAATGATTTTTTCGCGGGTCAGGGCTGCGCCACCGCCTTTGATCATCTGCATATGGCCGTTGATCTCATCCGCGCCGTCAACATAGATATCCAGCGAATCCACTTCGTTGCTGTCAAATACGTGGATCCCCAGGCTTTTCAGTTTGGCGGTAGAGGCGTCGGAGCTGGACACCGCCCCTTCGATCTGATCTTTGATCGAGCCGAGCGCATCGATAAAATGAGCCGCCGTAGAACCGGTGCCGACCCCCACAATGGTGCCTGGTTTCACATATTCCAGCGCCGCCCAACCTACCGCTTTTTTCAGTTCATCCTGAGTCATGATGTGTTTACTGCCTATGTGCGAAAACGTGTGCGTATTATAGGGTAAATCGCCGTTTTGCACTCAAACGGGATCACACTTATTTCACCCGAAAAAGCGTAAAAATGTGGCATAGTGCCGGTATCAATTTCTTTTTATAGGGATATATCTCCGATGAAACGCCCAGACTATCGAACGCTGCAAGCGCTGGACGCGGTGATCCGTGAGCGTGGCTTTGAGCGCGCGGCACAAAAACTGTGTATCACCCAATCGGCAGTATCCCAGCGCATCAAACAGTTGGAAAACCTGTTCGGCCAACCGCTGTTGGTGCGCACCGTGCCGCCGCGCCCGACAGAACAGGGGCAGAAACTGCTGGCGCTGCTGCATCAGGTTGAACTGCTGGAAGAAGAGTGGCTGGGGAATGATAACGGCGTCGATACCCCGTTGCTGCTGTCGCTGGCGGTCAACGCCGACAGCCTGGCAACCTGGCTGTTACCGGCGCTGCAATCCGTCCTGACAGACTCGCCGATCCGCCTGAATTTGCAGGTCGAAGACGAAACCCGCACCCAAGAGCGCCTGCGCCGGGGTGAAGTGGTGGGCGCAGTGAGTATCCAACCGCAGCCGCTGCCGAGCTGCCTGGTGGATCAATTGGGCGCACTGGATTATCTGTTTGTCGCGTCCAAAGGGTTTGCCGAGCGCTATTTCCCCAACGGCGTGACCCGCTCCGCCCTGCTGAAAGCCCCGGCGGTAGCGTTTGACCACCTCGACGATATGCATCAGGCATTTTTGCAGCAGAACTTCGATCTTTCGCCGGGCAGCGTGCCGTGCCATATCGTTAACTCTTCGGAGGCCTTTGTGCAGTTGGCAAGGCAAGGCACCACCTGCTGTATGATCCCGCATCTGCAAATAGAGAGAGAACTGGCTTCAGGGGAGTTGATCGATCTGACGCCGGGCCTGTTCCAGCGCCGCATGCTGTTCTGGCACCGTTTTGCTCCGGAAAGCCGCATGATGCGCAAGGTTACCGACGCGCTGTTAGCTCATGGGCATCAGGTACTAAGGCAAGACTGATATACCCTTCATCTTTCAAGTTGCAGGTATGTTGGTTGCGCTTTCCTGCATATTGAAATCTATTGGGTATATACCCAAATAATTCGAGTTGCTTGTAGGCGGCAACAGAGCGAAGCCCCAAGAGCTTACTCCAGTAAGTGACTGGGGTGAGCGAGGGCAGCCAACACCCAAGCAACTTGAAGTATGACGGGTATA
>JBAQHZ010000262.1:0-5193 GCA_049288585.1 Chania sp.
CTTGGCAGTCATGTCACATTTGAGAGTATGCAACCGCAAGATTTTGGCAAGTTAATCGAACCACTGATCGGACCTGCCGCTAACGCCGTGGCTGGTCTGTACCAGGCCCTGTGGCAAACTCGTGGCAATACTATTTCGCCCACCACAAGCGCACAGCAACTGCTGAACATCACTCCACGGAATGTCGAGAAATGGCTGGCTGAAACTTTAAGCTAACTGTTGAGGTTCGCGTTTGAAATCCTGTGGGCCCGAGTTTCTCCATTTTTGGGGCCCACATTTACAAATAAAAGCCATCATATTGGTAGCACCAGCGCTAGCATCAAGAGACTGATGCACCGCCCCCGGAAATGACCCAACCGTGATTGCTCATCAACAGAATCGAAGCCCAACGTAGTTCATTGATTTTCATAATTACTTCAACGGTAGTTTAACGTCCTGAAACATCGCTTCGATGTCTTCATTCGAACGCAGCGCCACGGCAGTGTCCACCACGTCGCGGGTCAGGTGCGGTGCAAAACGCAGAATAAAATCATACATATAACTGCGCAGGAAAGTACTGCGGCGGAAACCGATCTTGGTAGTACTGTAGGTAAAGATATCGCTGGCATTCAGGGTGACCAGATCGGGATCCTGTACCGGGTCCACCGCCATGCTGGCAATCACCCCAACGCCTAACCCCAAACGCACGTAGGTTTTTATCACATCAGCGTCGGTAGCGGTAAACACGATGCGCGGCGTCAGCCCGGCACGGTTAAAAGCGGTATCCAGCTCAGAACGGCCGGTAAAACCAAAGGTATAGGTAACGATCGGGTAAGCCGCTAACTCTTCAATGGTGATGTGGCTCTTTCCAGCTAAAGGATGATCTGGCTTCACAACCACTGCGCGATTCCAGTGGTAGAACGGCAGCATGATTAAATCGTCGTAGAGGTGCAGCGCTTCGGTGGCAATAGCAAAATCTGCCGAACCTTTGGACACGGCTTCAGCAATCTGCGTCGGCGAGCCTTGGTGCATGTGCAACGACACGCGTGGGTAACGCTCAATAAAGCCTTTAATCACATTAGGCAACGCATAGCGTGCTTGGGTATGCGTGGTGGCAACGTATAGCGAACCTTTATCAGGGTAGGTATGTTCGCCCGCGACGGCTTTGATCGCCTCGACTTTGGACAATACTTCGCGAGCAATACGAATGATTTCCAAGCCTGCGGGTGTCACTTGAGTAAGGTGTTTACCGCTACGGGCAAAAATCTGGATGCCGAGTTCATCTTCCAGCATTCTCACCTGCTTACTGATACCCGGTTGAGAGGTATAAAGGCCTTCTGCCGTAGAAGAGACGTTCAGGTTATGATTCACCACTTCTACGATGTAACGCAGTTGCTGCAATTTCATATCTTATACCATCCTAGGTTAAACACTGCGGCTTGCCGCAGCCAGGTATCTCGGTATCGATCCAATATGCTGAATAGTCACAAGCCCTAAACACAGTGATTTCGCCCAGATGCTGAAGAAAACGCCGTTATTGATAAGCTTTGGTCATAAGAAAAATTTTTATATAACTACTATATCATGCTGCTGCATCAAGTATAGAGCCAGGCCGCTGTGAAATAACGATTATTTCGCATCAGTATCTGCTCTTCAAGATGTGCAAAAGTAGCAATAAACAGGGCCTCTCCGCTTCTTTAGCCAAAAAAAACCAGCCACATTGGGCTGGTTTCTGATTTTGCCAAAATGGCTGGTTTATTTCTTACCTTCAACCCATTTGCCATCCACATAGAAAGCGGTCCAGCCCGTGGCTTTACCCTCTTTCTCTGAAGAGACATATTGCTGCTTGGTTTTACGGCTAAAACGCACCATGGCTTTGTTACCTTCGGCATCAGCGACCGGCGCATCAGCCAGATAGCGCAGTTTTTCAGGCAAGCGATCCTTGAAGCGTTGCAGCTCTTCCACCAGTGGCGCACGGGTTTCGCGCGATTTCGGGAAAGTATTGGCCGCCAGGAATACGCCCGCTGCACCGTCACGCAGTACAAAGTAGGCGTCTGATTTCTCACACGGCAACTCTGGCAGCGGAACCGGATCTTCCTTCGGTGGTGCAACATCACCATTACGCAGGATTTTACGGGTGTTCTTACAGGTGTCGTTGGTGCAGCCCATGTACTTACCGAAACGCCCCATTTTCAGGTGCATTTCAGAACCACATTTCTCACACTCAACGATCGGGCCATCGTAGCCTTTCAGGCGGAATTCGCCTTCTTCGATCTCATAACCGTCACAGGCTGGGTTATTACCGCAGACATGCAGCTTACGCTGGTTATCGATCAGATAGCTGTCCATCGCGGTGCCGCATTTCTGGCAGCGGCTACGGGCACGCAGGGCGTTGGTTTCCGCATCATCCCCTTCAAGGATGTTCAGCACTTCTGCTTCCGGCACCAGGTTGATGGTGGTTTTGCAACGCTCTTTCGGCGTTAGCGCATAGCCGGAACAACCGAGGAATACGCCGGTGCTGGCGGTGCGGATGCCCATCTTGCGGCCACAGGTCGGGCAATCAATGCTGGTCATCACCATCTGGTTCGGGCGCATACCGCCCTCTTCCGGATCTTTTTCCGCCGTTTCCAGTTGCTCGCTGAATTCAGCGAAGAACTCATCAAGCACCGCTTTCCATTCGGCCTGGTTGTTGGCAACCTGATCCAGACCGCTCTCCATGCGCGCGGTGAAGTCATAGTTCATCAGTTCGCGGAAGTTTTCTTCCAGGCGATCGGTGACGATTTCACCCATTTTTTCTGCGTAGAAACGGCGGCTTTCAACCCGCACATAGCCACGATCCTGAATGGTCGAGATGATCGACGCATAGGTTGACGGGCGACCGATGCCGCGCTTTTCCAGTTCTTTCACCAACGACGCTTCGCTGTAACGCGCAGGTGGCTTGGTAAAGTGTTGGCTTGGGATCAGTTTTTGCAGATCCAAATCAGTGCCAACTTCAACAAACGGCAAGGTACGATCTTCATCGCCTTTGCGCAGCGCTGGCATGACTTTGGTCCAGCCATCAAAACGCAGCGTACGGCCCTTGGCGCGCAGTTGGAAGTCACCGGCTTTCACCGTCAAGGTCGTAGAGTCGTACTGCGCTGGCGTCATCTGACAGGCGACAAACTGGCGCCAGATCAGTTGATACAGTTTCTGCGCATCCGCTTCCATATCTTTTAGCTGTTCAGCCAACACGCTGACATCAGAAGGACGAATCGCTTCGTGCGCTTCCTGCGAGTTTTCTTTGCTGCTGTACTGGTTAGCGGCTGGCGGCAAATATTTATCACCGAAATTGTCGCCGATATAACCACGCACCATGCTGAGCGCATCCTGGCTCAGGTTGGTGGAGTCGGTACGCATGTAGGTAATGTGACCCGCTTCATACAGACGTTGCGCCATCATCATGGTTTTCTTCACGCCAAAGCTCAGGCGGGTGCTGGCAGCCTGTTGCAGCGTGGAGGTAATGAAGGGTGCGCCCGGCTTGCTGCTGGTCGGTTTGTCTTCACGATCCTGCACCTGGTAGCGGGCTTTTTCCAGCAGCTTAAGCGCTGCATGGGTTTGCTCACGGTTAACCGGTTTGAACGGTTTATCGTGAGCATGGGTCACTTCCATCTGCAGTGCAACATTATTCTTCGCCAGCAGATCGGCATGTAATTCCCAGTATTCTTCCGGCACGAACGCCTTGATGTCGCGCTCGCGCTCCACTACCAGACGCACCGCCACCGATTGCACACGCCCTGCCGACAACCCACGTGCAATTTTTTTCCACAGCAATGGCGATACCATGTAACCCACCACGCGGTCCATAAAGCGACGCGCCTGCTGTGCGTTAACACGGTCAATATTCAGTTCACCTGGGGCCTTGAAGGCCTGTTGGATAGCGTTTTTGGTGATTTCGTTAAACACCACGCGGCTAAAGCGTTTGTCGTCCCCACCGATCACTTCCCGCAGGTGCCAGGCAATGGCTTCCCCTTCACGGTCAAGGTCGGTTGCGAGATAAATATGGTCGGCATTTTCTGCTAACGATTTTAACTCGGCGACAACTTTTTCTTTACCCGGCAGAATTTCGTAATGCGCCTTCCAGCCATGATAAGGATCGACGCCCATGCGATTGACTAGCGCCGTCTTCTCATCTTTCTTAACTTTCTTTTTGGCTTTGTCTTCGGTTGATTCAGCGCTCTTTTTACTGGCTGATCCACTGGTCGGCAAATCACGGATGTGACCGACGCTGGACTTCACCACGTAATCACTTCCTAAATATTTATTAATAGTTTTGGCTTTTGCCGGGGACTCAACTATTACGAGAGCTTTGCCCATATTTACCTTTACCTAATTTTATTCTTCTAAAAAGAAGCCATTTATCTCGCCGTACCGCGGCAATTCGTATCTCTTTTTTATATTGCGGCACTTTGGCAAGAGGTCAACCTGTTTTTTCTAATGGTTGCACGATTGCTTAACTTGACCGCAAGCAAGTTGCCAATTTTGTCTGTTTTACACCCGCGCCCAGAAGCTAGGCCACACGTGGCCCCCGCAAAGCGTAAACAAATCCTTCCACCAGAAGCTACAAAATCCCACACTCTACCTGATAAAAAGCGGCACGCAACTTAATTAGCACGGAAAGCGATATTTCGCCAATGACCACCTGCCACTGGCTCCATCCAGACGGCAATTAAACCTTAGTCGGTTTGCGGATAAACGCGAACCGGCGTTAGAATACCGGCAGAATTTTTGTTTGGAGTGTAATAAATGCGAGCGACAACTCAGCCTATTGAACGGGAAGCCCTGTTGGCAGAAGCCAATAACATCATCCGCCAACACGAAGATTATCTGCACGGAATGGTAGCCACCGACGTTGAACAAAAAAGTAACGTTCTGGTTTTCCGTGGTGAATTCTTTTTAGACTCAGACGGCTTACCCACCGCAAAAACCACCGCGGTATTTAATATGTTTAAACATTTAGCCCACGTGCTTTCCGAGAAATATCATCTGGTCGGTCAGGCATAAAAAACGGGGGCCAAAGCCCCCGTGACGTTAACTCTACCGATAATCAGAGCAACGGTTTTTCACCGCGCTGCCACCAACGCAGCAGCAGGCGATCGGCACTTTCTGCCGCACTGCCGGTAAAGCGATCGAGCAGACGTTTACGGCGGGTATAACGCACACCGATCACCTCATGAT
>JBAQHZ010000263.1:0-7123 GCA_049288585.1 Chania sp.
ATTTTTAATTCAGGCTATGAATAATTTTTGCGATTCTTAACTACCAAATGATCTTTATTCTCTACTCTTGGGAATATAATTATTAGCCAGTAAAAGCGTTATAAGAACTTTCTTGTCTGAATAAAATTCGATCTCATTATGGCGCTTAAGCTAGCAACTCTGTTTCATTTTTTAAACCATTAATTAACAAAATACAAACATTTCATTCGGACTAATTATGCAAGACGGATGAAAAATAACGCATTTCTATTTTGTTTGAAAATTGTGCGATTCAGTGTGAATGTGATCCTTTAGCGCTAATATTATGTTTTTAAGAACAAGCAATTATGTTGACATTCATTTTTCTCTTGCTTATTTTTCATTCTGAAAAGTCTATAAGCCAGATAAAACAAGGCTTGCATAACAGGGGCTCCAGATGGTACAGATTTATATTGCGCTGCATGAGGGGCAAGCGAGCGTATGGTTTCAATTAGCATAAGCCCGTATTAAATGATTAAGTATTCCATCTGAAGCTATTGTTTGTTAAATACTTTGGAGAGGAGTCTGTGAGGGATTTTCGGTATGAAGAGTGTAAAAATCAGCCTAGCCTGGCAAATTCTGATTGCGTTGATATTGGGGATTATATTAGGTGCCGTATTGCATAATCAGACGGAATCACGGGAGTGGCTGGTCAATAATATACTGAGCCCGGCCGGTGATATCTTTATTCGTCTAATTAAGATGATTGTGGTGCCTATCGTTATTTCCACGCTGATTGTGGGGATCGCCGGTGTGGGCGACACCAAAAAGTTAGGCCGTATTGGATTGAAAACCATTATCTATTTTGAAGTGATTACCACCATTGCCATTGTGCTTGGGGTGACATTGGCTAATGTTTTTCAACCCGGGCACGGTATCGACATGTCGGCGCTGACCGCGGTGGATATCTCCAAATATGAAAGAACGACGGAACAGGTACAAAGTGGTTCACACAGCCTGGTAGCCACTATCCTGTCGCTGATCCCTTCAAACGTCTTTGCCTCCATTGCTAAAGGCGACATGTTACCGATCATCTTCTTCTCGGTGCTGTTTGGCTTGGGCCTTTCCTCACTGCCGAAAGAGACCAAAGAGCCGCTACTGAAGGTGTTTAAGGCGGTTTCTGAAAGCATGTTCAAAGTGACGCACATGATCATGCGTTATGCGCCGATCGGGGTGTTTGGCTTGATTTCAGTTACGGTAGCGAACTTTGGTTTTGCTTCGCTGCTGCCGCTGGCCAAGCTGGTGGTGCTGGTTTATTTCGCCATTGCCTTCTTTGCCCTGGTGGTTCTGGGCATTGTGGCGCGGATATGTAACCTGCGTATCTGGACGTTGATCCGCATCCTGAAAGAGGAACTGATTCTGGCTTACTCGACTGCCAGTTCAGAGACCGTGCTACCACGCATTATTGAAAAGATGGAGGCTTACGGCGCGCCGAAGTCGATCACCAGCTTTGTGGTTCCCACCGGTTACTCTTTCAACCTGGATGGTTCCACCTTGTATCAGAGTATCGCCGCCATTTTCATTGCGCAGCTGTACGGCATTGAACTGTCGCTGGGGCAGGAGATCATCCTGGTGCTGACGCTGATGGTGACCTCAAAAGGGATCGCTGGCGTTCCTGGCGTGTCCTTTGTGGTGCTGCTGGCGACGCTGGGCAGCGTGGGCATTCCGTTGGAAGGTTTGGCATTTATCGCCGGTGTGGATCGTATCTTGGATATGGCGCGTACCGCACTGAACGTGGTGGGCAACGCTCTGGCGGTATTGGTGATCGCCAAGTGGGAAAACCAGTTCGATCATGAGAAATCACTGGCTTACGAGCGGGAGTTCCTGGCTGGTAAAGTGAAAGCGGTCAGTCAGTCTTAAGTCCTCAAAAACACCGGTAAGCCCGCTGACGGCGGGTTTACCGGCACCATCATCGCATCTTGCGCCAGGCAATCAGCACGGTCATCAGGATAAGCCCTGGCAACCACACCCACTGCAATTCCGAAACCATCACCGCATGGCCTGACGGCGTCAGGTATTTCGCCAGGCTGAATGGTGCCACCCGAATCACCTGCCAGGGCGCGAAGAAGCGTTCATCGCTCCACGGCCACAGCCAGCCGACACCTTTGCCGCCGGTGGTGATCGAATCCAGCAGGCTGTGCGACAGCAGTGAAACAAACAGGAATAACCCGCTTTTCAGCGGCGGTGCTTTAAACCATCGGCACAGCAGCAGAGCCAATGTGGGCATTAGCGCAGCAAAAAATAGCGAATGCGTAAAGCCACGATGGCCAAACGCGTTGCCATAAGCGACGCCAAATTTAAATGCCAGCACGTCGGCATCGGGCAACATGGCCAAGACAACGCCAGCGAATAGCAGGCGCGGCGGGATAATTTTCTGCCCCAGCCCCAATCCGAGGCATAGCGGGACCGCTGCGTGAGTGATGATCGTTGGCATGATTGTCTTCCGTGATTTGAGCCTAGTATTGCGCCCGTTGTTTTATCACAATCACACCGTGATTACCTACTTTGGCTACCGCAAGCCCCGAGCGTGATATAACAATACGTCATTGAGCATCATGGGGAGGGTTCTGACTATGTGGGATGTCATCGTCATTGGTTCAGGGATTGGCGGGCTTACCAGCGCAGCGCTGTTGGCGGGGGTCGGTGATAAAAAGGTCCTGGTGTTAGAAAAACACTCAGAACCCGGTGGGCTGACCCATGTTTTTCGCCGTGATGGTGCATCCTGGGATGTCGGCCTGCACTATATTGGCAATGTTGAGCCCGACTCTAAAACCCGGCAGCTATTTGATTGGCTCTCCTATGGCGAATTGAAATGGAATAAACTCCCTGACGATTTTGACCGTTTTATCTACCCAGATTTCCAGTTCAACGTACCTTCCGATCCCGCTGTATATAAAGCGCGTTTAATCGCTCATTTTCCCGCTGAAGCCAGGGCTATCAACCGCTATTTCCGCGATATCAACCTCTGCTGTCTTTGGGCCACCATGGGGTTTGTCCGCGCCTTTGTGCCACAGAAAGTCGCCCCTATCGTAGGAATGTTACAACGTTTAACCAGCCGTAAATCGCTCCAGACCACCCAGCAATATATGGAGAACAACTTTCATTCCCCGCTGTTACGCGCCGTGTTAGTCAGCCAATGGGGTGATTATGGTTTGCCTCCGGCCAAGAGTGCTTTTGCGATTCATGCGCAGATCGTAAAGCACTACTTGAATGGCGCTTGGTATCCGCAAGGCGGCGCTGGCCGTATCGCGCGAACGTTTGAAAAACGAATAGAAAACCACGGCGGGGCGATACGCGTCAGCCAGCAAGCGGTGGCGATCGTGATCGAAAATGGTCGGGCTGCTGGGGTAAAGGTGATCGATAGAAGAAGCGGCGAACCACGCGAAGTTATTTATCGCGCGCCCACAATTATCTCCAATATTGGTTTAGAGAATACGTTTCAACATTTACTGCCGACGGATGGCGAAATCGGTGAAAAAACGGCGGCGATTCGCGAACTGGTTGAACGCCTGAAAAGCAGCGGCGTATCCGCCGTCACCTTATATTTGCGTTTAAAGGCACCGGTTTCTACCTTGGGCGTGCAAGGTGAAAACTATTGGATTAATACCAGTACCGACTACAGCGATCTGAGTTCGCACTCCGAAAATGTGATGAAAGGCCAGCCCGCGCACATCTATGTCTCTTTCCCTTCTGCCAAAGCGGGTGATGATCGATCCCATACGGCGGAAATCATCTCTTTTGTGCAGCCTGATGCGTTCTCGGCCTGGCAAGACTCTCTTAAAGGGCTGCGCGGCAAGGATTACGCGGCACAGAAAAACAGGGTGGCTGAAGGATTATTGCGATTGGCAGAAACATCGTTGCCCGGTTTAACGCAGTTGGTGAGCTATTCTGAGCTGTCTACGCCTTTAACGATGGAACACTATACTTCGCATCCCCGGGGCGGTTTTTATGGATTACCCGCCACCCCAGAACGCTATCGAGCCTATTTTTTAGGGGCCACCACGCCGATTCCGGGGTTATATATTTCCGGCACCGACGCCGGATGCCTGGGGATCGTTGGCGCATTGATGGGCGGTGTGGGTGCCGCATCACAAGCCATGGGGGCCAGAGGGTATAATTTAATCCAGGCGGCGCTGAAAGAGGAGCTTCCACCTCTACCTACCTATCCGTTGCCTGTGGAAAAGCAGCGTGCCGTATTAATCAACAAAACGCCGCTTACCGCCACCATTTGGCATCTTCATTTTGAGTTGGACTCACCGCTTGCCGCCTTTGAACCGGGACAATTTGGCCGCCTGCGTGTCGCCGATTACGAATGGCGTGATTATTCAATTGCGCGTGCTGAGGGGAGAACGGTTGAATTCGTGATCGATACCCGCACCGGCGGCGACGGCTCTGTTTTCGTCAAGAATGCCGCCATTGGGCAGCAGACCGAGATTGAACTCCCGCTGGGCCATTATGCGTTGGTGAAAAACGCCAACCGCAAAGTGTTTATTGCCACCGGTACAGGATTAGCGCCACTTTTACCGATGTTTAGCCAGCTTGCACGGGAAGGGAATATCAATATGGCCGAGCTGTTTTTTGGCTGCCGGACTTTGGCTGATGATATTACTGGCTATTTTTCCCCGTTACCGCCAGCTAGAACAGTCTGCCTCAGTAGGGTAGACGTTGTTACTGATGGCGCATTTAAAGGCAGAGTCACCGAGGCGCTCAATAACCTGCATTTTGACCCGGCTACTACGGATTTTTATGTTTGTGGTTCAGCCGCCATGGTGATGGATTGCCGATCTTTACTGGAAGGTAGGGGCGCAAAAAATCTTTTTATCGAGGTTTATTAGTCCGTGCCCTACGTAGTTTTTGACTCAAATCATGAAATAACAAAACAACAAATTTAATTTAATGAAACAGGGTTTCTTTATTTGGATGGCGGTGGCAAAGAGGATAGTATTCAATGCGCTGTAGCGATATTGACCACTCCTCCAGTGATAAGGGATCCCCATGAGAATACCGTATCCACCTTCCACGATGACTCTTAAGGCAACGCTTCTATTTATGGCGACCAGTTTGATGGCAATAACTCCGCAGGCTTCTGCTGCTCTGAATAAACAGGCACCACAGCAACTTCAGGTGCCAACTTTGGCGGCCGACGACAGCAGCTTGGTGCTGGTGTGGAAAGCGCCGGAAGATACCCGTGATATCGTCGACTATCTGGTTTATGAAGATGGCAAACTGCTGGGCAAAGCCAGTGAGAACAGCGATCGGTTTTCACCCGCCAAGCCTTATATCAATCATTTCTACGCTAACGACAAAGATAATTTCTCGCAGCGGATTGTGATCCAGAACTTCAAAGTCACGGGCTTAAAACCAGACAGCCAATATTCGTTTACCGTCAAAGCGCTCTATGCCGATGGCTCGCAGTCGGACGCCAGTCAAAGCATTACGGCCAAAACTACGCCGCTACCTTTCGTGATCAAAATCACCGATTTTGGTGCTAAAGGCGACGGCACCACGCTGAATACCAAAGCGATTCAGCGGGCGATCGATGCTTGTCAGCCCGGCTGCCGGGTTGATATTCCGGCGGGGGTCTACAAAACCGGGGCGCTGTGGCTGAAAAGTGATATGACGCTTAACCTGCAAGCGGGATCGACCCTGCTCGGCTCAGAGGACCCGGCGGATTATCCACCGGCCTACCGGCTGTACGGTTATTCCACCGAAATGCGCCCGGCCTCGTTGATCAATGCTATCGACCCTGAACATGTGGAGCCCGGCACCTTCCGCAATATCCGCATCGTTGGGCCCGGCATCATCGACGGCAATGGCTGGCTACGTCAGAAAACGGCTGAGCTGGTTGATGAGGTGGGCAACCGCCTGCCGCAATATATTTCCAGCAGAAACAGCAAGGTGCATGAAGATGGGATCCTGGCTAAACATCAGGTCGCCAAAGCGGTGGCCGAAGGCGTGCCGCTACAAGTCGCCTACGGGCAGCGCCGCTCAAGCCTGGTGACGCTGCGTGGCGTAGAGAATGTTTATCTGGCGGATTTCACGGCACGCAATCCGGCATTCCACGGCATTATGCTGCTGGAAAGCCACAATGTGGCCGCCAATAACCTGATCCATCAAACCTTTGATGCTAACAACGGCGATGGGATTGAGTTTGGTAATAGCCAGAATGTGATGGTGATGAATAACTTTTTTGATACCGGTGATGACTGCATTAACTTCGCGGCTGGAACCGGTGAAAAAGCGCGTGAGCAACCGCCGATGAAAGGGGCTTGGTTATTCAACAACTACCTGCGTAGAGGGCACGGCGCTATTGTGACAGGCAGCCACACCGGTGCCTGGATTGAGGACATTCTGGCCGAAAATAACGTCATCTACCTTACCGATGTCGGCCTACGCGCCAAGAGCACCACGGATATCGGCGGTGGGGCCCGCAACGTGACATTCCGTAATAATGCCATGAAGGATATCGCCCGCCAGCCGGTGATCCTGACGTTGAATTACTCGGATCCTAACGCCAAGATTGATTATCCAGCAGCGAAGCAACCGGCGCAGTTTTACAATTTTCTGGTGCAGAACGTGACGGTGCAGGGCACGCAGGAAGATCATCCTGCCATTGAGATCAAGGGCAACAGCGAGAAAAATGCCTGGCATCGGCAGGTGCATTTTGACAACGTGCGTTTTAATAACGTGCCGCCCACCGCGATCAGCGATTTGGAAGACAGCCAGTTCGACCGGGTGGTTTTCAGCCAGCTGCGCGGTGATACCCCTTGGCATTTCAGCGCTATCAGGAACGTGACCATCGACGGTAAACCGGTAACGCCTTAACGCAGCGCAATGCACGTTTAACGTCATTAAAGGCAGGGCATTCTCATCTGCCTCAGACTACTGACAAAGCCTGTTATTAGGGAGAGCGTACCGAAGGGGTCGTAGCGGCGTAAGCCGCCGGAGTGCCCCTCGGTGCGCTAGGCATAGGTATCGACACATCTTTGCACGGAAGGTGGGACTCCCTCTCCCTTGGGCTGTCTCTTGTTCACATCTTGAGGTAGGGGAATGAGTGTTTATTTAGGTCGCTAAACATATTGTGTACACATTGGCAATGTGATGA
>JBAQHZ010000264.1:0-5702 GCA_049288585.1 Chania sp.
GACCCAGCGCCTGTTGCTCTACCTGCAGCAGGTGCGGGATCTCCCCCAGCAGCGGCGCTGGCAGCACACGGCGCAGCGTAGCGAGGTACTCCTGATGGCGCTTTCCAGGCTTGGTGATATCGTTGGCTATCCAGCCAGCCAAGGGCAGCCCTGCCTGCTGAATCGCCTGCGCCGTGAGCAACGCATGGTTGATACAACCTAGCTTGATACCCACCACCAGGATCACCGGCAACTGCTCCAGTTGTACCCAATCGGCAAAGGTATACAGCTCAGAAAGCGGGGTAAACCATCCCCCCGCCCCTTCTACCAGCAGCCAGTCGGCACGCTGTTCAAGATGGCGTAAACCAGCAGAAAGCCGGATCAGAGAAATCGGCCGATCTTCTGCCAGACTGACGATATGCGGCGACGTCGGCTCCGCGAAGGTGTAAGGGTTTACTTCAGCGTAACTCAACGGCACGCTGCTGTATTTCTGCAACGCCAGCGCATCCGTATTACGCAGGCCATCGGGCGTCATCTCGCTGCCGGATGCCACCGGTTTATAACCAGCACAGCGTAAACCTGCGGCAGCGGCGGCCTGCAACAGCGCACTGCTGGCCACGGTTTTACCGACTTCGGTATCGGTTCCGGTGACGAAAAAGCGCTTAATCACGGTAAATCACTCCATAAATCAGATGATAACTGAGTGGAAACTGGCCGCGCTGGCGCGGATAAGCCGCCTGCAATGCCGCCAGCCGCTGGCGGGAAAGCAAACCCGCCTCGCGCCCCTGATGCAGGTGCGTGGCACCGATCCCCTTCAGAGAACACATTAGCGCCATCACGTCCGGGTATTCAAGGGTTTGCCACACCGCTTGCAGATGATGGCGATAATCGCCACAGGCCGCGGCGATCTGCGCCGGGGACAGAAAATCATTCACATGACGTTCGCCGTCTACCTGTTGCCAGGCATCCCCTAGCTCGTGCAGAGAGTCGGCCGCCAGCGTGGAAAACAGAATCACGCCACCGGGCCGCGTCACGCGGTACAACTCCGTCAGCGCACGCGGTAGATCGCTGCACCATTGCACCGCCAGGCTGCTGAAACTGATATCGACCGCCGCCTCTGGCAGCGGGATATGCTCGATATCCCCCAGCAGATAATCATCTGCCGCCTGCCGTTGGCGGGCAAAGGCCAGCATGCCCGGTGCCAGATCGAACGCCGTGACCTGTTTGCCCAAATCGCGCCAGCGGCGGCTGAAATAACCGGTGCCGCAACCGGCATCTAACAGTTGCAGGCCGGGGTGGTTCAATCCCATTCCCAGTAAGCGTTCACCCACCTCGCGCTGCAACACCGCCGCGGCATCGTAGCTTTCCGCCGCGCGGCTGAACGCCGCAGCTACTGCTGGTTTATTCACCACCTCACGCACTGACGTCATGCAACACCTCCAGCAAGCGGTCAATGTCCTGCGGCTGATGGGCCGCCGTGAGGGTAATGCGCAAGCGTGCGCCGCCCGGCGGCACCGTAGGTGGCCGAATAGCGCTGACCCACAGCCCCTGCTCGCGCAGGCGTTGCGCCAAGTCGAGCGCACGCTGGTTATCCCCCACCAACAGCGGTTGGATGGCGGTATCTGAATCGGTTAACGTTAACGGCAAGTTCGCCACCCCGGCACGAAAACGCTGAATATGGCCTTGCAGTTGGCTGCGCAACTCGTCCCCTTGCTGGATACAGCGTAACGCCGCCTGCAAAGCGCAGGCCTGCGCCGGTGGCATCGCGGTGCTGTAAATCAGATGGCGGGCAAACTGCAGCAGATATTCTGCCAGCGGTTCATCGCACAGGATTGCAGCACCGCTGACGCCAAACGCCTTACCAAAGGTCACCACCAGCACGTCTGGGCGAACGCCCTGTTGCCAGCAACTGCCGCGCCCCTGTTCACCGCGCACGCCGATGCCGTGTGCATCATCCACCATCAGCCAAGCCCCGGCTTGTTGCGTCAGGCGATGCAGTTCAGCCAGCGGCGCACTGTCGCCATCCATGCTGAAGACGCCTTCGGTGATCGCCAACTGCTGGCCAGCGCAGGGTTTCTCCAGCAATGCTGCCAATGCCTGCGGTTGATTGTGGCGAAAACGCCGCAACTGAGCCGGTGAGTGGGAGGCGGCTTCCAAAATTGACGCATGGCTGAGTTTATCCGCCACAATGCGATCGTCGGCCTGCATCAGCGCTGCCAGCAAAGCCTGATTGGCGGCATAACCGGAGATAAACAGCAATGCGCGCGAGTAGCCAAGCCACTCTGCCAGTTGCTGCTCCAGTTCATGGTGCGGCTGGCAAAAACCGGTAACGTGGCCCGAACCGCCGCTGCCCACGCCATAGCGCGCAGCGCCCTGCTGCCAGGCGGCGATCACGCTTGCATGCTGGCTGAGCCCCAGATAGTCATTACCTGAAAAGTTAAGATAGCGTTGATCGTTAAGCTGCAAATGGCGACCATTGCCACCCTGATTGACCTGCCGCTGACGGTAAGCGGCGGCACGTTGCCGCTCGCCCAGGGCCTGTTCAATACGTAGTTGCCAGCTCATTACAGCGCCGCGTTGTAGAACTCAGCACTGCCAGCATGCAGTAACTGCTCTGCCAACACCTGCTGTTGCTGATTGTCACCATGTGCGGTGGCGGTCTGCTGCGGGTTCAGCCCCAGCTTGCGGAACAGTTGCAGATCTTTGTCTTCGTCCGGGTTCGGGGTAGTCAGCAATTTGCAACCGTAGAAGATCGAGTTGGCACCCGCCATAAAACACATCGCCTGGGTCTGCTCGCTCATCTGCTCGCGGCCAGCAGAGAGGCGTACATAGGACGACGGCATCATGATGCGCGCAATAGCGATGGTGCGGATAAAATCAAACGGATCAACGTCAGCGTTATCGGCCAGCGGCGTGCCTTTGACTTTCACCAGCATGTTGATCGGTACGCTCTCCGGCGGCGTTGGCAAGTTGGCCAGTTGCACCAGCAGCCCAGCGCGATCGCTCACTGTTTCCCCCAACCCGACGATGCCACCAGAACAAACCTTGATGCCCGCCTCGCGCACTTTATCCAGCGTGTCCAAGCGTTCCTGATAGGTGCGGGTGGTGATGATGCTGCCGTAAAACTCCGGCGAAGTATCCAGATTGTGATTGTAATAATCCAAGCCCGCCTCGGCCAGACGCTCGGCCTGAGTGCCATCCAGCATGCCCAGCGTCATGCAGGTTTCCATCCCCAGCGCTTTCACCCCCTGCACCATCTGTTGCAGATAAGGCATATCGCGCTCGTGCGGGTTTTTCCAGGCGGCGCCCATGCAAAAACGGGTCGATCCGGCCGCTTTGGCCTGACGCGCAGACTCCAGTACCTGTTCCACCTGCATCAGCCGTTCGGATTCCAGCCCCGTTTTGTAACGCGAACTTTGTGGGCAATACTTGCAGTCCTCCGGGCAGGCCCCGGTTTTAATCGACAGCAACGTGCTGACCTGAACCTGTTGCGGATCGAAATGCTGGCGGTGAACGGTTTGCGCTTCGAACAGCAGTTCAAGCAGGGGTTTATCAAACAGCGCCTTGGCTTGCGCGGTTGTCCAGTGAATGCGATCGGCCATTGACGGCGTCTCCAAAGAGAGGAAAAAGTGTCGTCAGTGTAAATATTGCGGATATACTGTCAACCATTCTATTTTATTTTGGTTTACAACAATGTCCCTCACTGATGACGATCTCGCCTTCGATCAACGCCACATCTGGCACCCCTACACCTCGATGATCCATCCACTGCCCTGTTATCCGGTGGAAGCTGCTCGCGGCGTTGAGCTGCAACTGGCGGATGGCCGCCTGCTGGTCGATGGGATGTCATCCTGGTGGGCCGCCATCCACGGCTACAATCACCCGCAACTGAATCAGGCAGCAACGCAGCAATTGGAGAAAATGTCGCACGTGATGTTCGGCGGCATTACCCATCCCGCCGCCATTGCGCTGTGCCGCCAGTTGATCGCGATGACACCAGAAGCCTTGCAATGTGTATTCCTGGCAGATTCCGGTTCCGTAGCGGTGGAAGTCGCGCTGAAGATGGCGCTGCAATACTGGCAGGCACGCGGGGAACGGCGGCAGCGGGTGCTGACCCTGCGCCACGGCTATCATGGTGATACCTTTGGTGCGATGTCGGTGTGCGATCCCGATAATTCCATGCACAGCCTGTATCAGGGCTATCTTGCACCGCATCTGTTTGTCACTGCGCCCCAACGCCGCTTTGATGAAGCCTGGGATGAACAGGATATCGCCCCCTTCGCCACCTTGCTGGAGCAACACAGTGGGGAGATCGCTGCGGTGATCCTGGAACCCATCGTGCAAGGTGCCGGTGGTATGCGGATTTATCACCCCACCTATTTAAAACGGGTGCGCGAACTGTGCGACCGTCACCAAGTTCTGTTGATCGCCGATGAGATCGCCACCGGCTTTGGCCGCACCGGCAAGCTGTTCGCCTGTGAACATGCGGGCATCGTGCCGGATATTCTCTGCCTGGGCAAAGCGCTGACCGGCGGCTATATGACGCTTTCCGCCACCCTGACCACCCGTTCGGTCGCCGAAACCATCAGCAACGGCGCGGCAGGTTGCTTTATGCATGGGCCTACTTTTATGGGTAACCCGCTGGCCTGCGCGGTAGCCAGTGCCAGCCTGGCACTGCTGGAGGAGAACCGCTGGCAGCAGCAGGTGGCGGCTATTGAGTCGCAACTCAGGCAACAGTTGTTGCCACTGGCAGCCTTGCCGAAAGTGGCTGATGTGCGAGTGCTTGGCGCAATTGGCGTGGTGGAAATGCGTGAACCGGTGGATGTGGCTGCGTTACAGCGCGGGTTTGTTGAGCGCGGCGTGTGGATCCGCCCGTTTGGCAAACTAATTTACCTGATGCCGCCTTATATCATTACGCCGGAACAGCTCACGTGCCTGACGGCGGCGATTGCCGCAGCGGCAGAATAACCCGCAATGATAGGGTTGGATTGTTCGGGCAAAACGATCTAGCTTAAGCGCTCGGCACCTTCGACAACTGGGAGTCATTATGGCGTTTCGTTTATACAGTAACGATCTGCAAGACGGCGCAAAAATGCCGGAACGGCAGGTATTTAACGGCATGGGTTACCACGGCGATAATCTTTCGCCACACCTGGCTTGGGATGGCGCACCACAGGGCACCAAAAGCTTTGTGGTGACGGTGTACGATCCTGATGCCCCGACCGGTTCTGGCTGGTGGCACTGGGTAGTGGCGAATATTCCGGCTAGCGTGCATGAACTGCCGCAGGGTGCGGGTTCTGGCCTGGCTGGTTTGCCAACAGGTGCCGTGCAGACCCGTACCGATTTTGGCAAGGCCGGTTATGGCGGTGCTGCACCACCACAGGGCGAAAGCCATCGTTACCAGTTCACGGTTCATGCGCTAGACGTAGAGACTATTGAGGTAGATGAAGGCGCGAGCGGTGCCATGGTGGGATTCAATATTCACTTCCACAGCTTGGGTAACGCCAGCTTGAGCGTGACATACAGCTAAAAATGCTGAACCCTAGAGAGGGTTTTTTAGCCCGAGATACCCGAGCCTAGCGCACCATAGGTATCTACACATCTTTGCACGGAAGGTGGGACTCCCTCTCCCTTGGGCTGTCTCTTGTTCACATCTTGAGGTAGGGGAATGAGTGTTTATTTAGGTCGCTAAACATATTGTGTACACATTGGCAATGTGATGA
>JBAQHZ010000265.1:0-3000 GCA_049288585.1 Chania sp.
GGACAATAGCTTTTGATACTGCCGGTTGCATTGTTTATGCGCAGGTTAGCCCTGACTGGAGTTACTGCCGGAGTTGGAACGGTTGAGGTAAAACAGACAACAGGCGCAGCACCGGCTGCGCCTAAAATATCGAGGCAGGTTATTTCTTCATACTCCCCACCATATCTTCTGGTCGTACCCATTCATCAAACTGTTGCTCAGTGAGATACCCCAGTTTTAACGCGGAAGCTTTCAGCGTCAGCCCCTGTTTGTGGGCATTTTTGGCGATTTCTGCCGCCTTGTCGTAGCCGATGTGCGGATTTAGCGCGGTCACCAGCATCAGCGATTCATTCAGCAACTGGCTGATACGATCGCGATTCGGTTCAATCCCCACCGCGCAGTGCTCGTTGAAACTGCTGATGCCGTCTGCCAGCAGGCGGACAGATTGCAGATAGTTGTGGATCACCAGCGGGCGGAAGACGTTCAGTTCAAAGTTACCGGAAGCACCGCCGATATTCACCGCCACATCGTTACCCAACACCTGCGCGCACAGCATGGTCATGGCTTCACACTGCGTTGGATTGACCTTGCCCGGCATGATCGAACTGCCCGGCTCATTTTCCGGAATAGAGAGTTCGCCAATCCCGCAGCGCGGGCCAGAAGCCAGCCAACGTACGTCGTTGGCGATCTTCATCAGCGACGCCGCCAGCCCTTTTAACGCGCCGTGCCCATGCACCAATGCGTCGCAGCCGGCCAAGGCTTCAAACTTGTTGGGCGCAGTAACAAAAGGTTGCCCGGTTAACTCGGCCAAGGCTTTCGCCACTCGCACCGCATACTCAGGATGCGTGTTCAGCCCGGTGCCCACCGCCGTGCCCCCCAGAGCCAGTTCACAAATATGCGGGATGCTGGCTTCGATATGCTTAAGGTTGTGCTCCAGCATCGCCACCCAGCCGGAGATCTCCTGCCCCAGCGTCAGCGGCGTTGCGTCCTGTAGATGGGTCCGGCCGATTTTGACGATATCGTGAAAAGCTACGGCCTTGCTGTTCAACGTTTGGTGCAGCAGCTTCAGTTCAGGGATCAGATGTTCACGCAGCGCGATCACCGCAGCCACGTGCATCGCGGTGGGGAAAACGTCGTTCGAACTCTGGCTTTTATTCACATCATCGTTAGGGTGTACCCGACGCCCCTCGCCACGCTCTCCCCCCAATAGCTCGCTGGCACGATTGGCCAGCACTTCGTTGATGTTCATGTTGGTCTGGGTACCGGAACCGGTTTGCCAGACAGACAACGGAAACTCGTTTGCGTGTTGATCGGCCAGCACTTCATCAGCCGCCTGGAGAATGGCGTTGCCCCGATCGGCAGGCAGCAGCCCCAGATCCATATTGACGCTGGCAGCGGCACGTTTGGTCATGGCCAGCGCGTGAATCAGCGCTGGCGGCATTTTCTCTGAGGATATGCGGAAATGCTCCAGCGAGCGCTGGGTTTGTGCGCCCCAAAGTTGATTGGCCGGTACTTCGATCGGGCCCATAGAGTCTTTCTCAATGCGAATGCCTGACATTGCGTTCTCCTTAGCACAATCCCTAAAGGTTAAGGGGTATCATCAGTATAGCGAGATAATAATTATTCGCATTAAGCACTTGGCCATAGGGCATTTTTAGCGATCTCTGCTTGCATGCACCTCGGCCACATTGTTTACTGAGGCAATTTCCTTTAGAAAGCAGGTAGTAATGATGCAAAAAATGACCAATGCGGTACAGAATTACGCATGGGGTAGCGTTGATGCGTTAACCCAGCTTTATGGTATTGCCAATCCAGGCGGCAAACCGATGGCAGAGCTGTGGATGGGGGCTCACCCGAAAAGCAGTTCCCAGATAACCGCAGCCAACGGTGCCCTGCACTCATTGCGTGATGTGATTGATGAAGACCAGCCAGGGCAACTGGGAGCCAAAGTGGCACAGCGCTTTGGCGAACTGCCGTTCCTGTTTAAAGTACTGTGTGCCGATCAGCCACTGTCTATTCAGGTTCACCCGAGCAAGAGCGCTGCAGAAGCCGGTTTTGCCAAAGAGAATGCGGCCGGTATCGCGCTCGATGCCGCAGAGCGTAACTACAAAGATCCCAACCACAAGCCCGAACTGGTGTTTGCACTGACGCCGTTCCTGGCCATGAACGGTTTCCGTGAGCTTGACGACATTGTTTCCCTGTTGCAGCCGATCGCCGGTGCGCATCACGATATCGCCACCTTTCTACAGCAGCCGGATACCGCTCACCTTGCAACTCTGTTTGCCAGTCTGCTGGCTATGAGTGGCAAACAGAAAACACTGGCCTTGGGCGTATTGAAAGCGGCCCTGAACAGCCAACAGGGTGAACCTTGGGATACCCTGCGCTTTATCGCCGGTTTTTATCCGGAGGACAACGGCCTGTTCTCACCGCTGCTGCTCAACGTGGTCAAACTGGCACCGGGCGAAGCCATGTTCCTGTATGCAGAAACCCCACACGCTTATCTGAATGGCGTGGCGCTGGAGGTGATGGCCAATTCGGACAACGTACTGCGCGCGGGGCTGACGCCTAAATTCATCGATATTCCCGAATTGCTGGCCAACCTGCAATTTCGCCCACAACCGGCGTCCGGCCTGCTGACTCAGCCAGAAAAACGCGGTAGCGAGCTGTTTTTCCCGATCCCGGTCGAGGATTTTGCCTTCTCTTTGCACGATCTTACCGCCTCAGCGCAGCCGTTGGCGCAAAACAGCGCAGCCATTGTGTTCTGCGTAGCCGGTGAAGCGACCTTAGAAAAACAGGGGCAACAGGTGGTATTGCAGCCGGGTGAATCCTGCTTTATCGCCGCTTTTGAGTCACCGGTTCAGGTCAGCGGAACCGGCCGTGTAGCCCGTGTTTATAATATATTGGCTTAATCACCTGTAAAATTAAGCAAATTAGTTGCTAAGATGAGTCCGTTACCACCACAATTAAACGCCTGCGGGCGTTTTTTTGCAGGTCCAATTTGCCTATCCATCTATGCGAAAT
>JBAQHZ010000266.1:0-1828 GCA_049288585.1 Chania sp.
GCTCGGCACCGTTAATCACACCGACTTTGATATGGTTTTGATCGGTTTTTTGATCGCAGCCCTGTAACAGCAGCGTTGCCGACAGTGCTGCCGCCAAGGCGGTAAAGCGCCAGGTTATGGTCATAGAAGTCTCCCTGAAAAAACAATGAAATCAGTAGGTTTGGTGCTGATAGCTAATCCCAGGCCGCTGATGAAGTCAAACGATTACTCAGCATAAAGAGGCATAGCTAATAACCACCGAATTCAGCGTTAACGCGGGCGCAAGACCACAATGCCCGGCGTATTCATTACGTAGGCGCTAAACGGCGAATCCACCACTTGCATATTCTCTTTACGTGAAGAGGCATTGCGCAGCACCGGGCCATCCTGCGTCATAATAAAGAAACCGGTATGGGTAACGTCCAGCCCGGCCAGTTTGGTGTAGATACCGATATAGTCACCGGTCTGCAACTGACTCATCACCCGATCGTTAACAAATTCGCTGGGGATATAGGTAATACTACGTTCCACTACCGGCAGGCCGGGAAGATAAGTCTCGCCATCGGCTTTACGGTTGAGCTGTTTCACGACGGTGACGGCATTCGGGCTAAGCTGGGCGGTAATATCGTTGGCAAGCACCTGCTCTTTTTGCGCCCAATCGCTGAAGAAATGTTTGCGATGCAGGAAATCGATCTCACCATTCACATAGCGTGTTTGAATCAGGTTCTCTATAAACTGCTCGTCGGTAGTGGCTTCTCTGAGCGCTTCAACGTAATCCAGGTAGGTGAAGCAGTCCAACCCACGAAAATCGATCACCAACTGTTCCGGGGTGCTGGCAGAGCCGATCAGCATATTGGCAACATAAGGCGTGCCGAGGAACGTCTGCGAGAGCAGATCGATCGTCTGGCCTTTATCGGCTTCAGGAACTGCCGCGTGCAGCGCCAGTATGGCGTGCAGTTTGTTAACTGTGTCGTCGTCCATTTTCATCGCTATCTTCTGCTGGTTAGCCGTTTCCGGCGTTAATTTTACTGGGTTCTCGACAGGTTTTTTAGCGCTGCATCCCACTATTAGCGGGATCAACGTGATTAAAAGCAATCGGCGCATCTTTTTTCCTACCCTGGCATTAAATGATAACAGTTATCATTATTGCTGGAGGGAAGTAAACTTAACGTAAACATAACGGCAATCAACTTGATGCCAACTACCTGATGCAACTAATCAAGCTCCCTCAACAGCTTGGCCGGATTACCGGCATAAATGCCTTTACGGCTGATATTTTTGCTGACCACCGCACCGGCACCGATCACCACATCATCGCAGATCTCAACGGCCAATACGGTAGCACCGGAACCGATGGAAACCCGGTTGCCGATCCTGGTACGGCCCCAAGTGGCCGGATCGGCATTGGGCGTGCCGCTTTTGAACAGATCGTTGGCGAACATCACGCCGTGGCCAATAAAGCAGTCTTCACCAATAGTGACGTATTCGCAGATAAAGCTGTGGGATTGCACTTTACTGCGTGCTCCTACGCTGACGTTTTTCTGGATTTCGACAAATGGCCCGACGAACACATCGTCACCCAGTTGGCAGCCGTACAGATTGCTGGGTTCGATCACCATCACGTTCTGCCCGGCCTGAACTTGATTAATCCCGCTTTGGCGGGTGCGGATTTTAGCTGACATAAAGTCCCTCGATTAAAGTGGTGCAACATATTGACTATACCCGTCATACTTCAAGTTGCTTGGGTGTTGACTGCGCTCTGTCGCCCCAGTCACATAGTGGCCTATGCTCCTGGGGTCTCCAGTGCTTGCCGCCTACAAGCAACTCGAATTATTTTGGGTATATACAC
>JBAQHZ010000267.1:0-6585 GCA_049288585.1 Chania sp.
GATGAGCGTTCACCTCTAAATTTGCTGCTTCACTGTAATCACGAATTAACCAATAAATGCGCTGACGTGATAAACGAGAGCCCCGGTTAGAAAGAAACAGCCATTCACTATCCGCACCTCGGTAATACTTTCTTTTTGCAATCCAACGCTGTAAGCATTTCCTTTCGCGGACATATAAAGGGTGAATTGTCGAGAAGCCATTCTTCAGCCGATGAATATAGATATTCCCGCCTTCGAGATCGATATCAGACAAACGCCAGCTGTTAATTTCGCTCACTCGACACCCGTGGATAAAACACATCCAAATCAAGCAGTAATCGCGTTCAGGATTCTTTCCCCTAAGGGTTGCCTCAAGCAACTTCTCCACCTCTGAAGGTGTTAAATGCTTACGACTGGTCATAGTGCCTCGTTAATCTTTACAAAGAAAAATGTGGATTTCTTTTTCCTTTGTCATTTCCACAATAGCTTTCAGGAGCGTTGACTCCTACCTCCGGATAACATCCTGAATCCTGAGTAGAGTATAGCTGATAAGCTAAAATGTAGCAGCCATGATATTAGTACAGCTAAAATATCAACCTGAAAACTTAAGCACTCCTCATGTAAGAGCAAAATTAAGCAATCAAGAGAAGTATTAGCAAGTTAATTAATATTTATACATGGCGAATAAAAAAGATAACTAGTTATAAATAACCATACAACTGGATTTACGAAAATACTTTACTATGCGAATAAGCAATCGATGTAAATCACTGCTAGCATAGTCTATTAAACCACCAAAAACCAAGTTAAATCGTTATAAAAAAACCAAGAATACCAACACAAAAAAACAGGATAATTCCAATACAAAAAGAATTATCCCTTAAACATATGATAAGAACCTCTACCGTTTCTCAAATTAGTTGATCACTTAAAGGGAACCGAGCAAAGTTAAGCGAACTTATCAATCATTAAAAAGAAAGAACCAATCCAACCCGTGCTGAAACATGCAAATCGCTACCTATGTGCCTGACCGATTAAAAATCAATCCACGCCATCGTGGGCAATATCTAAGCAGCCATTCTATTGAACTGATATTAAATGAAAAAATATCAAATCCTACTTATTTCTGACTGCTTAAAGCACAGAAACTCGTGTCTGTTGCAAAAATGAAGTTGATACCCCCAAAAATCAGCATGGAGGGGTTGTTATATTAGAAAAAATGCAAAATAAATGAGTCAGAGTGCTAATGCAAACACCCTATCAGTAAGGGTTCACATCAGTATTGTTGATATTTATTTCAGATTAATACCATTATGGAGGATAAATTCTATTTATTGAACAATACCGTAGAGACTTCAACGCCCGTTTGGTCGCTATGCGAGCGTTGAAGCGAGCCCTCAGCGCTAAAACCCCTGTGAAGCCTGTAGCCACACCTGTGGTTGACCATCCTGCTTGCTGTCACTGTCATCAGGATGATTCACTCGCCACGCCAGTTGCAATGAAACCTGACGTTTGTCACCAAACCAGGTGGCACCGGTTCCTAACGCACCACGTTGTTGGTGATTTTTATCCGCTGTCCAGGGCGACTTACTGGTTTTCACTCCGCCATAGTCAAAGAAGGTTTTCCACTGCCAGGCAGGGGTTATCGCGTAACGCAATTCCAGATTGGTCATCCACCCCTGATCGCCACTGGCACTACCTGATGAATAAGCCCGTACGCCATTGACGCCTCCCAGTGAAAACTGTTCTGAGGAATCCAGGTTTTTCGACGCTAATTGACCGCTGAACTGAGTGTAGAAACTCCAGCGTTCACTGAGCGCTTGCAGCCGCAAGGCAGTCAGATTGAATTTGCTAAAGCTACCCGCGGTATGCGCGGTTTTGCTGTCATTCTGTGCGGTAATTGGATCGGTAATTTCCAGATTGCCGTTGCTAACGCTGGCAGAAACAAAGTTCAGCCCACCACCGCCGAAAGCATCCTGACCGTTGGCACTGAGGCTGGCGGTCCACAACTGGCTGTTTTTGTGGCTTCTGCTGTCGAATAAGTCGATATCATCCCGCAGCCGTTTGTCATCAAACTGCAACTGGCTGCTGACGGTCAGGGTTCGGCTTCTGTACAAGGGTTGAGAAATATAAGCACTGGTGGTGCGGGCATTACCGTGTGCGTCCAAGTCGGCAAAGTCTTTGCCCAAGGAGTAATCCATATTGGAGTAGGAAGCGCCTACGCGAGTAAACCAACGATTCACCGGAACGTCGTACGACAAAAAGTAATAATACTGCCGTGCATCACTGGCCAAACCGCGCAGGCGCAGGCGATCTCCTAATCCTAACGGACTGTTGACCGAGACATCGGCATTCAAACGGTTTTTGCCGGTATATTTGCCGCCATAGTTATCCAGATCGAGATTACCGCTCAACAAAGGGGCAGGCTTGGCTTCCACCAGCAGATCGGCAGCCCCGGTTTTTTTACTGGTCAGCAGGGTCGAGCGGGCCTGCACGCCGGGGGTATCATTCAGCAATAGCAGAGTCTGTTGCAGTTTTCCGGCGTTAATCGCTGCATCGGGAACAATCCTGCCGATCAGGCGATTCAAAGTAGCATCGGAAAGGCGCGAGCTGTTCTCGGTTTTGATCTCGCCGTAATGCGCTTCCAGTATGGCGATCTTGACTATGCCATTTTCAATCTCTTGCTCCGGCAGATAGGCGCGGTTGAGCACATAGCCGCGCTGCTGGTAATAGGTGGTGATATGCTGCGCCGCTTCATAAAGTTGTGGCAACGTGAGTTCGCGCCCGATGTATGCCTGCAATTGCACCAGTAGAACCGCGTTGGGAAACAAAGTATTGCCGCTCAAAGTAAAGGTGTTCACCTTGACCGTCGGCTGTTCAGCGTTGGCGGGCTGAGCCGGTGCCGGTGTGGGCGGAGTGGGTAAACCCAGATCTGGAGCGGTTGAAGGTGCCAGAGTTGGCCGACGGGTATCAATCTCACGCAGGCTTTGCCCAGCATCCGGTATACTTGGCGTTGCCGCCTGTACGCTGCTGAATCCCACTACTAGGGGGAGCAAAAGCCAGCCATTGCGTGACCGGGAATCTTTTTTATTGTTTTTCATTGCATTGTCTAATTATGTTAAGGCGGATGATCCACTATAGGCAATAAAAAGCCTGGCTTGCTCCAGGCTGAATTTTGGGTTTTATAGGCCGCAGTATGACTGCCCAGTACAGGCTTTGCCGTTTACGGTGCCATAACCGTAGGAGTTGGTAATGGTACTGCTAAAATCGCTACTGACTTTACCTACAAGTGAACCGAGATTCGTCTCGTATATCCCATTACTAGCCACCACATTCCCGGTAGCATAGGAATTATTAATATACCCCCCCGAAAGCTCACCGACAAGACCACCCAAAGACATGTAATATGTTGTATTGTTGGAAATTAGATCCCCAGTAGCATGAGAGTCACTAATGGTAGAATTATTCCCAACCAAACCAATCAATCCCCCCACCTTAATACTACCGCCACCAGCAGAAAGATTAGTAACATTCCCAGAAGCGTAAGATTTACTAATTATTGAATCGTAGGCAGAGCCTATTAACCCACCTAACCACAATCTATCGCTGCCATAACCTGTCACCATACCTGTAGCATAAACACTATTTAATTCACTACTGAAAGATGTGCCGACTAAACCTCCTACACCACCAATGTTTTGATTACCCTGCACACTACCTGTTGCATAAGCATTACTAATTACGCTCGAGCTACTTCTTCCTATCAATCCGCCCACATCAGATCCGCCGACCACGTTCCCTGTTGCAAAAATATCACTCCACACATTTCGGTAATAGCCACTTGTTTCACCAACCAATCCACCAATCGACCAACCGGTACCAAAAACATCCCCTGTGGCGTAAGAATTATTGATACTTAAGCTTCCTTCACCTGTTGCGCCAATTAAGCCCCCGACTTGGTTACCATTTCCATTAACTGTGACACCAGTGTAGGAATTGTTGATGAAGCTTACGTAACTAGGTGACCATAATGAGCCAAGGAGTAGGCCAATCAAACCACCAGCTCTACCATTGCTGCTTATTACCGTTCCGGTAGCATGGGCATTACTAATATCCACGTAGCCAACATTCCCTAATAAACCACCGGTCCAACTGTTACTACTAATGTGGCTCGTAACTTTAACACTGATATTTTCCGCATAAACATCGCGAATACGGGCTGGCGTATGGAGATTAGCCGCACTACCCGCCAGAACCCCTGTATAAATCGTTGTTGCCTCAGAAGCGCTATTTATATTCACCTTGGTATCGATCAATCCAAGATTACGAACTTCTCCCGACAATAAACCAAATAACCCCACATACAAATTGTCTGAATAACCAAGCTTCCTCCCCGCTTTTATATTGAGTTGGTTAATGCTGTTCCCCATGCCGGAAAATATGCCACTAAAATCATTATCCCCTAAATAAACATCATTACCTATCGGCCTAAACCCAGCCCCCTGCGCCGTTGAACTGGCATCGATGGTATTGCCCAGCACATAGTAACCGGCCAGATCGTTTTCCATCGCCTGTAGCTGGGCCACATTCTGGATCACGGTATAGCTTTGGCCGTTATTGCTGAAGCTGGCACCTTGGCCGGAAAGGGTAACGCTTTTCCCTTTCGCCAGCACATAGTCGCCGCCTTCAATAAAGGCTACGCCCGCATTTTTGCCGGTGGCTTTCAGATTGGCATTCAGCACGAGGTTATTTTGTGCCGCCAGTAACAGCTGATTGGCCGTGCTCCAGCTGATATCGTTGGCCAGCGTGAGATCGCTGCTGTTACTGATCAGTTCCACATTGCTGGTGCGCAGGCTATTGGTGACTGCACGTGCCGAGACTTTATTGCTGCTGGTGCTGTCATTCACGTCCAGCTTGTCGGCAGCCACGGTCCAAGTACCGGTCTGGCCGCCAAAACCACGGGTATCAACGCTGGCACTGGCGCTGACGTTGACTGACTGGCCGCTGGTTTCAATATTACCGCCGTTACCCTGATCAGTGCTGGCATCCAGAATGCCATCCACGTTGACCAGCCCTTGCTGCCCACCGCTCAAGACGATCTTGCCCGATTTATTGCTCAGGGTTTGCGCCTGAATGGTGCCGGTGTTATTCACCACGGTCTGCAACACGTTGCTGTTGGCATAGGCGGCACTCATCACTACCTGGCCGCCATCGGCCTGAATAAAGCCGCTGTTTTCCGCCAAGGCATTGGCTGCTGCACCCGTCACCTGGATGTTCACCAACCCATCGCCACCGAAATCCAGAGTAGTGGCTTTACCGGCCGCCAGCTTCACGCTGCCAAGGTTGGCCTGAATATTCCCCTGGTTGCTCACCTGGCCGCCCAATAACACTACCGCACCGCCGTCTTTAGCAGTAATGGTGCCTTGGTTGACCACGCTGGCTGGGCTGTTGCCGCCGCTGAAGTTGTATTTACCGAGGGAGAAGTTGGTGGTGGTCAAATCCTGAGTAGAAGCCACCAGCCCACCGACGTTCACCTGGGCGTTGCTGCCAAACAGCACGCCGTTCGGGTTAACCAGGAACACACGGCCGTTGGCATTTAGCTGCCCCATCACCTTAGAACCTTCCGTCCCTACCACCCGGTTCAGCGCAATGGAATTGCTGTTAGGCTGCTGGAAATTAACCTTGTTGCCTTCGGCAATATTAAAGCTCTGCCACTCAATCGCCAGCTTATCGCTGCTCTGATTGATCTGCATTTGTTGGTTGGCAGGCTGGCTGATGGTGCCGCTACCATATTTCACTGCGCCACCAGCAGGTAGATCGGCCGCATAGCTGGAACTGAACGCCAGACTGCCCAGAATGGCAAGCGTGAGGCGGTTTAATGAGGTATTGCCTATCGAGCTAATTATTTTACTCATGAATAACATCTCCATCCGAGGAAATAGAAATAATATATACCCGTTATACTTCAAGTTGCTTGGGTGTTGGCTGCCTTCGTTCACCCTAGTCACATAGTTATCTATGCTCCTAGGGCTTCACTCCGTTGCCGCCTACAAGCAACTCGAAGTATTTTGGGTATAGATAAAACCAATTTAAACTCTGAATAAGAACAATCACACTAAATACCTGCCATAGGAACCTAACTTTCACAGAAAAAATAAGCAGCAGGCGAAGTAAATCTAGTAGAACACTTTTGTTATGTCCATGTTTTTTGCCGTATATTTATTTCCATTAAGGAATAGTAATATTTGTATGCCGAGGCATCACTGGCACCAATGAAATAATTACATTAGAAATTACACTTTATCGACAAGATCAGGGGGAATTAAAGCATATCATGCTGACATTGATTTAAACCTACATCTACCACCCTGTACTCTAAAGTAAAAACACACCGGATAGAGTTAAAAAATACAGAGAAATACAAACAAGAATTATCCCAGCAAATCACCGCACTAACGATAGAAAAGCAAACCCACTAATAACTATAATAATTAATTCGTTGCGATTATTTATTATAAACAACACACCAAACACAGGATTATTCTTGCTTTATACAAGAAACAAACCCAATAAAAACCTATTATATTTATTGATCGATATATACCC
>JBAQHZ010000268.1:0-11042 GCA_049288585.1 Chania sp.
ATCTATTAAAATTTACATCATTACATGATGATGATAAAAAGAAAATAGAGCAAGAGCAACGGAAACTAGCATTGCGGAAATTAACAAACATAAGGAATGTTAACAAGGTAATTCCATTGTTCGAGATTATAAAGAAGCAGGATCTTCCTGTTAAATTCTTCGAAAAATCAAGTCAGTATATAAATAATAAAAATGGGAAGCTTACACTCGACACCGGATGGACATTTTGGCTATTTGATTGGTTATTCACTCGAGTAATTTCAATCATGATAATATCTCAGAGTAGTTTCATAGTTACATATTCAATTTTTCATGATGAAATAAAACCTCACATTTTCTTGCTCTTATTAATTATATTTGTGCCTTGCATAATATTTGGAGTGTACATTTGGAAAGCAAGCTTAACCAAATCAAAAATCAAAAACATAAAGCTAATGCTTGAAGAGAGTCAGCGGGATAACGAATAGGAATCTCGCTAACCTCTTATCGTTCTTATATGGTTGAAAAAGTAAGGTATTTGATTTTTTCAACCTTTTAATTTAATTCCTAAACTCATATGGCACCACATGCGCCTTGCGGTTCGCATCCAGATAATCCGCCCACCATTGCAGCATCAGCTTACGTTCTTCGATGTGTTCAGCCTTATGGATATAAGCCGCCCGCACGCTATTGCGTTCCTGGTGGCTCATTTGCCGCTCTACTGCGTCCTTTGACCACTGCCCAGACTCAACCAGTGCGCTACAGGCCATGGTGCGGAAACCATGCCCGCACAACTCAGTTGTGGTGTTATATCCCATGACGCGCAATGCATTATTGACGGTATTTTCACTCATGGGTTTGGTAGGACGATGATCGCCAGGGAAAATAAGCTCATAGTTGCCGCTAATCGCCTTGATCTCTTCCAACAGTGCTAAAGCCTGCCGGGATAAAGGCACCAAATGCTCGGTACGCATTTTTGCCCCACGTTGAGAGTGTTTTACACCCGGTATCGCTTCACGTTCAGCCGGTATGGTCCACATAGCACGTTTAAAGTCGATTTCAGTCCAACGGGCAAAGCGCAGTTCGCTGGAGCGGATAAAGACACATAGCGTTAACTTTAAGGCTAAGGTGGTCAACGTCCGCCCTTTATAGTGCTCAATCCTTGCCAGAAAATCCGGTAACCTCTCCAGTTTCAAAGCAGGGCGATGGGTGGCTTTTGGCGAAGCTAACGCCCCAGAGAGATCTTGGGCGGGATTACGCTCTATCAGATCGTTCTGCACCGCATAGCGCAGTATATCGGTCACCCGCTGACGCAGCCGTGACGCCAAATCGAGATGGCCGTTTTGCTCCACCACTTTCAACGGCTCAAGCAAGTCTTTGGCTTTCAGGTCAGCAATGTGGCGCTGCCCTATCGCCGGCAGAATATTGCGTTCCATGTCACGCCATACCCTTTCAGCATGCGTTTTTGACCAGCGATTCTGACTAATTTGCTGGAACCAGTCATGCGCCACTTTTTCGAAGGTATTCAGCGCAACCTGCGCTTCTTCTTTTTCTACTTCCCGTTTTTCTGCCGGGTTGATGCCATCGGCTAACAACAGCCGTACCTCATCGCGCTTCTCTCTGGCCTTGGCCAACGAGATCAGCGGATAGGCACCAAAAGCAATCCGGCTCTCCTTACCGGCAAAACGGTACTTGAGATACCAGCGCTTAGAGCCGTTAGGATTTACCAAAAGATACAGGCCATGCGCATCCGCGAGTTTGTAGGCTTTCTCGCGAGGCTTGGCGGTTCTAGCTACAACGTCTGTCAGGGCCATAATTGGGGGTCAACTCATTATCGAAGTGGGTTGACCCTCATCTTGACCCCCAAATCATCTGGATGTCAATGGACGAAAAAAGACCACCGTGGATAAAGTAGACAGCACAGGGAAGTGCAATGGCGTATTAAATACGTTATTTAACAATAAGATATGGACGTTAATGGAGGATTATGGACATAAAAAAAGCCACCCTAAGGTGACTTAATTTCATACTATGGTGCCGAAGGCCGGACTCGAACCGGCACGTCTTTCAACGGTTGATTTTGAATCAACTGCGTCTACCGATTTCGCCACTTCGGCACTGGAAGCAGTATGCGGAAAACGTGGGCATTATACCTGCCAGCTTCCCTCGTGCAACAATTATCACGCACTCAATGAGTTGAATGTTGAAAAAAACGTCACCCGGCTATTTTCCCTGCGCACTTTGCTTATTTATTAGCCCTATTTTGCTTGCTACGTTCACAAATGACGACCAAGCAAGAGGTACGCTATCCAGTCCTGAAGGTGGGCAATCCCCAAGGTAACATCACGTCTTGTTGTTACACATCACATTATTCATCACAGTCTCCTGTTACCGGCAAAACCGCCAAAAACAAAATTAACCAATTGAATATAAAATACTTTATTAAAAAGCCAGATCGAGTCTTCTGTGACCCTCATCGTTTAATTGTTAAATCAGATGATTAAACATTAACTCCCATAACAAAAAATAACAGCCATTGCGCGGCAACATCGCCAGCAGCCCGCAGCTGCCGAGGAGAGAACATGATCCCATCGGAACGCCGTGATTTTATCTATCGCCATGTACATGAATATCAGCTGGTCACCATTGTGGCTTTAGCCGAGTTGATGAGCGTTTCACACATGACTGTTCGGCGCGATATTCATCAACTGGAGGAAGAAGGCAAAGTGATCAGCGTCAGCGGTGGCGTACGCCTGAGCGACGCGCTGCGTCAGGAGTTGGCCTATAAAGAAAAAGCCCAGCTGCATCACCGGCAGAAGCGGGCCATCGGCAAATATGCCGCAGCGATGGTGGAAGATGGCCAGGTGGTTTACCTGGATGCAGGCACCACCAGCTTCGAGATCGCCCGCCATCTGGCAGAACGCTTCAACCTGACCGTCGTTACCAACGATTTTTCCATTATCCAGCACCTGATGAATCGCCCGCAGCTCAACCTGTTTCATACCGGTGGGCGCGTCGATCAACGCAACTTTTCCTGTGCGGGCAGCAGCGCTGCCATGCTGCTGCGCACCCTGAATATCGATATCGCCTTTATCAGCACCAGTTCCTGGGATCTGGAGCATGGCCTTTCCACACCACACGAAGAAAAAGTCCTGGTGAAACAGGCACTGCTGGACGTAGCACGGCGCAAGGTGCTGGTCTCCGACAGCAGTAAATACGGCAAGTACGGCATGTTCCGCGTCTGCCCCCTAACGGCGCTCGACGACATCGTCTGCGATGCCGCGCTGCCGCCAGATGCACTGCAACAGCTTAAAGAGCGTGGTTTGCGGCTGCACAGCATCAACCTCTGATAACAACAATCGCCCCTATAGGGAAAGGAAAATAGCCATGAAAGTCATCATTACCGGTGGAGCAGGTTTTTTGGGTCAGCGTTTAGCAACCGCATTATTGCGGGAGAATGAGCTGCCCTTCAGTGAATTGATTCTGGCGGATATTCAACAGCCTTCCGCCCCGGTGGAAGACCCGCGCGTACGCTGCCTGGCGCTCGATCTCACCCAGCCCGATGCTGCCAACCAGTTGATCGATAAGCACTGCAGCGTGCTGTTCCACTTGGCTGCCATCGTCAGCAGCCATGCGGAAAGCGATTTCGATCTCGGCATGCAGGTCAACTTCGACGCCACCCGCCAGCTACTAGAAGCCGCACGGCATAATGCCCCGGCCATGAAACTGATTTTCACCAGTTCGCTGGCGGTGTTTGGCGGCACACTGCCGTCAATCGTCACCGATAATTGTGCCGTGCTGCCGCAGTCATCCTATGGCACGCAAAAAGCCCTGTGTGAATTGCTGATCAACGACTATGCCCGCAAAGGGTTTGTTGACGGGCGGGTATTGCGCTTGCCCACCATCAGCGTGCGGCCCGGTAAGCCAAATAAAGCGGCCTCGTCGTTTGCCAGCGGCATCATCCGTGAACCGCTGCATGGCGAATCTTCGGTTTGCCCGGTTTCCCCCGATCTCGCGTTGTGGTTATCCAGCCCTGGCACCGTAGTGCGTAACTTTATTCATGCCGTTCGGCTTTCTGCCGCGCAGTTCGGTACCTCTCGTACCGTCAACCTGCCCGGCATCAGCGTCACCGTTCAACAGATGTTGCACGCACTGGGCGCGGTTGCCGGTGAACAGGCTCGTGAACGGGTCCGCTTTGTACCGGACGAAGCCATTAACCGGATCGTCGCCAGTTGGCCGGGTAACTTCGACGTTCAGCGTGCGCTGGCGTTAGGGTTCTCTGTCGATGAAGACTTCCAGCAGATCATCCGTGCCTTTATGCGCGATGAAATGCTACAGGCAGGGGGCTGATTATGGCGCTTTATACCCCTATCATCGGCCTGGCAGTGGCCGTATTCGTGCTGGTTTTTCTGGTGCTGCGTACCCGGGTGCACGCACTGATTGCCATGCTGGCGGCTGCCTCGATCGCCGGTATTTCTGGCGGGCTGACGGCAGTACAAACGGTAGATACCATCAGCAAAGGGTTTGGTAGCACGCTCGGCAGCATCGGGATTGTGATCGGCTTGGGCGTAATGATGGGCCGCGTACTGGAAGTCTCTGGCGCAGCGGAACAGATCGCCTACAGCTTTATCAAATGGCTGGGCAAAAAGCGTGAAGAGTGGGCATTGGCGATCACCGGTTATATCGTCAGTATCCCAATTTTCGTCGATTCGGCCTTCGTCATTCTTTATCCACTGGTGAAGGCGCTGGCCAAAAAAGGCAAACGCAATCTGTTAACGCTTGGGGTTTCCTTGGCTGGCGGGCTGATCCTCACCCACCATGCGGTGCCCCCCACACCGGGCCCATTAGGGGTGGCAGCGATCTTCGGCGTTGATATTGGTGCCATGATGATGGCGGGCCTGGTGCTGGCTATTCCTTGCGTGATCGGTGTGGTTATCTATGCGCGCTGGCTCGGCGCCCGCTACCCGGATTTCGAACCGGAACATCGGGATGAAGAACCGGAGGATTTGCACGCTGCCCACCAGCGATATCTGGCTGAAAAAGAAGCTAAAGCACTGCCTAGCCTGACGTTATCACTGCTGCCGATCGTGGCACCCATCGTGCTGATATTTATCAACGCGGTGAACAATATGCTGGCAAAGGCCGAAGGCATGGTATGGCTGGGCGAAAGCCTCTGGGGGCAGGCGTTCGCCTTTCTGGGTTCGCCGATTATTGCTTTGGCGATCAGCGTGTTGCTGGCTGTCTACACCCTGATGCCCAACGTCGATAAGCACGAAACGCTGGAACGGCTGGAAGAAGGTTTGCAGACCGCAGGGATTATCCTGCTGGTCACCGGTGCAGGCGGCGCGTTAGGAGCGGTGCTACGTGAAAGTGGTACCGGCACCTTGCTGGCCCAACACGTCGCCAACCTGCCGCTGACGCCAGTGCTGATCCCCTTTTTCATTGCGACGCTGGTCAGGCTGATACAAGGTTCAGGTACGGTGGCCATGATTACCGCCGCATCTATTTCTGCCCCAATCGTCAGCCAGCTACCCGGCGTCAACATGCTTGCCGCCGCTCAGGCTGCCACCATGGGCGCGCTGTTCTTCAGCTACTTTAACGACAGCATGTTCTGGGTAGTGAACCGTATGATGGGGATCAAGGACGTTAAGCTACAGATGATGGTCTGGTCGGTGCCCACCACTATCGCCTGGGCGATCAGCCTGTGCGGTATCCTGATACTGGATTGGCTGCTGTAACTGCCACTGGCCGGGCGTTATTGCTGACGCCCAGCCTTCCCATACTTCCGTAAATATTTATGTTAATTAGTGGTTGCAATAGCGCATATTGCAGGAGCAATATCTCATTCTGGAACGTTGTTTCATTATGAGGAAGAGTATGAAAAGGAATATTAAATCATTATTTTTTATAGCTATTTTTCTGCTTGCTTTGACAGGATGTGATAATTCGAATAGTGCTACGGCTTCATCAACTAATCCCGTTACCCCTGTCGAACCCATTAGCCCTGTTAATCCTATTGAACCTGATGCACCAATTAATCCAGTCACCCCCGTTGATCCTTCCCCTACAGAACCAGTGGCCCCTGTTGATCCCGTTGATCCAATTCCGCAGGATGACCGCAGTGGCGCATGGTCGGCCGCTGCACTCAATGATCCGGAACTGGTCGGCAAAGAGCCGGTGATGCCCACAGTTTGCCAAACGCTCCTGGCCGAACTGAATCAGAATGCCAAAGGGCTGTTGGATGACGCTATCGATGCCGATGCCGATAACTCACAACCCGATGCCAGCCGCATTCAGGCAGCGATCAACGCCTGTAGCAGCGGTGCCGTTAAGCTGGTTGCCGGCAGCAATGGGGAAAACGCCTTCCTGAGTGGCCCACTGACGCTGAAAAGTGGCGTAACGCTGTGGGTGGATCAGGGAATTACCCTGTTTGCCTCACGTAGCCCGGTGGATTATCAGATTGCCGATAAGAATAATTGCGGCGAAACCGCCAGCTCCGATAATGGCTGTAACGCACTGATTACCGCCACCGATACGGTGAACAGCGGCGTAGTTGGCGAGGGTATTATTGATGGACGCGGCGGCGCGGTCATCACTACGGGTAAATACGCCAATACACTCACCTGGTGGGACGTTGGCGCATTAACCAAAACGGTTTCAGGTGCCAACCAGAACAACCCACGGTTGATTCAGGTCACCAATAAGAACTCCGCCAAACCGACCAGCCGGAACTTCACCCTGTATAAAATCACGTTGCAAAATGCGCCCAAATTCCACTTTGTTCCTAGCGGCGTGAATGGCGTCACCGTTTGGGGCGTGAAGGTGTTAACCCCTTCATTGGCCTATACGGTGCCAGGCTATGACTGCCCGGAAGGCACCAAACCGGCGACGTCTGGCCCCCCCAACATCACACGGGCCAGTACCTGCTTTACCCCGGATACCACCAAGAACACCGATGCTATCGATCCTGGTCAATCACAGAATGTGTTGATTGCCTATAACCATATCAGCACTGGTGATGACGGTGTTGCCATCAAGTCCCACAACAGCAGCGCCTGTGTCCCGCCGATTGCCGATAAATATCTGGGGCAGCTACCGATTTACACCGTCAGCAACGTCAAGGTGCTGCATAACCGGCTCTATTTTACCCATGGGATGTCAATTGGCAGCGAAACCGACTGTGCGATCAAAGACGTGGAAATCCGCGATCTGACAATTGATGGCCATGATGCTGATTTTGCCGTGGGCGTGCGTATCAAAACGGATATGAGCGTCGGGGGAGAGGTGAAGAACGTCAACTATGATGGCGTGTGCATCCGCCGGGCCCAGGAAGCGCTGACTATCGATACCTATTACAGCAACAAAACCGGCCAGGCCTATCCAGATATTCACGATGTCACCATCAAGAATTATCACTATGTGGATACCCCAGGCTCGATTTATAACGGCGACAACGTGCGGGTGACCTTGCGTGGCTTCAGTTCTGATGGGCAGGAGCTGCCGCTGAGAAATATCGTGCTCGACAATACGGTGTTTGACAGCGCACCGCAGTTAGCCAATAAAGCCTCGGGGAAAATACCAGCATCGCCGTCTTATGCCCAGATCACCATGGGGCCAGGCCCGGTATCCTTTGCCAGCCTGCTGCTGGCCGCAGTGGAAAACGGTGCACCGGAGTTTGAGGTGCTGGATAACCGTGATGCACCAGCAGAAAGTGCAGAAGCGCCCTATGATTGCAGCCAGGCATTTGCGCTATTCCCTTCCGCCGCATCCGCCCTTTAAACGCTCAACGAGTGGGGAGCTTTCCCCCACTCTGTTCATTTATCTCTCTGTGATAGAAATAAAAAATGCCAGTCAGTGGCTTAACTGACTGGCATTGTTGGCTCTTCACCAAGCGATATGGATAGGGCTATCTGCGTTTCAGCAGCATATACAGGCTAAGCAGCAGGAACAGCAGGCTCGGCAACAGCGCGCCCAATATCGGCGGCATACTGTAGACCAGGCTCAGCGGGCCGAAGATCTGATCCAGCACATAGAACAGGAAACCGAAGCTGATACCGGTCACAACGCGGATCCCCATAGGAACGCTGCGCAGCGGGCCGAAGATAAACGATAGCGCCATCAGCATCATCACCGCCACGGAGAGCGGCGAGAAAATTTTGCTCCACATGTTCAACTGATAACGGTTGGCTTCCTGCCCGCTCTGCTTCAGGTACTTCACATAATTGTGCAGCCCGCTGATGGAGAGTGATTCAGGATCTAACGCCACCACGCCCAGCTTGTCAGGCGTCAGGTTGGTTTTCCAAACGCCGGTCAGCGTCTGGGTGCCCGTCACCTGTTCCGCGTTGGTCAGATCAGAAGTATCCACCTGCGACAGTTTCCACTCGCCATCTTCGAAGTTGGCGCTGGCGGCATAGCGTACTTTCTCCAACCTGCGCTGGTCGTTAAAGTGATAGATATTCACCCCAGACAGCTCAGTCTCGCCAGATACCCGTTCGATATAGATGAAATCATTGCCGTCTTTTGCCCATAAGCCGCTTTTGGTGGAAAGCAGAGAACCGCCGTACATCTGCTGCGCACGGTAGTTGCGCGCCATCTGCTCACCCTGCGGTGCAACCCACTCGCCAATTGCCATAGTCAGCAACACCAGCGGGATCGCCGTTTTCATCACCGAACCGGCGATCTGCAAGCGGGTAAAACCGGCCGCCTGCATGACCACCAGTTCACTGCGCGTAGCCAGCGTCCCCAAGCCAAGCAAGGCACCCAACAACGCCGCCATCGGGAAAAAGAGCTCAATATCTGTCGGTACGCTGAGCAGAGTAAATACCCCCGCCCCCAGCGCCGTGTAGTCACCCTGGCCCACTTTACGCAACTGCTCAACGAACTTGATGATGCCGGAAAGCGATACCAGCATAAACAGCGTCATCATGATGGTGTTGAAAATCGTTTTACCGATATAACGGTCTAATACACCAAACATCATGCCGCTCCTTTGAAGCGTTCACGCAGTCTGCGCATCGGTACGGTGTCCCACAGGTTAAGTACTAGCGCAATCACCAGGTAGGCCACGTTCACCACCCACATCCACAGCATCGGGTCGAGTTTGCCTTTACCGCCGTTGGAACGCAGCGATGTCTGCACCAGGAAGAAGATAAGATACAGCAAGATGGCTGGCAGCATGCTCAGCACGCGGCCCTGACGCGGATTCACCACGCTCAGTGGCACCACCAGCAGCGCCATCAGGATCACAGAAACCACCAGAGTCAGGCGCCAGTGGAACTCGGCGGTGGCATCCGGATCGTCAGATTCCCACAGCATACGCATCGACAACTGCTCAGTCTGGGTGTTATCCAGCGTCACCGGGCGGTGGCCAATCACCGCTTTGTAATCATTGAAATCCGTGATGCGGAAATCACGCAGCAGCGCAGTGCCCTCAAAGCGGGTGCCTTTATCCAACGTCACCACCTGCGAACCATCGCGGTTCTGGTTAATCACGCCGTGCTCCGCCACCACCACCGAAGGCCGCTGATTACCGCTTGGGCGCAGCTGCGCCAAGAACACATCATTGAAGGCGTTCCCTTTTACGTCACCGACAAACAGCACCGCATTGCCATCCTGTGACGGGCGGAACTGGCCTTCCGCCAGCCCGGCAATGCTCGGGTTGGCTTTGGCTTCCGCAATCACTGCATCCTGATTACTGGAAGCCCATGGCCCCAACCAGAACACGTTCACCGCAGCAAAAGCGGAAGTGAAGAGCGCCAACGTCATGGCGGCAATAATCAGGGTCCGCTTACCCAAGCCGCAAGCATGCATAACGGTGATTTCGCTTTCGGTATACAACCGCCCAAGCGTCATCAAAATGCCAAGAAACAGGCTTAAGGGCAGGATCAGCTGCGCCATCTTCGGCACACCCAATGCAAGCAGGGATAATACTAAATTTGTTGGGATATTACCGTTGACCGCATCGCCTAACACCCTGACCAGGTTCTGACAAAAAAAGATCAGGAGCAGGATAAACAGGATGGCAATTTGGCTCTTCAGCGTTTCCCGTACCAGATATCTAATGATGATCACGCTTATTACGCCTGTGAAAACTTGTCTTTTTGCAGGAAAATCGCTAGTTTCATCGCTAATCCGCCATTTTTTGTCATCATGTGGCAACCTTCACAGCTAAAATAGTATTAGAACATCAAGCCGTTTGGGTGCCCTATAGGGACTATCCTATAGTCGCCAAAACAGAACATTTACGCAGTTCAGGTTAACATACTCAGTTAACTCAATGACGGCAGCACGTTACGAAGTCAGTCATTCTAGCCGTAGCTACCGCCGTTGTCTTTAAGATTCAGGAGAGTGCATGGAGTTCAGTGTAAAAAGCGGTAGCCCGGAAAAACAGCGTAGCGCCTGTATTGTCGTCGGCGTTTTCGAACCGCGCCGCCTGTCACCTATCGCAGAACAACTCGACAAAATCAGTGATGGTTATATCAGCGCATTGCTGCGCCGTGGCGAACTGGAAGGCAAAGTCGGGCAGACGTTACTGCTGCACCATGTGCCGAACATTCTCTCCGAACGCATCCTGTTAATCGGCTGTGGTAAAGAGCGTGAGCTCGATGAACGCCAATACAAACAGGTGATTCAGAAAACCATCAATACCCTTAACGACACCGGTTCCATGGAGGCCGTCTGCTTCCTTACCGAACTGCACGTCAAAGGCCGTAACACCTACTGGAAGGTGCGCCAGGCGGTAGAAACTGCCAAAGAAACGCTCTATACCTTCGATCAGCTAAAAAGCAACAAAGTGGAGCCACGCCGCCCGCTGCGTAAAATGGTGTTCAACGTGCCAACGCGCCGCGAACTCACCAGCGGCGAACGTGCCATCCAGCACGGCCTGGCTGTCGCTTCCGGCATCAAAGCTGCCAAAGATCTCGGCAATATGCCACCGAATATCTGTAACGCCGGGTATCTGGCATCGCAGGCGCGTCAGTTGGCGGATGCGTTCAGCACCCACATCACCACCCGCGTCATCGGCGAACAGCAGATGAAAGAGCTGGGGATGAACGCCTATCTGG
>JBAQHZ010000269.1:0-6581 GCA_049288585.1 Chania sp.
GGATTCGAACCTTCGAAGTCTGTGACGGCAGATTTACAGTCTGCTCCCTTTGGCCGCTCGGGAACCCCACCACTGGCCTTGCTTGCGAAACGTCTGTCTCGGTAAGCGGGGCGCATCATATCAAATGAAGCGCTCGTGTAAAGCATTGAAATGCAGAAAATGAATCGTTTGCCGTTTTTTTATTCTTGGCGGTGTTTCCGCGAACGAAAGACACCGCTTTCTTGCACAACTACAGGATCACCGTGCGGTTGCCATACACGAACACCCTTTGTGCCAGCACACGATACAACGCGCGGCTGAGAACGTTTTTCTCCACATCGCGCCCGGCACGCATCATATCTTCTGCTGAATAGGTGTGATCGACATGAATCACATCCTGCATGATGATTGGGCCTTCATCCAGACTGTCGTTCACGTAGTGCGCAGTGGCACCGATAATCTTCACGCCGCGCTCATACGCCTGATGGTAAGGGCGTGCGCCGATAAAGGCAGGCAGGAACGAATGGTGAATATTAATCACCTGGTTTGGGTAGCGCTGAACGAATTCCGGCGTCAGAACGCGCATATATTTGGCCAGCACCACATAGTCGGGCAGGTACTGATCGATCTGCTCAGCCATTTTCTGATCGTGCTGCTCACGCGTCAGGCCTTCATGGCTCACCAGATGGAAAGGAATATCAAAGCGCTCTACCAGCGTCTGCAACGTAGTGTGGTTGCCAATAACGGCAGCAATTTCAACGTCTAAACCACCGTAAGCGCTTTTCATCAGCAGATCGCCCAGGCAGTGTGCCTCTTTGGTGACCAGCACCACGATGCGGCGGCGGCCTGCGCTGTGCAGTTCGCGCACTGAACCCTGAGGCAATGCACCGTCCAGATCTGCCAGCAACGTGGCATCAGTGAAAATCCCCTCCAGTTCGGTACGCATAAAGAAGCGACCGGTCAGGTGATCCACAAATTCATTGTTCTGAACGATATTCAGCTCATGTTTGTAACAGATGTTGGTGATCTTGGCGATCAGCCCTTTGGCGTCAGGGCAGATAGTGCGTAGAATTTTTCTTTGTACATTTTGGTGTGGCATAAGTATGTGGATCCTGTCTGATACTTAACTCGCAGGCTCATTGCCCGCAGCACTTTTTATATTTTTTGCCTGAACCGCAGGGGCAAGTGGCATTTCTACCCGGTTGGGGTTTGATTCCGTCGATATAGTACCAGCGTTGCCCAAGGCGAAGAAAGCGCGAACGTTCATGTATTGCACTGTGCTTTGCCGCCCCGTCGGTGAAACGGGCAACAAACTCGACATAACCTTCGTCCGCGCGGTTACCCGCGAGTTCTTCAACCACCGTCAGTCCAAGCCATGCGGTATTGTTGAAGCTATTGATAATCGCACTACGCGACTCTTCTGCTTGGCAGTCCGGGTGCCAGGTTGCAACCAGATAATCTGCGCAATGTTTTACATACGCGGTATAGCGCGAGCGCATCAGCTTGCCCGGCGTAGGGGCAACTTGGTCACCATAAATAAAAGGTTCACAACAAAGGCTATACTCGAGCCCGCTGCCGCAGGGGCATAATTCAGTCACCATAACGCCTCAAAGTGATTGGCTCGCGTGGGCGAAAGCCACAGCTAGAATAAAATCAGTGTGTATGTTACCTAACATTATTCGTCAGTGACAATGTACCCTAGGTTTAAGGGTTGAATTCATTCAGCGAGCACAGGACGGCAAGTCATGCGGAAAATCAAAATCGGGCTGGCATTGGGTGCTGGGGCTGCGAAGGGCTGGGCGCACATAGGGGTGATTAATGCGTTACGGAAACGGGGGATCGAAATTGATATCGTTGCCGGCTGTTCGGTAGGGGCGTTAGTGGGTGCGGCGTTTGCCAGCCATCGGTTGCCAGCAATGGAGCACTGGGTGCGTTCGTTCAGTTACTGGGATGTGATCCGGTTGATGGATCTTACCTGGCAGCGGGGTGGTTTATTGCGCGGCGAACGCGTCTTCAATGCGGTTGGCCAACTGTTGAAGATTGATGATTTTGCCGACTGTGCGCTCAAATTTGGTGCTGTCACCACCAATCTCAGCACCGGTCGCGAACTGTGGATGACCAAAGGGGACATCCAGCAGGCAATTCGTGCTTCTTGCAGTATGCCAGGCTTGCTGGCTCCTGTATGGTTTGAAGGCTATTGGCTGGTGGACGGCGCATTAGTGAATCCTGTGCCGATTTCGCTGACCCGTGCGATGGGTGCAGATATTGTTATTGCGGTGGATTTACAACATGATGCGCATCTGATGCAACAGGATTTGTTCTCGGTGCACAATACGAGTGAAGACACGAGTAGTGAAGATGTGAATAATGTGGTGATAGGCAATTGGCGTGGGCGCTTGCGAGATCGTATCAATAAAGTGATGCTGAAGAAGCCCAATTTTACGCCGACCGCCATGGAGATCATGAGTACGTCCATTCAGATGCTGGAAAATCGGGTGAAACGCACTCGTATGGCCAGCGATCCCCCGGATGTTCTGATACAACCCTATTGCCCTCAGATATCCACACTGGATTTCCATCGCGCCAGCGAGGCGATTGAAGCCGGCCGGTTGGCGGTCGAGAAGCAGATAGATGTTTTGGCTCCATTGATAAAAAATAAATAATTACCGGTTCTTAAGGTGGAATTATGCTGTCAGGGAGACTTTCGGCAGGCACAAGTGACCATTATGAGCCACTATTACATGATGAAATGGGAAGAGGCTCTGCCGATGGTATTACCACTGACAAACAAGCGCATCTTAATCGTTGAGGACGAACAGGTGTTTCGTTCGGTGCTTGTTGGCTATTTGAAATCGTTGGGCGCGCAAACCAGTGAAGCGGCCAATGGTGTGTTGGCGCTGAGCGCGGTTGAAGAAGTGAAGCCTGATTTAATCCTGTGCGACCTGGCGATGCCGGAGATGAACGGTATTGAGTTCGTTGAGCACCTGCGTCTGCAAGGGATACAAATCCCGGTACTGGTGATTTCGGCTACCGATAAAATGACGGACATTGCCAAAGTATTGCGGCTGGGCGTGCAGGATGTGTTGTTAAAACCGCTGACCGACCTGAACCGTTTGCGTGAAGCGATACTGGCTTGTTTGTATCCTAATATGTTTACTTCACCGGCCATTGAAGAGGTGGAATTATTCAAGGATTGGGATGCGCTGAGCAAGAATCCCTCAGAAGCGGTGAGGTTGCTTAAGCAGTTACAACCGCCAGTCCAGCAGACCATTGCGGGGTGTCGCATTAATTATCGTCAGTTGACTGCGGCCGAAAGCCCGGGTTTGGTGCTGGATATTGCCGCATTGTCAGATAATGACCTGGCTTTTTATTGTCTGGATGTGACGCGTGCTGGTGATAATGGTGTATTGGCCGCTTTGTTATTGCGCGCACTATTCAATGGATTGTTGCAAGATCATTTAGCGAATCAACAGCATCGTCTGCCGCAAATGTCAGCACTGTTAAAGCAAGTTAATCAATTATTGCGTCAAGGAAAGCTTGAAGGGCAATTTCCGCTGTTGGTTGGTTATTATCACGCCGAATATAAAAACCTGATTCTTGTTTCGGCCGGTTTGCATGCCACGGTGAATACCGGGGATAATCAAATCCAGTTAAGTACCGGTATACCTTTAGGCACGCTGGGTGCGACCTATCTGAATCAGATCAGCCAGCGCTGTGAGGCCTGGCAGTGCCAGGTGTGGGGCAGCGGCGGCCGCTTACGTTTAATGCTCAGTGCTGAATAAAACATCAACAAGTCACTTATCCTGTTACATTCTGCTATTCAAAACGTCTATTTAACCTCAGAATTTCACTGCTAGGTAATAGTCTTAAATATTTACTATTTGTTTTTGGGGTAATACTCGGCCGGTTTAAGCTGGTATACTTCGAGGGTTTTTTTGTATAGCAGCATAAGTTCATAATTTGAGCTCGTATTATGGAGAGGAAATAATGCCTGCTTTAGATCGTAAAGTTCGCAAAGCGGTTATCCCCGTAGCAGGTTTAGGAACTCGGATGTTGCCAGCAACTAAAGCTATTCCGAAAGAGATGCTGCCACTGGTTGATAAACCGTTGATTCAGTATGTGGTGAATGAATGCATTGCCGCAGGAATCAACGAAATCGTTTTGGTGACTCATTCCTCTAAGAATTCTATTGAAAACCACTTTGATACCAGTTTCGAACTGGAAGCGATGTTGGAAAAACGGGTAAAACGCCAACTGCTGGATGAGATTCAATCCATCTGCCCAAAAGGCGTCACGGTGATGCAGGTGCGTCAGGGGATTGCCAAAGGGCTTGGCCATGCGATCATGTGTGCTTATCCGTTGGTGGGGGATGAACCGGTTGCCGTCGTGCTGCCGGATGTGATCCTCGATGAATACAGGGCCGATCTGCAGCAGGACAACCTGCATGAAATGTTGCAGCGCTTTGAACAAACCGGTATCAGCCAAATTATGGTTGAACCGGTGCAGCATAAAGATGTCGGAAACTATGGCATTGTCGATTGCCTGGGGGCAGTACTGCAACCTGGCGAAAGCGTGCCTATGGTGAACGTGGTTGAGAAACCTTCTCCAGATGAAGCGCCGTCTGATCTGGCGATTGTGGGGCGCTATGTGCTTTCTGCCGATATTTGGGCACTGTTGGCCAAGACTCCGCCGGGGGCAGGTGGTGAAATTCAGCTCACCGACGCGATTGATATGCTGATGCAGACAGAATGTGTTGAAGCTTATCATCTGAAAGGTGTGAGTCACGACTGCGGCAATAAATTGGGTTACATGCAGGCTTTTGTTGAGTATGGCCTGCGCCATGCCAGCCTGGGGCAAGAATTCTCGCTGTGGCTGAAACATTTGGTGAACGGCGCACAGAAATAATTTCATAGCTTATTGTCTTAATTTTTAAAAACTAGGATTTTCCAATGAAAGTAACAGTTTTTGGTATTGGTTATGTTGGCTTGGTACAAGCCGCTGTGTTGGCCGAAGTGGGCCATGATGTGATGTGTATTGATGTGGATGCAAAAAAGGTCGAGAACCTCAAAAATGGGAATATCCCTATTTTTGAGCCGGGCCTGACGCCACTGGTACAACAGAATTACGAAGCCGGGCGCTTGCACTTTACCACCGATGCGCAAGCTGGCGTTGCCCACGGTACTATTCAGTTTATTGCGGTCGGAACGCCGCCAGATGAAGACGGTTCAGCCGATCTCAAATACGTGACCGCAGTGGCACGCACTATTGCTGAATACATGACCGAACCAAAAATCGTGATTGATAAATCTACCGTGCCGGTAGGTACCGCAGATAAAGTGCGTGAAGTGATGACCGAGACGCTGCGTAAACGCTGCAGCTCTATTACGTTCGATGTGGTCTCCAACCCTGAGTTTCTTAAAGAAGGGGCGGCGGTGGCCGACTGCATGCGTCCTGAGCGTATTGTTCTGGGTACGGATAACAAAGAGGTTATCGAATCTCTGCGCGAGCTGTACGAACCGTTCAACCGCAATCACGATCGCATGATTCTGATGGATATCCGCAGTGCGGAACTGACCAAGTATGCTGCAAACTGCATGCTGGCAACCAAAATCAGCTTTATGAACGAAATTTCTAATCTGGCAGAAATGTTGGGTGCCGACATCGAGAAAGTGCGCCAGGGTATCGGTTCGGATTCACGCATCGGTTATCACTTTATTTATCCAGGTTGTGGCTACGGGGGTTCCTGTTTCCCGAAAGATGTTCAGGCGCTGATTCGCACGGCAGAGCACATTGGTTATCAACCAAAGATATTGCAGGCGGTAGAACAGGTAAACTCCCAGCAGAAATATAAGCTGACTGAATTTATCAAGCGTCACTTTGGTGACGACGTAAAAGGGAAAACTTTTGCGTTATGGGGCTTGGCTTTTAAACCTAATACTGATGATATGCGCGAGGCATCCAGCCGGGTGCTGATGGAAACCTTGTGGGAATTAGGTGCTTCTGTACAGGCCTATGATCCAGAAGCGATGGCCGAAGCACAGCGTATCTACGGCCAACGTGCCGACTTGAAGCTGATGGGCACTAAAGAAGCCGCATTACAGGATGCCGATGCCTTGGTGATCTGTACTGAATGGCAGAATTTCAGTGCACCAGATTTTGACGTGATGAAAAAGGCGTTGAAACAGCCAGTGATTTTCGATGGGCGTAACTTATTCGACCCAGAACGTTTGCAGGCGCGCGGTTTTACTTATTATGGTATTGGGCGCGGTGCGTCGATTAAGCCGGTTATTTAAGAGGTGAGCATGAAATTCCTGGTTACAGGCGCTGCAGGTTTTATTGGGTATCACGTAATAGAGCGTTTGTTAGCCGCTGGGCATCAGGTTGTCGGTATCGACAACCTGAATGATTATTATGATGTCGGCCTGAAACAGGCGCGGCTCGATTTACTGGCTGATAAACCCGCGTTTCAATTTATCAAGCTTGATCTGGCCGATCGCAGTGGTATTGCCGGGCTTTTCGTTGCGCACCAGTTCGAACGTGTCATTCATCTTGGTGCTCAGGCTGGGGTGCGTTATTCGTTGGATAACCCCCTGGCTTATGCT
>JBAQHZ010000270.1:0-10350 GCA_049288585.1 Chania sp.
GGAGAAAACGTCGGTGGTTTAGCGATTCTGGTATTTAATCACCAGGATCGGCAGGGCAAACAGCAACGTCAGCAGGTTCGCCAGGCTGACGGCCATATTGCCGATCAACACGCCATAAATCAGCCACAGCAGCAAACCCGCAACAAACATCCCGTACATCAGCAAAGAGATGCCTTGGGTATTGCGGGTTGAGATCACCTTGATGGCCTGCGGCAGAAAAGAGAGCGTTGTCAGGCTGGCCGCCAGGTAGCCGATGAGGGAAATCCACTCCATGATTACCCCTTGGCCTCGGCTTCTGGCAGTAGAATACGGCCTGTTTCCCGCACCGGTTCATCAGGCGCTTGGCGGTATTTATCCTGCAAATGGGTTTGGATTTGCTGCTGGAAATCGCCGTTCAGCTTATACAGCCGGAAGTAAATAAACAGCGTTACGCAGAAGAACAGCGCAGGCAGGGCGATCATGATGAACTGCATGCCGACGATCGTCTCTGGTGATTGGGCAACATTAGGCACATAGCCGACGATGCCGAGCACTATGCTGATAAAAAACGCCGACAGGGCCGAACCCGCTTTTACCACCAGCGTTTGCACCGAGTAGGCAATACTCTCGCAGCGCACGTTAAGCTTGTACTCGCCGTAGTCAACGGTATCTGCCACCATGATCACCTGCAACACCCAGAACAGCGCAGTACCGATGTTGAGTAACACACCCGCCAGTGAGATCAGCAACAGGTTGTGATACCCCGCAGTGGCTATTCCCAACAATACTCCGCCACCGAGAATCGGCATGATCGAAGCCCCAGCCCACAACGCACGGCGCGAAAGCGTTTTCACCAAGCGTGGGAACAGGATCAGCGTAATCAGGTTAGCCGCACCGGCATAAGACATGTAATAGGGGAAGAGCGCCGCATCGCCAATCACGTAAGTGAAATAGTAAATGGCAAAGCCGGTGATGACGTTGGAGGCGATGTTGTAGGCCAGAGCCATACCGAGCAGACAAGAAAGCTGATCGTTCTTGTAGATCAGGCCGATCATGGTTCTCAGGTTGATGCGGTTGGCACCCTCCGCTGTGTTATCGGACGAATACACCTCTTTGACGTTACGCAAGGTGACAAACGTTGAGACAACAAAGAAAGCGATCAGTATCAGGGTAAACATCTGGAACCCGAACCCGCGATCGCCACCGCCCACGTAATTGACAAACGGCAGCGTCACCCCGGCGGTGACAAAACCGGCCAGGCTAGCGAAGAAGCGCGGATAGGGCACCAGTTCCTCGCGTTCGCGTTTATCCAGCGTAATGGTGGGTACCAGCGACCAGAAAGGAATATCCATCAGGGTATAAGTCATGCCCCAGAGAATATAGGTGACGATGACAAACACCAGCTGTGACGTGCCCTCAAAGTGATGGGCGCTGAACAGCAGAAAAAGCACGATGGAGTTAGTGATAGTGCCGATCAGGATCCAGGGTTTGAATTTCCCCCAGCGGGTGCGGGTGTTGTTAACAATCCAGCCCATGATTGGATCGTTGAGGGCGTCCCAGATGCGCGCAACCAGGAATAACGTTCCGACCACGCCCACCGATAATCCCACGACGTCGGTGTAGTAATACATCAGGTACATGTAAACAATGCCGATGGCGAAGTCTTTACCGAAAGCGCCAAAACCGTAGCTTAACTTTGTGGTTATTGAAACACTCATAGGGTACAGGGTCACCGTTGCCAGCGCCCGCCTTCTGTTTTAGTGAAGGGAAGCCGGGCACCTAGGCACCCGACGATCGCCAATCGTTATCAGTGCAGCCAGGCTGGGAGCCAGTCGCCATGAGCGGCGATCAGATCGTCAACCAGCGCATAAATCTCCTCGATGCCCAGCACGGCGGCGGTATGAGGGTCCATCATGGCTGCATGATAAACGTACTCTTTGTTTTCAGTCAGAATGGCTTCGGTCAACAGCGTTTGCACGTTGATGTTGGTTTGCATCAGCGCGGCCAGATGTGAGGGCAGTTTGCCTACTTTGGTGGGGCGGATCCCATTGGCATCCACCAAACAGGCCACTTCCACGCAGCACCCCTGCGGCAGGTTATCGATCAGGCCATCGTTACGCACGTTGCCATAGATGACGTTGGGCTCACCGGTCCACAGCGCGTTCATAATGGTGCTGGCGTATTCGTTGGACTGCTTAATCTCAATACGATCCGCCGTTTTGTACTCCTCAAGCTCCCGCTGCCAGTTAGCCAGTTGTTCCACGCAGCGCTTCGGATATTCATCCAGCGGCACTTTATAGCGTTCGATCAGGTCAGCACGCCCCGGCTTGATAAACCACGGGGTGTATTCGGCGAAATGCTCGGAGGATTCCGTCACGAAATAGCCCAGCTTTTTGAACATTTCATAGCGCACAATGTTCAGGCAGCGCGGGTTACCGTGAATGTTGGCTTTTGGTGCCTGGCCGCTGGCGTAGGCATTCAGTAGGTCTGGATAAATGCTGCGGTAGTGGCCATCAGCACCTTTTTTCTCCAGCTCGAGGTAAAAAGCCATATGGTTGATTCCGGCGCTGCGGTAGCGTAATTCGCTGGCGTCGATATTCAGATCGCGCGCCAGTTCTTCCGCCGTACCCTGAACGGAGTGGCAGAGCCCGACCTGCTTAATGTGCGGATAGCGGGCAAACATCGCCCAGGTGTTCATCGCCATCGGGTTAACGTAGTTGAGCATGGTGGCGTTTGGGCACACTTCCGTCATGTCTGCGCAGATCTGCCACAGGTGCGGAATGGTGCGCAGCGCGCGCATAATACCGCCGGGGCCCAGCGTATCGGCAATGGTCTGTTCCAGACCGTGGCGTTTACATACTTCAAAGTCGGTAACGGTACAGGGCTCATAGCCGCCAATCTGAAACGCGACAACCACAAAATCCGCCGCGTTGAGGGCCGCTTTCTGATCGGTGTGGCAAGTGATACGCCCATTGGCCCCGGCAGAGTCCATCAGTTTACGTACCACAATGTGCGACTCTTCCAGGCGCGTTGCGTCAATGTCCATCAGCGCGATATGGGCCGATTTAAACGCCTGACGATGAAACACATCGCCGAGGATGTTTTTAACAAAAATGGTCGAGCCAGCGCCGATAAACGTGATTTTTGGGACTGACATGTGTGTTCTCCAGTGGCGTGTTGGGATAACACCATGGTGGCACGACGCAGAGTGGTAACGCTTCCATGTTCCCGAGTGAGCATTCCCATAAGCTCAGATTCTGCGTATCAGCCTGCGGAATCTGAGCTTATGGGATAAAAAGGATAAAAAAGCAGAGAATATGGGGGCATTACAGCAACGTTCTAGGCCGGGATGTGGCCTCGATCGCGCCATGTTTTCTTCTGCTGTGCCACTATTCTGATAATTCAGGAACCAGAAGGCGTTCGCTATGGAAAACGCGGTGGTGCGCGCTTTAGCGCCCGATCCCGACATGTGCAGCAGTACCGACCCGGTGGCGCGCAGCCCGCTATCGCTCTATTCCGATTATCAGCGGATGGATATTGAGCTGCGCGCTCCGCAGGCCATGCCCTCGAGCCACTGGCATGGTCAGGTGGAAGTGAATGTGCCTTTTGACAGCGATGTGGAGTATCTGATTAACGATGAAGTGGTGCGGATCAAGCAGGGGCACATCACGCTGTTTTGGGCCTGTGTACCGCATCAACTCACTCGCCCCGGCGATTGCCAGAGCATGGCGATCCTCAATCTACCGATGCATCTATTTCTCTCATGGCCGCTGGATCGAGAATTGATCAACCACGTTACGCACGGCATGGTAGTGAAATCGCTTACAGCGCATCAAATCAGCGCTTTTGAAGTGCAGCGCTGGCAGGCGGAACTCATCAGTGACGATGAGCAAATCCGCCAATTGGCGATTGACGAGATTGGCCTGATGCTCAAGCGCTTTAGCCTTTCTGGCTGGCAGCCCATTCTGGTCAACAAAGCCGCCCGGACTCACAAGAACGGTGTTTCCCGGCATGCGCAGTTTTACGTCAGCCAGATGCTGGGGTTTATTGCGGACAACTACGATCAGGCGCTGACCATCGACAGCGTGGCCGAACATGTCAAGCTCAACCCCAACTATGCGATGGGGATTTTCCAGCGCGTGATGCAACTGACTATGAAGCAGTACATCACGGCGATGCGGATCAACCACGTTAGGGCGCTGCTGAGCGATACCGATAAAACTATCCTGGATATCGCTCTGACGGCGGGCTTTCGCTCAAGCAGCCGTTTTTACAGCACCTTTCACAAGTATGTGGGCATGTCGCCACAAAAATACCGCAAGCTTAGCCAGCTACGCAGGCATTTAACCTAACGCTTGCTGAAAAATCCCCTCAGCCACCTGTTGCGGGGTGATCACGCCGCTGTCCAACACCCAGCCGCTGATTAACGCCGCAGGCGTGACGTCAAACGCCGGGTTATACACCGTGGCATCCGCCGGTGCCCATTGGCAGGAACCAAAACTGCCCGCTGCGCCGGTCACTTCTGAGGCAGCGCGCTGTTCGATAGGGATCGCTGCACCGCTTGGGCAATAAGGATCGTGAGTGGTGTGCGGCGCGGCAACGTAAAACGGAATACGGTGGTAATGTGCCAGCACCGCCAGGCTGTAGGTGCCTATTTTATTGGCTACGTCGCCGTTGGCGGCAATGCGATCGGCCCCGACCCAGACGGCATCAACTTTGCCCGCGGCCATCAGGCTGGCAGCCATCGAATCGCAAATCAGTTGGTAAGGGATGCCAAGCTCGCCCAATTCCCAGGCTGTAAGGCGGCCGCCCTGCAACAGCGGGCGGGTTTCATCCACCCAAACCTGCGCGATCTTGCCCTGCTGGTGGGCACGCAGTAACACACCGATGGCGGTGCCGATGCCAGCGGTTGCCAACCCGCCGGTATTACAGTGGGTCAGCAGGCGGCTGCCCGGTTGCACCCGTTCTGCTCCGTGATCGGCGATGCGATCGCACAGCGCCCGATCTTCTGCTACCAAGCGCAGCGCTTCTTCGGTCATCGCCGTGACCCAATCCGGCTGGCCCAGCGCCTGTTTCATGCGATCCAGATTGTTCATCAGATTCACTGCCGTGGGGCGCGAGGCGCGCAGGGTAAGCAATGCCTGTTCCAGTTCGGTTGGTGATAAACCGCGTTCGGCCAGCAGGGCCAACAATAGGCTGGCCGATAAGCCAATCAGCGGCGCGCCCCGCACCCGCAAAGCGCGGATATGCCCCACCAGTTCATCTACGCTGTCGCAAGGCAGCCAGCATTTTTCCTGTGGTAACGCCTGCTGATCGAGGATCCAAAGTCGATTTTCCTTCAGGTTTAAACTGGTGGTGTTAAGGGTTTGCATTGGCAGTTAAATCCTTGTTATGTACTTATTGCATCTGTAGCGCTATTCTGCCAACATGACTTCCAGATGTATAGACGGCTAAATGCTTTTGCGTCTAAAAAATAAAAATCATCGCGAAAGGGGTTGGGGATGTCGCTTTATCGTACGTTTACTGCTGCCGATGCTGTTGAATACGCCCGTCAATATGGGCAAGTTGCCGACCCACAAAGTTTGGTGAGTGCTGATGAGATTGGTGACGGTAATCTGAACCTGGTGTTTAAGATCCGCGATCGTCAAGGCGTGAGCCGAGCGATCGTCAAGCAGGCGCTGCCCTATGTGCGCTGCGTGGGCGAATCCTGGCCGTTGACGTTGGATCGCTCGCGCATTGAGGCGCAAACTCTGCTGGTTCATGGCGCTTTGTGCCCGCGCCATACGGTGAAGGTACTGCATCACGATGCTGAGTTGGCGGTGATGGTGCAGGAAGATCTCTCTGATCACCAGATCTGGCGCAGTGAGCTGGTGAAAGGGCGCTACTATCCGCTGGCGGCTGGGCAACTGGCGGAATACCTGGCGCAAACCCTGTTCCATACGTCTGATTTTTACCTGAGCGCGCAGAAGAAGAAGGCGGAAGTCAGCCGTTTTGCCAACCCGGAACTGTGCCAGATCACCGAAGATCTGTTTTTCACCGATCCCTATATCGATCATGAACGCAATCAGTTTGACGATGCGCTGCTGACGCAGGTGCAGGATCTGCGCCATGATGCAGCCCTGAAGCTGGCGGTCGCCGGGCTGAAGCATGGTTTTCTGAGCAAGGCCGAAGCGTTGTTGCACGGCGATATTCACAGCGGTTCGATTTTCGTTGCGGAAGGTAAACTGAAGGCTATCGACGCCGAGTTTGGTTTCTATGGGCCGATCGGGTTTGATCTGGGTACCGCGTTGGGCAATCTGCTGCTGAATTATTGCGGTTTACCGGGGTTGCTTGGCCCACGGGATGCTGCTGATGGGCGCGAGCAACGGTTGCAGGACGTGCGCGAATTGTGGCTGATCTTTGCCGATCGTTTCCTGACGCTGTGCCATCAGCATACCCGCGATGTGGCATTGGCGTTGCCGGGTTATGCTGAGCAATTTCTGCAACAGGTGTGGCGGGATGCGGTGGGATATGCCGGCACCGAACTGATTCGCCGCACTATCGGGTTGGCCCATGTCGCCGATCTGGACAGCATTAACGACCCTGCAATGCGGGCCGATTGTCAGCGCAGCGCGCTCAGCCTGGGGCGTACCTTGATCGTCAATGCTGCGCAAATCGAACATATTGACGCACTGCTGGCGCGTATCCGCCAAAACGGCTGAATGTGCAAAGAAAAAGGGGCGATTCGCATCGCCCCTAGGGATTTACTGCGGTAGAAGGTTATGCCGCTTCAGTCTGCTGCTGGCGTTTTTCCTTTTTCACCGGCTTTTCCGGCTTGTGAGACGCCAGCGCTTCAGGAGCGAAGTCATCAACGTTGATCGAACGCAGACGGCTTTCTTCGGCTTTCACCAGGATCTTCGCTTCATCAGCATTGATTTTGCCTTCTTCCAACGCACGCTGTGCCAGGCGATCTAACCGAGTAAACGGCAGGTTTTTACCCATTGCTGTACAGAGGCGCTGGTGAATAGGCTCTGCGGCCATCACGTCGGCCAGAGCCGCTTCCAGCAAGCCCACCGGGTTATGCTCGCTCGGCGTCAGGTATTGGCCACGGCCTAAACGGCTGCGGGTGGCGGAAGGTTGTTGGAGGATCTGCGCCAGTTGATGATCAAGGCGATCCGAAGGCGCTGAGTGAACGCGGCCGAACGGGAACACCACCAAACGCATGGCTCCGGCGATAAAACGATTCGGGAAGTTACGCAATAAATCATCCAGCGCTTGTTCTGCCTGATTCAGGCTATCCTGCACGCCCCAATGCACCAGCGGCAGATCTTCTTTCTGACGGCCTTCATCTTCAAATCGTTTCAGCGTTGCCGAGGCCAGATACATCTGGCTAAGTACATCCCCCAGACGCGCGGAGATACGTTCGCGGCGTTTCAGACTCCCCCCCAGCACGCCCATGGAAACATCAGACAGCAAGGCCAGGTTGGCACTTAAGCGGTTCAAGTGCTGATAGTAGCGGCGGGTTGAATCTTTGGTCGGGCTGCTGCTGGTGCGGCCGTTGGTCAGGCCAAGCCACAGGCTGCGGATTTTATTACTACCGACGTGGCCCAGATGGCCGAGCAGGGCTTTATCGAACGCGTGCAGATCGTTGTCTTGCGCTGCCGCCATTTCTGTTAACACATAAGGATGGCAGCGGATTGCCCCTTGACCGAAGATCATCATGGTGCGAGTCAGGATGTTGGCCCCTTCAACCGTGATGGCAATCGGTGCGCCCTGATAAGCACGGGCCAGGAAGTTGGATTCGCCCAGCATGATGCCTTTACCCCCGGTGATATCCATTGCATCAATGATGGCCTGCTGACCACGGTGGGTACAATGATATTTAACGATGGCTGACAGCACCGCCGGTTTTTCGCCCTGCATCAGCGCATAGGTGATCAGCGAAGCAGCGGCATCCATTACGTAGGTGTTACCGGCAATGCGCGCCAGTGGTTCTTCGATCCCTTCCATTTTACCGATAGAGATTTTGAACTGACGGCGGATATGGGCATAAGCGCCGGTGGCCAAGGCAATCGATTTCAGGCTGCCGGTAGAGTTGGAAGGCAAGGTGATACCGCGCCCTACCGACAGGCACTCAACCAGCATACGCCAGCCCTGACCGGCCATTTTTGGCCCGCCGATGATGTAGTCGATTGGCACGAACACGTCGTTGCCGCAGGTTGGGCCATTCTGGAACGGTACGTTCAGCGGGAAATGGCGGTTACCGATTTCCACCCCTGGGGTGTTGGTCGGGATCAGCGCACAGGTAATCCCTGGGGAGGCGTTATCGCTCAGCAGGTGATCCGGGTCATGCAGCTTGAATGCCAGGCCCAATACGGTGGCGATTGGCGCCAGAGTAATGTAGCGCTTGTTCCAGGTCAGGCGCATGCCAAGAACCTGTTGGCCCTGCCATTCGCCCATGCAGACGGTACCGGTGTCCGGAATGGCTCCAGCATCGGAACCGGCTTCTGGGCTGGTCAGTGCAAAGCAAGGGATTTCGTCGCCGCGCGCCAGGCCCGGCAGGTAGTGATCTTTTTGTTCTTCAGTGCCGTAGTGTTGCAGCAGTTCGCCTGGGCCGAGCGAGTTAGGCACGCCAACGGTAATTGCCAGAATACCGGAGACACCGGCCAGTTTCTGCAGTACGCGAGCTTGCGCATACGGAGAGAATTCCAGGCCGCCGTACTCTTTCTTGATGATCATGGCGAAGAAGCGGTGTTCTTTCAGATAGGCCCACAGCTCTGGCGGCAGGTCTGCCAGTTCGTGGGTGATCTGGAAGTCATTCGCCATGCGGCAGGCTTCTTCAACTGGGCCATCGATAAACGCCTGCTCTTCTTCCGTCAACTTAGGTTGCGGATAGTTGTGCAGTTTGTTCCAGTCAGGCTGGCCACGGAACAGATCGCCTTCCCACCAGGTGGTCCCGGCTTCGATGGCTTCTTTTTCCGTGGTGGACATCGGTGGCATCACCTTGCGGAAGGCGCGCAGAGCCGGTGCGGAAAACAGCGAGCGGCGCAGCGAGGTAATATTCAGCGGCAGCAGAACGATCGCCAGCGGCAGCAGCATCCAATAGCTCCACAGGCCGATAGCGCCCATGGCCACCGTATAGGCCAGCAGAAGGAGACTGCTGAGTGCCAGATTCACCCGGTGATAAAACACCACACCAATGAGTGCGAGTAGGACAACGATGCTAAGAACCATCATAAGAAGCTCCGAAGTAGTAAGAGGTCTGACCTGTTGTATATATTGGTTGTAGTCCATGCCCAAGCATTTATCAATGCATTTACACTTTAATTACAACTTAAGTCACAAACTGGCGATGCCCGTCGTTAAAAACTTCTACTGTAGCTCAACACAGGTGCTGTTTCTTTCACAGCACTTCTCGGTTTTTCTGCGATCCGTTACACTGCACAGCGAAAGACTGACGATGCCACAGAACAAAAAGAGGCGATCTCCATGTACCACGATTTAATTCGCAGTGAACTGAACGAAGCGGCTGATACTCTGGCGAAATTCCTCAGCGATGATGCCAATATTGACGCTATCCAACGTGCGGCGGTCTTACTGGCCGATGCCTTTAAAGCGGGTGGGAAAGTGATTTCCTGCGGCAACGGGGGTTCTCACTGTGATGCGATGCACTTCGCAGAAGAGTTGACGGGGCGTTATCGTGAAAACCGCCCTGGCTACCCGGCTATCGCGATTTCTGACGTCAGCCATCTGTCCTGTGTCGGTAACGATTTTGGCTACGACTATGTCTTCTCGCGTTACGTAGAAGCGGTTGGCCGTGCGGGGGATGTGCTGCTGGGTATTTCCACTTCCGGTAATTCTGGCAACGTGATCAAGGCCATCGAAGCGGCTCGTGCCAAAGGGATGCAAGTCATCACCCTGACCGGCAAAGACGGCGGTAAAATGGCTGGTTCTGCTGATGTCGAAATCCGCGTTCCGCACTTTGGTTACGCCGATCGTATTCAGGAAATCCATATCAAAGCGATCCATATCCTGATTCAGCTAATTGAAAAAGAGATGGTCAAGGCTTGATGTATCTAGGCAGCCCGCACCATGTTTAAGCTGGTGGTGAATGGCAGCAGGGCGCAGCAGATTGCGCCCATAGCGTAACGAGTCAGTGTGCTTAAGGAGTGGCTTTCGATGTGTGAATTGCTCGGGATGAGCGCAAATGTGCCAACCGATATTTGTTTTAGCTTTAGTGGGCTGGTTCAGCGCGGTGGCCGCACCGGGCCACATAAGGATGGTTGGGGCATTACTTTTTACGAAGGTAATGGTTGCCGCACCTTCAAGGATCCCCAGCCGAGTTTTAATTCACCGATCGCCCGCTTGGTACAGGAATACCCGATCAAATCC
>JBAQHZ010000271.1:0-5407 GCA_049288585.1 Chania sp.
GGCGCGCACCTGCGCGAGACCTTGCTGCAACTGCCGGGCAGCGAATGGGAGCCGGAAGAGTATCTGGCGCTGATCCAGCGGCTGGATGATGAAGGTCTGGACGATTTCACCCGCGTGCGTGAGCTGCTGGGCATCGCATCGGGTAAAGATAACGCCTGGTATACGCTGCGCGTGGGCGAACTGAAATCGATGCTGGCATTGGCGGGTGGCGATCTCGATCAGGCGCTGATCTGGGCGGAGTGGACGCAGGAGTTTAACGCGTCGATCTTTACCCCAGAACGCAGCAACTATTATCGTTGTCTGCAAACGCTGCTGCTGTTGGCGCTGGAGCCAGAGCGCGATCCGGCCCAGTATCACACGGCGTTTGTGAAGATGTACGGCCAGGACGCAGTCGATGCCGCTTCGGCCGCGATGAGCGGTGAAGAACGTTTCAACGGCCTGTTTGCTATCGTCAGCGACTTGCAAGCGTTACATGCTCACCAGGCGCTGCTGGCCGCTTACGAAAAGTTGCAGAAAGCGAAACGCCGCCACTGGGCATAAGTGTTACTAGCACGCTGGCAGAAACTTGCCAGCGTGATTATTCTCAGCATTCTGCATTTCCCGGTTTATTTCGGTCGTTAATTACGCTAAATCACATTTCATTTGTTTCGCTAAATAAGCGTTTTTCAACGATCCGAGCCTATAATTCTATGATTGTTGCGCGGGGGTTAAATAATAATTAACCATCAATTAAGCATTGTTGATGAAAAAGCGACAATAAGTACAAAAAACCAACGCTGGAGCGGCGATAAAGCGTTAAGGCTTCAAAATTATTTGTAAAGATTAAAAATTATTTTTTATTTAAAAATCAATATATTAAACCAATTAACCCTATGAATTTTACGGTTTTTCACCGTTTTACTTCCCCCCGTCATGATCCAAGTCAATTTTTACCCTATACTGCTTTGCTAGTATCTCATTGCATTGTTTTAACCCTTAAAAGTGAGAGTTAGTGTGAGAGCTGACAACCCCTTCGATATGCTGTTACCTGCCGCAATGGCGAAAATCGCCGAAGATGCGGGAGTGTATAAAGCCACCAAGCATCCGCTAAAAACGTTTTATTTGGCGATCACTGCCGGTGTCTTCATTTCTATCGCCTTTGTTTTCTATATCACCGCCACCACTGGCACCGCAGGCATTCCCTTTGGCCTGGCCAAACTGGTGGGGGGAATTTGCTTCTCCATGGGGTTAATGCTGGTTGTGGTCTGCGGCGCAGACCTGTTCACCTCCACCGTGCTGACCGTAGTTGCTAAAGCCAGTGGCCGCATCACCTGGCGCCAATTAGCGATCAACTGGCTGAACGTCTATATTGGTAATCTGTTCGGCGCACTGATTTTTGTCGCCCTGATCTGGTTCTCTGGCCAATATATGGCAGCTAATGGCCTATGGGGCCTGAATGTTTTGCAGACCGCTGACCATAAACTGCATCACACCTTTATTGAGGCCGTATGCCTTGGCATTCTGGCTAACCTGATGGTCTGCCTGGCCGTATGGATGAGCTACTCTGGCCGTAGTCTGATGGACAAAATGTTCGCCATGATCCTGCCGGTAGCCATGTTTGTGGCCAGCGGCTTCGAACACAGCATCGCCAATATGTTTATGATCCCTATGGGTATCGTGGTTAAGCACTTCGCCACGCCGGAGTTTTGGCAAGCCGTAGGGGCAGCACCTGAGCAGTTTGCTCATCTGACCGTAAGCAACTTCATCATCGACAACCTGATTCCCGTTACCATTGGCAACATCATTGGTGGCGGTCTGCTGGTTGGGTTGACTTATTGGGTAATTTATCTGCGTGATAGCGAACAGAAGCACTAATCTGTCGGCTGGCACGCGCCGGGTTTACAAAGAAATCCACATTAGAAGGTAGGTGTATAATGACCGAACTTAACGAGAAGTTAGCTAACGCTTGGCAAGGTTTCAGCGAAGGTGACTGGCAGAAAGAAGTCAACGTGCGTGACTTCATCCAGAAAAACTACACTCCTTACGAGGGTGATGAATCCTTCCTGGCTGGCGCAAGTCAGGCTACTACCACCCTGTGGGACAAGGTTATGGAAGGGATCAAACTGGAGAACCGCACCCATGCGCCAGTTGATTTCGATACCAACGTTGTTTCTACCGTGACTTCTCATGATGCGGGCTACATCAACAAAGATCTGGAAACCATCGTCGGTTTGCAGACCGATGCCCCTCTGAAACGCGCGCTGATCCCCTTCGGCGGCATCAAGATGGTTGAAGGTTCATGCAAAGTTTATGGCCGCGAACTGGATCCACAAGTCAAAAAAGTATTCACCGATTACCGTAAAACCCACAACCAGGGCGTATTCGATGTTTACACCAAAGACATCCTGAACTGCCGTAAATCCGGCGTGCTAACCGGCCTGCCAGATGCTTATGGCCGTGGTCGTATCATCGGTGACTACCGTCGCGTTGCGCTGTACGGTATCGACTTCCTGATGGCTGACAAACTGGGCCAGTTCAAGTCACTGCAGAGCAGACTGGAAAAAGGCGAAGATCTGGAAATGACCATCCAGTTGCGCGAAGAGATTGCTGAACAGCACCGCGCACTGGCCCAGATGAAAGAAATGGCGGCCAAATACGGCTATGACATTTCTGCTCCAGCTCAAACCGCACAAGAAGCCGTGCAGTGGACCTACTTCGGCTACCTGGCCGCGGTTAAATCCCAAAACGGTGCAGCCATGTCCTTTGGCCGCGTATCCACCTTCCTTGACGTGTTCATTGAGCGCGACATCAAGGCCGGTAAACTGAACGAAGCGCAGGCGCAGGAACTGATCGACCACCTGGTGATGAAGCTGCGTATGGTGCGTTTCCTGCGTACCCCAGAATACGATGAACTGTTCTCTGGCGACCCAATCTGGGCAACCGAGTCTTTGGCCGGTATGGGCGTTGATGGCCGTACGCTGGTCACCAAAAACAGCTTCCGTTTCCTGAACACCCTGTACACCATGGGGCCGTCACCAGAGCCAAACATGACCATTCTGTGGTCTGAAAAGCTGCCGTTGAACTTCAAAAAATATGCAGCGAAAGTGTCTATCGACACCTCCTCCCTGCAGTATGAAAACGACGATCTGATGCGCCCAGACTTCAACAACGATGACTATGCCATCGCCTGTTGCGTCAGCCCAATGGTGGTCGGTAAGCAAATGCAGTTCTTCGGTGCGCGTGCCAACCTGGCAAAAACCATGTTGTATGCGATCAACGGCGGCGTTGATGAGAAACTGAAAATCCAGGTTGGCCCGAAAGAAGCGCCAATGATGGATACCGTGCTGGACTTTGACAAAGTCATGGACCGCATGGACCACTTTATGGATTGGCTGGCCATGCAGTATGTGACCTCGCTGAACATCATTCACTACATGCATGACAAGTACAGCTACGAAGCTGCGCTGATGGCACTGCACGACCGTGATGTTTATCGCACCATGGCTTGTGGTATTGCGGGCCTGTCCGTTGCCGCTGACTCCCTGTCTGCCATCAAGTACGCCAAAGTTTCCACCATCCGTGATGAAGACGGCCTGGCCGTTGACTTCAAAATCGAAGGTGAATATCCGCAGTTCGGTAACAACGATTCGCGCGTCGATGACATCGCTTGCGATCTGGTAGAACGTTTCATGAAGAAAATTCAGAAACTGCGTACCTACCGTAATGCGGTGCCGACTCAGTCGGTTCTGACCATCACCTCGAACGTGGTTTATGGTAAGAAAACCGGTAACACCCCAGATGGCCGCCGTGCAGGCGCTCCATTCGGCCCAGGTGCTAACCCGATGCACGGCCGCGATCAGAAAGGTGCGGTTGCCTCTCTGACCTCCGTCGCCAAACTGCCGTTTGCCTACGCGAAAGATGGTATCTCTTACACCTTCTCCATCGTGCCTAACGCGCTGGGTAAAGATGATGACGTGCGTAAAGCCAACCTGGCAGGCCTGATGGATGGTTACTTCCACCACGAAGCCTCCATCGAAGGCGGTCAGCATCTGAACGTTAACGTGATGAACCGTGAAATGCTGCTGGATGCGATGGCAAACCCTGAGAAATACCCTCAGTTGACCATCCGTGTATCCGGTTATGCGGTGCGCTTCAACTCGCTGACTAAAGAACAGCAACAAGACGTGATTACCCGTACTTTCACTCAGTCGATGTAATTCACGCTGCCAGTGGTCGGGTCACTCCGCCCACTGGAAAAATACCAAGGCCGGATATTCCGGCCTTTTTAATACTCAACGTTACACGAGTCTGTTTTGCCAGATAGCTAGATCCCATAAGTCTCAAGCCGCTTGCTGGCGGAAGGGGTTATAATGAATGGATATCCGGCAAAACAGTTACCCGGCAAGTAACCGACCAACAGGAATCGTTTCACTCCGGCGCCGGGCCTGCTCTGTTGCCGCATCGCTGATACCTGTCTGGTGGTTACCAGCCTAATTTTAGACTGCGTTTGACAGTCAATTTTGGAGAGAACCCCGCAATGTCGTTAAAAGGCCGCATCCACTCATTCGAATCCTGTGGCACCGTTGATGGCCCCGGTATCCGCTTTATTGTTTTCTTCCAGGGCTGCCTGATGCGCTGCCTGTATTGCCATAACCGCGACACCTGGGACACGCACGGCGGGAAAGAAGTCACCATAGAAGAACTGATGACCGATACCGTCGCTTATCGTCATTTTATGAATGCTTCCGGCGGCGGTGTCACCGCGTCCGGCGGTGAAGCCATTCTGCAGGCGGAGTTCGTGCGTGACTGGTTCCGTGCCTGCCACCAGGAAGGCATCAGCACCTGCCTGGATACCAACGGCTTTGTGCGCCGTTACGATCCGGTGATTGATGAGTTGCTGGACGTTACCGATCTGGTGATGCTCGATCTGAAGCAGATGAACGATGATATTCACCAGAATCTAGTGGGGGTTTCCAACCATCGTACGCTGGAGTTTGCCCGCTATCTGGCCAAACGCAATCAGCGCACCTGGATCCGCTACGTGGTGGTGCCAGGCTGGTCAGACGACGATCAATCGACGCACTTGCTCGGTGAATTCACCAAAGACATGACCAATATCGAGAAGATCGAGCTGTTGCCTTACCACGAATTGGGCAAGCATAAATGGGTGGCGATGGGCGAGGAATACAAACTGGATGGCGTCCGCCCACCAAAAGCCGACACCATGGATCGCGTTAAAGGGATCCTGGAAAGCTACGGCCATAAAGTGATTTATTGATCGGTATTGGTTGGTTCGAAAAACCGGCGCTCATGCCTAATGCCGGTCAGTTAAGCGCAAAACTGCATAATCATGCGCAATGGCTAAAGGAGTCGCCCCCTCTCCCCGTGGGAGCTGTCTCTTGTTCACATCTTGAGGTAGGGGAATGAG